>CALWLN010000027.1 GCA_944381535.1 uncultured Lachnospiraceae bacterium
CTTGAAGAGCACAAGGTAGATAGGGCAGAGGTGGAAGCGCAGTAATGCGTGGAGCTGACTGTCACTAATCGGTCGAGGGCTTGACCAAAAAGGAATCGGTTTTCTGTGTGAAATTTTGAAGGTATATCGCCTTTTAAATGGCCTAGTGGCTCAGTTGGTTAGAGCGCCGCCCTGTCACGGCGGAGGTCGAGGGTTCGAGTCCCTTCTGGGTCGTTATATGGGATCTTAGCTCAGCTGGGAGAGCATCTGCCTTACAAGCAGAGGGTCATAGGTTCGAGCCCTATAGGTCCCATTATTTTTTTGAATATATCGTGCTTATTGCACGGAGGGCAATAAGAGGCAGAGCAGCTGGTTATCAATCAGCGATAGTATCTGCCGATGTGGCTCAATTGGCAGAGCAGCTGATTTGTAATCAGCAGGTTATCGGTTCGAGTCCGATCATCGGCTTTCTGGATGGATTCCCGAGTGGCCAAAGGGGGCAGACTGTAAATCTGTTGGCACCGCCTTCGAAGGTTCGAATCCTTCTCCATCCACTTATACCAATAAGGTGTAATCCGAGGGAACGACCAAAATGGTTCAATCCTTCTCCATCCATTTTATCTGTAAAAGCAGATAAAAACAATTTCATATTATATCGCGGGGTGGAGCAGTCTGGAAGCTCGTCGGGCTCATAACCCGAAGGTCGTAGGTTCAAATCCTACCCCCGCAACTCTTTATGCCCAGTTAGCTCAGTTGGTAGAGCAGAGGACTGAAAATCCTCGTGTCTCTGGTTCGATTCCGGAACTGGGCACTTGCAATAGTAGAATTGCATAGGGGTGTGTAGCTCAGTTGGTAGAGCACTTGACTTTTAATCAAGTTGTCCCGGGTTCGAACCCCGGCACGCTCAGGGATGTTTGCGTCATACAGAAATGTGTGGCGTTTTTTTATTTCACTAAACTGACCTTAAACAAAAGGAGGGCCAGCAGGAAAGGGGGGATTTTCCGGCTGGCATATGAAGAAAAGAAAAATGTATATGAAAAAGGAGTTGTCCTTTGTTTGATTATTATCATATCGAGTAATTGTGAATTAGGTATGATAAGAATTTGAAAAAATTGTGAAAGAATAATTGGTGCTTTGAATGTCGCCTCCCATTCCCGGCCATAACTATCGGGATAGGTGATGTCCTCGAATAGCCGTTGCCCATCCAGAATCTTATCCTTTAGTCAATAAACGGCAACAGGCAGTTGAGTTGTCCACAAGTCTGTGATAAAATAAATGAAAAATTCACAAGGGGGAAGACAGGTATGTGTAAGAAGGCGCTTTTTTGGGATTTTGACGGGACATTGATTCATCCCAACGAATCCTTTCTGTGTGCGTTGAAAATAGCGTTAGAGCATGTTCAATATGCGGTGGAGATTGATGTGATCAGAAAATTTTTGCATACTGCATGTACCTGGTATAAGCCGGAGATATCCTATGAGGGGGCAACCGGGGCAAAATGGTGGGAGACGCTGTTTCGTAATTTCGAGGGGTTTTATAAACAGAATCATGTGGCAGAAGCAGATTGGCAAACTGTGAATATGATTTTTAAGGACTCTATTTTGGACCACAGAAATTATACCTTGTATGACGGAGCAAAGGACATTTTGCAGAAATGCCAGGAAATGGGATACCGAAATTATATTTTATCCAACAATTTCCCGGAGCTGCCTCGGGTAATAGATAAATTGGGCCTGTCAGATTGTTTCGCCGGATATATCGTGTCTTCAAATGTGGGATTTGAAAAACCGAGAATAGAGATTTTTCAGTACGCCTTAAAAACTGCCCGATATCCAGACATGGCTTATATGATTGGAGACAATCCGGTTGCGGATATAGAAGGAGGCAGGAGCGCGGGTATGAAATCCATATTGGTTCACAAGAACTTCCACAATGAAAAGGTGAAAGACAGCGTTGCCTGTGATGATTTGTCAGACGTAGTAAAGGTTTTGGAACACGAGTCCTGAAATACAGGGAAAATGTGGAAGGGAGAGAAGGAATCAAATAATGGCTAGTAACCGTAAGCAGGAGTTTTCGGGTGTTCGTTGGGTAGATATTAATAGTCTGGGAATCAGTCAACTTTATTTAAACAGAAAAAAACTTATGGAAATAGAAAAATGGTTTAGCCCCAATGACATGCAAAAATTTCAACCATTGCCGGTCCATGATTTTGATAATGGCCGGCTGACTCTGACAGACGGGCATAGTAGAGCTTTTGTTGTATATAAAGCAGGTTTGACCACGATTCCGGTAAGGTATGATTTTGATGATATTGTGACGTCAGAAACCGGACAGATTCTTTACAAAAATGATATCGTGTGGTGTGAACGATTCCATTTATATTCAATACGGGATTTAAAAAGTAGGATTATTACAGATGATCAATACCAAACACTTTGGATAAAAAGGTGCGAAGCGGCTTATCATTTATTAACTCGTACAACCATAGAGGAAAGAGCAAGGCTTGCAGAACAGCAAAAAGGTTTATTTTTGTATGGAGCGAATGAAGATTTAAGTATTCTGTATTTCGAAAATGGAGAGACAGGAGCGCTATATGAGATGGAAAGAGAATGGTTTTAAGAATGAAATATTGTCGGTGATGAATCACATAGGAATCTCCGCAAATGATTATATGGCGTGGTAGACTTTGGGGATTTTGTGGTCGGAGACCCGGATAACGATTTCCTCTGTATTCTGGATTGTAGTGAAGATGATTTTGGAAAAGAGTTTGGCAGAAAGGTTCTGAAACATTATGGGCATGCGCAGCCGGGAGCCGCGGAAAGAAAAGCGGAGCTTAACGACGCGTACTGGCCTTTACAGCAGATTGTGCTGGGCAGTCATCGCAGGGACACCGGGCTCATGCAGCGGGGCTATCACCAGCTTTTATCGGTTGACCCCAATGCTTTCTTGTTTTGAAAGAAAGTAAGAGGTTATTATCAAAGTGCGCAATCCGGATGGGTCAATATTGATTTAAAATGAAAGCGCCATCACAGATTTTCTGTCCCCCTCATATACTGAAACTGAAGATATTTTATCGAAGGTGAACTGTGTGAATAGAAACAGCTATGGTTGTCATACTCCTGACATAGGGGATTATGGAGCAGAACCGCTTGTAGTGGACATCGACTGTTTTACCAAACAGAATCCCTATTATAGAACGGCATTATGGACAGGTAACCATCTCCAGGTAACGCTGATGAGCATACCGGTCCACGGAGATATTGGACTTGAGCTACATGCTGATGTGGACCAATTTATACGTATTGAAAACGGATGCGCTCTTGTTATGATGGGAAAAAACAAAACAGTTCTGAACCATCAGCAGAGAGTAAACAGCAATTACGCAGTGATCATTCCGGCAGGAACATGGCACAATATTATCAATATAGGGAACACACCGTTAAAGCTGTATTCCATTTATGCCCCGCCGCAACATCCGTTTGGTACGGTGCATGAAACGAAAAAGGCGGCGGAAGCTGCCGAAAAATATTGATTACGGAGCAGATAACCGGTTTATCACTGTGCGTCATCTATATGATAAGATTTGAATAAAAATCTGGAATTGCAATATTATTACAGGAAGTTTATAATAGAATCATGATTATAGGGTTCGCGAAGCGGTTCCTATAATAGAATCATGATTATAGGGTTCGCGAAGCGGGCCCTATACTAAGGAAAATGTATGATTCCAGGAGGAAACAAACGATGAAACAGTTAAAAGCAAAATTGTGGGAGCCGGGAGAGTATCATTATAAGGGCGCTTATGGGTTTGAACCGATGATATACGGCTATCTTCACGAAGACGACAAAGAACGGCCATGTATGATCGTGGTGCCGGGAGGCGGATACAGTTCGGTTTCCCCGTCTGAAAGTGAAGTGGTGGCCATGGATTTCTTTGAAAAAGGATACCAGGCCTTTGTGTGTGTTTATACCGTGAATCCCTTAGGTCGTATGCCGTTGAAGCTGCAGGCGTTGCGGGATTTATCCCGGGCGGTCCGCTGGGTGCGCGGCAAAGCCGGTGAGTTTCGTGTAAATCCAAATCAGGTGGCAATCTGCGGCTTCTCTGCGGGAGGTCATCTCTGCGGCTCTCTGTGTGTGCATTTTTCAGATGTTTCAGAGGAAAATGCCGCTTACGCGGGCTTTTCTAACCGTCCGGACGCAGCCGTGCTGGCGTATCCGGTGATTACCTCCGGGGAAAAAGCGCACCGCGGGTCGTTTGATAACCTTCTGGGGAAGGATGCAACGGAAGAAGAGTTGCGGTATATGTCTTTGGAGCTTCAGGTGACGGAGCAGACAACACCTTGTTTCCTCTGGCATACGGAGACCGACGACGCAGTGCCGGTGGAAAATTCCTATCTGATGGCAGAGGCTTGCCGGGAGAAGGGAGTACCCTATGCGCTTCATGTTTTTTCGGAGGGATGTCATGGGCTGTCCCTTGCTACGGAGGCGTGGGCAAACAGTGACTACAGCGAACCGTATTGTTCAGAGCAGAGCCGGATATTGCTGGAGAAAATTGATAAGGGTGAGATTTCCGTTACCCAGGAAGAGCGGATGATGGCGGAAGGAAGTTATAATTGCGGCCAGGGCCCGAAGACAGCTGCGGCCGAGGTGGCTGTGTGGCCGGTGATTGCGGATGCATGGCTGAAGAAGGTAATGGGGTAAATTATGATGAAAGTGCTCTTATGGGATATTGACGGAACCTTACTGAATTTTGAAAAAGCGGAGAAGCAGGCCATTTTGACCTGCTTTTCGCTGTTTGGCCTGGGGGAGTGTACAGATGAAATGATTGCCCGGTATTCCGTCATCAATCAAAGTTACTGGAAAAGGCTGGAACGGGGAGAAATTACCAAACAGGAGGTGCTCCTGGGACGGTTTCGGGAATTTTTTGCCTCAGAGGGAATTTCCACGGACCGGGTGGAGGAGTTCAATGGGGAATACCAGGTGCGTCTGGGAGACACGGTATGTTTCAATGACGACGGGTATGAACTGGTACGGGAGTTAAAGGCAAAAGTGAAGCAGTATGCGGTCACCAACGGGACCTACGTTGCCCAGGAGCGGAAGCTGAAAAAGTCAGGGCTTGACCGGCTTCTGGACGGCGCCTTTATTTCGGATCAAATCGGCGTTGAGAAGCCTAATATAGGATTTTTCGATTCTGTGTTTGCTGAGATTGGGCCCTATGAAAAGGACGAAGTGATGATTGTAGGGGACTCTCTGACCAGCGATATGCAGGGCGGGAACAACGCCGGGATTGTGTGCTGCTGGTACAACCGGGAGGGGCATAAGAGGGAGAGCACCCTTAGGATTGACTACGAAATCACGGATTTGCAGCAGATAAAGGATATTCTGGGGGCGAATGTTGAGCGGCAAGGATTTGTTCCGCAGGGACAGCGCTGACAGAAGCAGTGTAACATCCGGACACAGGACGATGTCCGGGGTGCTGACATTGTCAAAATCAATAAAATGAAAGAGGAACCATGGTGCGTTTTCCTGTAAAATATCGCTGTGGTTCTTTTTATAATTCTGCTTTTGCGAAAAATTCGGATATTTCACGAAAAGCAATGTTTTTTAGGGGGAAATGTAGAGTGGGATTTATGAAATATCACGGAAAAAAGCGAAAAAAATAGAAAGTGTTTTTTGTGAAAAATCATCTCTTGTTTCGGAATACTTTTTGTGTTATAGTCAGTTCGTCAGAAATGGTCTAAGCTTCCGGTGTGCTCACACCACGTATTCCAATGGAAGAAATTACATTTTTAGTAGGAGGAGATTGCTTATGGAGCAAACGAAAACATCATTGTATGCAAAATCAGAGAAGGAGGTAGTACAGGCTTTGAAGAAACAGCCAGCTCTGTTTCACCGTTACCAGTCCATGGAGGAAAAGTGGAGACAGAGATTTCTGGATTATTGTACCCGGAAGAAAACCCTGCCAATCACTTACGACCCGTTTTTCAAGCGGCTGTTTCACCCGGAGATTTATCCGGGAAGGCTTTCGAGGTTCCTAAGCAGCTTGCTGGGGCGGAAAGTAACGGTGAAGCATATTCTGCCAAGCGAGGAAACCCTGCTGGACGGAGGTGCGCTGCTGATTATGGATATCCTGGTGGAACTGGAGGACGGTTCCCTGGCTAATGTGGAAATCCAGAAGGTGCCTTATCTGTTTCCGGGGGAACGGATGAGCTGTTATTCTTCGGATCTGGTGCTGCGTCAGTACAGCCGGGTGAAGGGGGAGAAGGGGAAAGCGTTTACATACAGCGATATGAAAAAGGTGTATACGATTGTTCTGTTTGAGACCAGTACAGAAGCATTCCACCGGCAGGGACTAGGATATATTCATATGGGGAAGACAGTGTTCGATACCGGCTTAGAGCTGGAGCTTCTGCAGGAATATTGCCTCATTGCCCTTGACGTATTCCGGAAAATCCCTTATCCTAAAGATAGAAGTGAGCGGACGGGGTGGCTGTCCCTGCTGGCTGTGGAGGATGTGTCGGCGGCAGAGATTTTGGCAGAGGACTACCCGTGGCTTGAGGAGATATACCGTGATATGGCAGAATATATGAGTAAGCCAGAGGAGGTGCTGAATATGTTTTCGGAGGCGTTGAAAATCCTGGATCAAAATACCGTGCAATATATGATTGAGCAGCAGCAGAAGGAGTTGGAGATGAAGAACAGGAAGCTGGAGGAGCAGGAGCAAATGCTTAAGGAACAAGATGCTGAGGTGAGGCGCCAGAATGAGGAGAATCAGAAGCTAAAAGAGGAAATCGCAAGACTGCAGAAACAGCTGGCAGAACGCGCTGAATGAAAAAGCGGAGAAAGTTATGAAAATTGTACTTTGTGAGGACGAGGAAACGTCCAGAATAAAGATGGAGCAGGTCAAAGATACAATTTGCGCAAAAAGCAGCCCCAGGGCTGCTTTTTTGGTAAAATGGTTTCAGCGATACGCGCATTGCCTTCACAAGTTCTGGTGCCATGGCTCTTTTGAATGTGATTGAGTGTCCTAGAGAAACTTTATGTAAAAAAACAAACTTTTTGTAATATTTTTTCGGTTGAAAGACGCGCGGGGAACTCTTATCATAAAAATACATGATGTGATGCAACAGGCAATAGAAATGGGGAAATGAGGATGATTTTTGACAATATTGAGTTCCACAATGTGGCGGAACTGGAGCCCTGTAAGGAAGGGTATTTCATGTGGCGGGTACCAAGGGAAGTACGGGAAAAGCTGAATGAAAGCGCGAAGAATAACACTAGCTGCTACGGGACAGGCGTGGAACTGCGGTTTAAGATCAAGGGGGACTTTGCCACGCTGATTCTGAATGCGGAGGAATCGGCGGAGGCGGCCGTGGCGTATATTTATTACGGTTCCATTCAGGGCGGCTGGGAAAATTCCTCCAGAGTCATAGGGAGCCGGAACACGCGAATTAAAATTGACAAGCCCCGGAACGCGGAACTGTTAAATCAGATTGAGGAAGCGTGCAGGCTACCCTTCAAGCCGGACGTTGTCCGCGTGGTGCTCCCGTATCTGAAGGTACGCTATGTGGGCATAGAGGGAGAAGTGGAGCCGCCGAAGAAGGAGGATCTTCCAGAGAAGACGTATCTTGCCTATGGCTCCTCCATAACCCATGGGAGCCTGGCCCTTGCGGCGCCCTACACGTATCCCTTCCGGCTGTCCCAGAAGCTGCGGTGCGATTATATCAATTTTGGCTTTGCGGGTTCTGCTCATATGGAGAGGGCAATGGCGGAATACATCGTATCGAGAAAGGACTGGGATTTTGCGACGGTGGAGATGGGGGTCAACATGCTGGAGATGGACGCGGAGGTATTTGAAAAGCGGATTGATGAATTTACGGAAGTATTTTCAAGGGAGGACAGACCCATCTATGCCACGAGTATTTACGGGTTCAATACACCGGCTTTGCAGAAACCGGGCCGCATGTTCCGTGAAATTGTAGAAAAGTACGCGAAACGAAGGCTGCGGTTTGTGGACGGCAGAGAGATACTGAATGACCCGGCCTTTATTTCTCAGGATATGGTACATCCGTCCATCGAGGGGACAGAGCAGATTGTGAACCGCTGGTACGCTATTCTTACCAGGCAGCAGGAGGTGTGACTATGCTTTTATCGACGACAACAGCAGGAATCGCGAAAAAACGCGGGGATAAGGAAGCAATCAGGATCCTGGCGGAGGCGGGATTTGATGCCTTTGACTATGCCTTTTATGCTCATCCGGATGATTCGTCGATTTATGGAGAAAATTTTGTGGAATATTTTAAGAATCTTAAAAACTTTGCGGAGAAGTGCGGGATATTCTGCAACCAGTCCCATGCGCCGTACCACTCCAGCGTAGGGATTCCGGAGAAGGATGCAAAGATTTATCAGAGGATTGTCCGCTCCATGGAGGCCTCGGCTGTCCTGGGGGCGAAGATCGTGATCGTGCATCCCCTCCAGCACCTGACTTACGCGGAACACCCGGAGGAGCTTTTTGAGATGAATGTGGCGTTCTATAGGAGTCTGATTCCCTACTGCGAGAAATTTGGCGTGAAGGTGGCCGTTGAAAATATGTGGCAGTATAATCCGTCGGGGCACTGTATCATAGACAGCACTTGCTCCCGCCCCTGGGAATTTTGCCGGTATCTGGATGCCATTGATAGCCCATGGATCGTGGGATGCCTGGATATCGGACACGCTTCCCTGGTGGGGACGGATATTGCCGCGTTCATACACGCTCTGGGAAATGAGAGGCTTCTGGCCCTGCACGTCCACGACACCGATTTTGCGCAGGACCTGCACACCCTGCCCTTTGTCTCGAAAATTGACTATTTTCCGATCATGAAAGCGCTAAAGGACATAGAGTACCGGGGAGAATTTACTTACGAGGCGGACGGATTTCTGGAAAAATTTCCACCGGAGCTGTTTCCGGAGGTGTCCCAATTTATGTGCAGCGTGGGGAAATACTTGATCCGGTATGGGGAGAACTGATATGAGATACCAGGAATTTGATGAAAAGATTGAGGGGCTGCTGGCCGCCATGACCCTTCGGGAGAAGATCGGACAGCTGAACCAGATTCCGGAGCCAAAGACTCTGGAGCAGGCGGAAGCATACAAAGAACGAATCCGGAGAGGAGAGATAGGCTCCATCATTCTGGCTTCAAGTGCCACGGCGGGCAATGAGAAGCAGAAGAATAAGGGCGCCGCCCAGGAAGACGGCCAGCAGCAAAAGAATGCCGCCCAGGAAGACGGCCAGCAGCAAAAGAACGCCGCACAGGAAGACGGCTGGCAGAGCAACATCAATACTGCCCTGCGCAACGAGTTGCAGCGGGTGGCCATGGAGGAAAGCCCCCGTCATATCCCGCTGATCTTCGGCCGGGACGTGATCCACGGGCACCATACGGTGTATCCCATCCCGCTGGCGGCCGCCGCCTCCTTCAACGGGGAGCTGGTGGAAAAATGCTATCGGAATATTGCCAGGGAGGCCGCGGCGGAGGGAGTGCACTGGGCCTTTGCGCCGATGCTGGATTTAAGCCGGGACCCCCGCTGGGGAAGAATTATCGAGGGGCCGGGGGAGGACCCTTATGTGGCGCAGGTTATGGGCCAGGCCTGTATCCGGGGATTCCAGGGGGAGGACCTTAAGGAACCGGACAGCCTGGCGGCCTGCGCGAAGCATTATATCGGATATGGAGCCAGCGAGGGCGGAAGGGATTATCACCGGACGGAGATCGCTGATTACAGCCTGTATAATTATTATCTCCCGGCTTTTCGGGCGGCTGTGGAGGCGGGCGCAGCCACGGTGATGTCCTCCTTCAACGACATCAGCGGGCAGCCCGTCACCTCCGGCAGGAAATATCTCACGGACATTTTGCGGGGACAGTTGGGATTTGAGGGCTTTGTGGTCTCGGACTGGGCGGCGGTTCAGATGCTGATAAGATTCGGTGTCGCCGGGAACCGGGCGGACTGCGCCAGGCTGGCACTCCACGCCGGTGTGGATATGGATATGGTGGACGGCTGTTACGGAGAAAATCTGGAGGCGCTGGTGAATTGTGGCCAGGTACCTGAGGAAGAGTTGGACAACGCCGTGCGCCGCATTCTGCGGATTAAGTTCGCCAAGGGATTATTTGACCGCCCCTATTGCAAGATGCGGAGGGTGGACCGCGCGGGACACCTGGCTGACGCAAGGACGCTGGCGGCGGAGTCCATGGTGCTTTTGAAAAATGAGGGCGTGCTTCCATTAGAAAAGGATGTGACTGTGGCGTTGCTGGGTCCCTTTGTTCATGAGAAAAGGTCCCTTCTTGGAAGCTGGACTTTGGATTATCAGATAGAGGATACGAAAAGCCTGCTGGAGGCCATGCAGGAGAAGCTGGACAGGGAGCATATCCTGCTTAGCGCGGATGAAACGGGGCTTTACGACGATTCCGTGCAGAAGGCGGTTAAGGCCGATGTGGTCCTTCTGGCGCTGGGGGAGAGCTGGGAGGCCACCGGGGAGCGGCGCTGCTTGTCGGACATTTCCCTCTCCGCGCCGCAGCAGGCGATGATCCGCCGGATGAAAGCTCTGGGGAAAAAGGTTGTGGGGATCTTTTTCTGCGGCAGGCCTCTTGCCATGGAGGGGGTGGCGGAGCAGCTGGACGCGATCCTGTACGCCTGGCATTCCGGGACGAAAACGGCGGAGGCGGTCTGCGACATTTTATTTGGCGACGTGGTCCCCAGCGGGAAGACTGCCATGACATTTCCCCGGAGAACGGGACATATCCCGCTGTATTATAACGTCACCTCCAGCGGAAATTTTGTGAACGGCTACTACGGGGAGGAGCTGTTCCCCTGTTATCTTGACAGTGTGACCAGCCCGGCGTATCCTTTTGGGTATGGATTGTCTTACACTACCTTTGCTTACGGTCCTGTCACGGCGGAGGAGACATGCTTGTCCCTGGGGGAGCTGGAGGCGGGAAAACGATTCCGGCTCGCCGTGACCGTGGAAAATACGGGGAGTTTCGACGGCAAGGAAGTGGTACAGCTCTATATCCACGACAAAATAGCCTCCAGGATGCGGCCGCTGCGGGAACTGAAGGCTTTTCAGAAGCCGCTGATCCGGCGCGGGGAAGCGGCAGAGATCCAATTTGAGCTGGGCTGGGCGGATCTGGGATTCTACACGGAGCAGGGAGAGTACCTTGTGGAGCCGGGAAGCTTTGATATTTATGTGGGAGAAAATTGTCTCACCGATAATTGTATCAGTATTGAGATTTTGTAAAGCAGAAAGGGGCGAGAAAGGATGATACAGCTGCAGGCCCATAGGGGCGTCAGTACGGAGTATCCGGAAAATACCCTTCCGGCCTTTCGGGCGGCGGTCCGCCAGGGCTATGACCTGATTGAGCTGGACCCAAATTACACTGCGGACGGAAAGCTGGTGTTGCTCCATGATGATGTGATCAACCGGGTGGCGCGCCACCTGGACGGTTCGGCGCTGAGGGAGCAGAAAAATATTCATGAACTTACCTTTGCGGAAGCGGCAGCCTTCGACTATGGGCTGTGGTTTTCCGCGAAATTCAGGGGTGTAAAGCTTCCCCTGCTGGCGGACGTGTTTGACCTGGCTAAGAAGTGGGGGATCACGCTGAAGCTGGACAACAAGATCTGGGGTTTTCCGGAGGCGGTACGGGAGCAGCTTTTACATATGGTGGAGGAAACCGGGGCCTCCGTGGCGCTGACCTGCGGCGATATGGACAGCGTCCGCAGGGCTCTTAAGACAGGCGCAGTCATCCATTACGACGGAGTGGTAGATGAGGAGAGCCTGCAAAGGCTGGCCGCCGCCACAAAGGACGCGGTGGTATGGCTTCCCTATGCGTGTCCCCAGACCAGCTGGGTGACGGTTCCCTTCGCCTCCAGGGAACGCTGCGCCCTGGTAAAGCAATACGCCAGGCTGGGGATCTGGCTTTTGTCCGAATACCGGGACTATGAAATTGCGTGCCGGGAATTTGGGGCGGATTTCGTGGAGACCAACGGATCCATAAAGCCCATAAGGAACCGGGGGGTCCTGGCGGACATGCACACCCATTCCCGCAATTCCCATGATTCAGAGTGCCCGGTGGCGGAGATGGCCCTTAAGGAGCAACAGAGAGAAGTGAAAGCTTTCGCTGTGACGGACCATTTTGACATGGTAGATGCCGGCAGGACGGATTTATATGGGAACCTTAGAAATTCCGCGAAGGAAGTGATAGAGAGCAGGAGCAGTGATATTCGGATACTGACAGGCGTCGAGGTGGGGCATGAGGTCAGCCACCCAAAGGACAGTCTGCGGGTCCTGGAAATGCAGGCGTACGACGTGGTGCTCGGCTCCGTGCATACCGTCATCTGGGGCCCTTATGAGAGGACGCCTTACTCCCTCATAGATTTTTCCAGGATGCCCGAAGAGGAGCTTAGGGCTTATCTTCACGCTTATTTTGAACAGGTCCGTAAGATGTTGGAAACAGTTCCATGCGATATCCTGGCGCACCTGACCTGCCCGCTGCGCTACATCACGGGAAAGTATGGGATCAAAATAGCTCTGCGGCAGTTCCGACCACAGATCGAGGACATTCTGCGCTATAGCATAGACCATGGGATTGCCCTGGAGATTAACACCTCCGGCCTGAATGACCGGTATGACGATTTTCTGCCCCAGGAGGAGATCGTGAAACTGTACCGGGAAATGGGCGGGTATCTTGTCACATTAGGCTCGGACGCCCATGTGAGCGAAAGGGCCGCCAACGGATTTGACAGAGCGTTGGAAATGCTGAAGCGTAACGGGTTTCACAACATTTTTTACTATCAGGAGAGGGACAGCATACCCTGTGCCCTTGAGTAAGGAAAAGTATGAAAAAAGCATTACTATTGGCAGGGATCATTTTATCAGCGGTTTTTCTGGCAGGAGGCTTGTATCTGTTAGAGAAGCAGGACCGGGAGTTGGCCAGACAGTCGGAGGCGCTGGCGGAGAAGGCCGAGCCTCTGGTATGGGAGCAGCGGGAGCGAAAGCAGGAGCTGGACGCTCTGGAGGAACAGCTGCAGCGTCAGGAATACGGTCTGGGCTCCGTGGTGATCGTATTTACGGAATTAAGGGAGGAGATCTATACGGAAGCCTACCCTGTGCTGCAGGAAGCGGGATATCCCGCGGTCCTCGCCGTGACGGATCGGGAATATCCCGGCGGGGAGGGCTGTATCTGTCCGGAACAATATGAGGAGTTAAGGTCTGCCGGCTGGGAGACCTGTGTCCGATGGGATGGAGAGCAGCCCCTGGAAGGCTATATGGAGCAGCTGCGGGAAATATTTGCGGGACTTCAGACGGCGGTTCCGGAGGCGATATATATTTCGGATGGAAGCTATACCGCTTCTTGTGATACGCTGGTCCGGGAAGCAGGCTTTCGCACGGTCATCCATCACGGGGAGGACGGGCGCGGTATCATAACCCTGGGGTATGAGGAGGAGATGTGGCACGCAGGCGCCATGCCATGGAACCAAAACGGTGTCAAGACCACGATCTCAAGCGCGGCGTCCGGAGGCGGTAATTTAATATTGACCGTTGATTTTCAGGAGGGGTCCGCTTTGTTTGAGGCGGATAAATTCCCCAGGCTCTGCGAGTATCTGAAGCAATGCGGGGAGAACCTTTTTGTGACGGATCTGGAAGGGGCATTGGAGTACCGGCGAGAGGTTGCGGATTCCGGCGCCGATCTTGAACTGGTGGCGGCAAGACAGCGTCTTCTGGAAGAGATTGAGGAGCTGGAGCGGGAGATTGCGGCAATCTACGGGAGGAGCCAATGAAAGGCGGCGCGGGAAAGGAAACGGGCATGGAGCGGGAGATTACGTATCAGTTTAAGATAAGGCTGGCGGAGCGGGTAATCGGTATTTACGCCTGTCACGACTATGTCCGGAGGCTCTGTTGGGAATATCTGACGGAGGCTCCGGCTGATCTCACGGTGGTGATTTCTAAGGAGGATATCGACTTCGAACGGGGGAAATCTGCCCGGGAGGATGCGCTTGCGGGGATCCCGCCCCGCCGATTCACCGACGGATACCTGGAAGCGCTGGCCGTTTACCGCAGTATCGCAGAGAAAATGCTGGATTACGATACGCTGTTGTTCCATGGCTCCGCCATCGCCGTGGATGGGACGGGGTATCTCTTTGCCGCCAGAAGCGGCACCGGGAAGTCCACGCATGCCGGGCTGTGGCGGCAGCAGTTTGGGGAACGGGCCGTCATGGTCAATGACGACAAACCCCTGCTGCGGGTTACGGAGGGCGGCGTGACGGTGTACGGGACACCCTGGGATGGCAAGCATCATCTGAGCAGTCCCATCGCGGTTCCGCTGAAGGCGGTCTGTATCCTGAGAAGGGATGTGTCAAACCATATAGAACCCATCGGGAAACGGGAGGCCTGGCCCATGCTGCTGCAGCAGGCTTACCGTCCCGCCGACCCGGCGGGCCTTTCCAGAGTCCTGACCCTGCTGGACCGGCTGGCAGGACAGGCAAGCCTTTATTCCCTGGGCTGCACCATGGAGCAGTCGGCTGCCCTGGTGTCCTATGAAGGCATGAATCCGGAGAAAAGGCTGTGAGGGGAAGGGGATTCCCATAGAGGAGATTTCAGAAAGGACTGGTAATATGAGATTAAAGGATGGTTTTATCACCCACGAATCCGATGGGGAGCAGATCATGGTCGGAGCGGGCGGTACGCATTTTTCCGGGCTTGTCCGGAGTAATAAGACCGCAGCCTTCATTGTGGAGCAGTTAAAGGGGGAGACCACTCCGGAGGGGATCGTGGAAGCGGTGGCGGCAAAGTACGACGCTCCCAGGAACCAGATACGGAAGGATGTGGAGAAGATTTTGGACAAGCTCCGCAGCATAGGTGCCATCATTGAATGAACAGAATTTTGAGAGCTATTTAGACCAATACGGACGCCTGATCTACATCAACGTGGGCACCAGCATGCTGCCTCTGCTCCGGGAGCGGCGGGATCTCATGATCATAGAAAAGCCCAAGGGCAGGCTGAAGAAATATGATGTGCCCCTGTATAAACGGGACAATGGGCAGTATGTGCTGCACCGTATCCTGAAGGTGAGGAAGGAGGATTACGTACTCTGTGGTGATCACTGCTATAACCGGGAGTACGGCATCACGGACCGCCATATCATCGGGGTGCTGACAGGCGTGGCGCGTGACGGCAGGACGTATCCGGTGACGGACTTCAGATACCGTCTATATGTCCATATCTGGTGCGATTTCTTTTATATAAGAGCGTTGCTGCTGAGAACTAAAGGCGTCCTGGGCCGGATCAGGAAAAAAGGGCGGACATGAGCAGGGAAAAGGCAAAGTCAAAGAAAACAGCGCTTTTCTGGTTATGGAAGGCGGCTGGCAGGCGAAAATCGTATATTTTGCTGCTGGGGCTGCTGCAGGTGGTACTGGGCATGTCTGGGGTGTGTTACGCGCTGTTCCTGCGCGGCATGATCGATGGGGCGGCGGCCGGGGACGGCGTCGGGTTCCTTTGTGGCGCCCAGGCTCTGGTCGCTCTGACGGTACTGCGCATTGCGCTTCGGGCGGCGGGGCGTGTTCTGGAGGAATCCACCCGCTCCGCCATGGAGAATCAGTGCAGCGCCCGGCTTTTTTCAGTTCTGTTGCGGAAGGATTACGCCGCAGTCACGGCGGTACATTCCGGCGAGTGGGTGAACCGGCTGACCTCGGATGCCGCAGTGGTAGCGGACGGACTGGTCCAGATCGTCCCCGGCGCCGCAGGGATGACGGCGCGGATGGCGGGAGCCGTGGGAACGCTGCTGGTCTTGGAGCCCAGGTTCGGATATATCCTTCTGCCCGGAGGCGCCCTGTTGCTCATCCTGACGGGAAGTTTCCGCAGGGTGTTAAAGAGCCTTCACAAGCGGGTACAGGAGGCGGAGGGCAGGCTGCGGGCATTTTTCCAGGAGCGCCTATCAAGCCTGATGATCCTGCGCGCCTTCGGGCAGGAGCGGCAGACTTCAGAACAGGCCTGGGAGCATATGCGAAGCCGCAGGGCGGCCAGAATGAGACGGATACGCTTCTCCAGTCTTAGCAATATCGGGTTTGGGGCGGCCATGAACGGCGCCTACGTATTCGGCGCGGTCTTCTGCGGATATGGGATCTTGACCGGGACCATGTCCTACGGCACCTTTACGGCTGTTCTTCAGCTGATTGGCCAGGTACAGAGCCCTCTGGCCAACATCACCGGATATGTGCCCCGGTATTATGCCATGCTGTCCAGCGCCGAGCGGCTGATGGAGGCGGAAGCGTATAAGGAGGACTGCCCCAGGGACGCTGTCTGCAAGGAGGAGATACGGCGCTTTTACGAGAATGATTTTGCCGGGATAGGCATGGAAAATGCAGGGTTCACCTACTTGCCTCCGGTCTTGAGGGAAGGGGAGGCGGCTGCGATGCCCGTGGTATTGTCCGGTCTGGATCTGGAGATCAGAAAAGGAGAGTACGCAGCTTTCATCGGGCCTTCCGGCTGTGGGAAAAGTACGGTGTTAAAGCTTCTGATGGCCCTGTATCCCCTGGACGCCGGAGAGCGGTATCTGCTGACGGCGGCAGGGACAAGGGAACCGCTGACAGCCAGATGGCGGGGAATGTTTGCCTATGTGCCCCAGGGGAATCAGCTGTTGAGCGGAACCATCCGGGAAATCGTGGCCTTTGGAGACCGGGGGCAGATGGAGCAGGAGGACCGCCTGTATCAGGCGCTGCGCTCAGCCTGCGCCGATGGGTTCGTATCGGAGCTGAAGCAGGGGCTGGACACGGTGCTGGGAGAGCGGGGTACGGGCCTGTCGGAGGGACAGCTGCAGCGCGTCGCCATCGCCAGGGCAGTCTTCTCCGGGCGTCCGGTTCTGCTGCTGGACGAGGCCACCAGCGCTCTGGATGAGGCCACGGAGGCAAGGCTGCTGGCCAATCTGCGAGCCATGACGGACCGGACGGTGCTGATCGTGACCCATCGTCCGGCGGCGCTCGCCATTACGGACAGGGTGATCGATCTTGGTGCATGGACAGCAAAAGAGAGGGAAAGAGGTGGAATGCGGGATGAGTGAGACAGGAATCAGCAAAAGCAGCCTGGATGTGCTGTATCTGGCCGGGTGCGCGCTAAAGCGTCAGGCGCCGGAGGCGATGGTGGCGGCAGGGATGAACCAGCGGGAGCTCTATCACACCGCCCGGTTCCATATGATGACGGCCATTGTGTGTATGGGTCTGGAGGCCGTAAAATTTTGGGAGGATATGCCTGCGGACGTGCGGGCGCGCTGGCAGGAGGAGAAGAACAGGGCCATACGCAAGAATATGCTCCTGGATGCGGAATGCCGGCAGATCCTTGGGTTTATGGAGGAGCAGGGAATCTGGCATATGCCTTTGAAAGGCATTCTGTTAAAGGAGCTGTATCCCCGGTACGGCATGCGTCAGATGGCGGACAATGATATCCTTTTTGACGCCGCGTATGCCGATCAGCTGAAGGAGTACATGAGAAAGAGGGGTTATAAGGCGGAATCCTTTGGAAAGGGGAATCATGATACCTACCTGAAGCCTCCCGTCTATAATTTTGAGCTGCACCGCCAACTGTTCGGGACGGCGCATGATCCTGCCTGGGCCAGGTATTACGCCAATGCGCGAGAGCGTCTCATCCGGGATGAGGACAGCGCTTACGGTTATCATTTCAGCGATGAGGATTTTTATGTGTATCTCATACTGCACGCCTATAAGCACTTTGAAGGCGGCGGGACAGGGCTGCGTACCCTGATGGACTGCTATGTCTATGTCCGAAAGAAGGGAGAGACTCTGGACTGGGATTATATTGAGACAGAAGCCGGCAGGCTTGGTATCGGGGACTTCGAGCGCCGGTGCCGGGAGCTTGGCAGGAAGCTGTTTTGGGATCCGCAGGGGCTGTATGAACAGACATGGACCTCTGAGGAGGAACAGTTGTTGGCGTATTTTGCGGGATCTGGCACCTACGGGACCACTAAGAACCGGGTGGAGCGGCAGCTGCTGGCGCTCCAGCAGGAGGGGCCCATCACCGCCAGGACAAGATGGAGGTATTACCGGAGCAGGATATTTCCCGATCTGGAATGGATGAAGGCAAACGCGCCCTTCTGCTACCGTCACAAATGGTCTATTCCGTTTTTTGTGGTGTTCCGGGCATCGCGCGGGGCAGTCCGCCGTGGAAAACAGATCAGGCGGGAGATCGGGATCGTGGAGAGGATATGTAAAAAATAAATCTTTCCCATTACGCTATAGACAGTGTTGCTGTAGATTGTATAAAAAATCAAACTTTTTGTATTTTATTTTCGGTTGAAAAATATCGGCCTTGCTTTTACCATGAAAATTAAAGTGAGGCCGGTATCTTTTTATATGGAAAAGGCCCGCAAGGATTGTCCTGGGGTGTCCCCGGACACCATTTAGAAAAATTAGTGAAAGGAGAAGCGCGAGATGAAAGAGAAGTACGAAACACCGGAAATGGAGGTCATCATGTTTGAGGAGGGGGATGTGATCTGTACGTCCGGCCTTATCGACGGCGGGGACGGCGATGGCGGCGATATTGATTTTGGTAGCAACTTTGATAATTAATGAAAAGGAAACAAATCAGGAAAGGAGTTCACATGAAGAAGAATTTTGTATGCGGTCTTTCAAGAAAGTTGGCGGCGGGGACGCTGGCACTGGCATTGACCCTGACAGGAGTATGTGTCTGGTCCGGGGAAGCGGCAGAAGCACAGGCCTCGGAGATCACCGCACAGGATACTGGGGTATACACGGAGCGGCTGGAATTAAGCTCCTACAAGCCAGAGGAGGGAAGCCTGATAGCGCCAAAGCCTACAGACAGCACGCATAAAGACTGGCTGTTTGCGGGCTGGTACACGGATGCGGATTGTACAACGGCAGTCGAAGCGGATGTGATTATAGGTGAATACTACGCAAAGTTCGTGCCTGCGGAGGTGCTGAGTGTCAAGTGCCAGATTCAAGAGAGTACTACAGCGGAGACAGAGAGCGGAAAGCTTAGGATCGTGTCCGCCGTGGATACCCTGGACTATCAGAAGGTGGGATTTGAGATCCGGATTGACGGCGGTGAGCCGCTCTTCTATGAAACCAAGGAGGTGTGGAAAATGATTGTCGCGAAGGAAGGCGGCGTGGCGTTCAACTATGCGCCGGAGAACTTTCACGAGAGCGCAAAGTATTTTGTCACAGCCACCATCATAAATATTCCGAATACGGCATTTTCTACAGGGATCCAGATCACACCCTATTGGATCACTCTGGATGGAACGCAGGTGTCCGGCGTCAGCAGATACGCCCGGGTGGAGGACGGCTATTTGGACATTGTGAATGTTCCGGTCAGACTCTATTCGGATCAAGAAGCTGCGGCGGGCTATCTTGAGGTGGCCTATGACGGGAATAAATTTGCGTATGTGAGCGCGGATACCGGGGACGTGTTTGAAGAGATGGAGACGGCGGACGACGGTAGCGGTACGGTGCGCTGCGTGGGAAACGTGGCGGATATTTCCGGCAACGCCACGGCAGACGGACTGTATGTAAATCTGAGGTTCCAGGTGAAGGATGACATTTCCCTGGGAGCGGAGGAGACCTTCATGGTTTCGGGAGAAGATTTCTGTGACAAGGAAGAAAAGCTGTTGACAGATTATGATGTCTCTGATGTGGTATATAAGAATCTAAGTTACACTGAAGGTGAGTAGGAAAAAGGGAGAACAGACAGATATGACAACACGGAAGAAAACGATAGCGATTGGGGTCACTGTCCTTCTGCTGCTCCTGCTTGCGGTTCCGGCAGTGGTGATACTGACCGGAAAGGGTGGCAAAGGCTCTGAGGGTACCCGGGATCAGGCTGAACAGCAGGAAACGGGAGAGGAAGAGCAGGATCGGGACGGCGCGGAAGCGGATCAGGACGAAGGGGAAGAGAAGGATCCGGGATATGCGGCGAATGAAAATGAGGAAGACGGCCTGCAGGTTTCTGACGGGGAGGAACCTACGGAAGACAGCGCAATAGATTTCGGACAGCTTGCGGGCGGCGACAGCACCGGCTCCGGCTCCGGGGCAAATGCGGGCGGCAGCACCGGTACCGGCTCCGGGGCAAATGCGGGCGGCGGTGAAGATGCCGTAAGCGGCAGCGGAGCAGACGGCGGCGATGATACCGGGGAGAGCGGGGAGCAGGGAGAGGAAACTCCGCCCTCTGAGCCGGAAACACCCGCAGAGCAACCGGAAGAGGAAAGCTGGGGACGATTGTTCTAAGGAGGAAACGATTGATGAGTAAGAGAAAAATACAAGTGAAATGGCTGGCTGTGCTGCTCATCGCAGCTACGCTGCTTACCACAGTGAATGTGAGCGCATTTCCGGTATCCGCAGGCAATCTCACGGAGGAGGAACTGGGAGACTGGGATTATGGGTTTCAGGCAAATTTTAATGGCGCTACGGTGGGGTATCTGGACGAGGCCTTTGATGTGTATCAGTTTCAGAAGCCAGTCGATACAGAGGCTGCCAAAGCAGTGGAGGGACCGGTAAAACCGTCTGCTGTGAATCCGGAGGCATATGAAAGCCCGGAAGGCATCAAATATTCTTATTTTACAACGCTGCATTACGGAAATACAGGTGCGTATGGGCTAAAGCCCACCTACATTCAGGGTGGAGACGGACAAGGATATACGGTGCTGACCTATAAGAAGGAGAGCATGACGGACTTTGAAGCGGAGTATGAGTTCTACAATGGAAGCGCTCGCGCCTTCGGGATCGCCTTTGGCGGAGAGTCGGGGGTGTTTCCGCTGACGCTTGATAATAATAATGCCAATGATACTGGTGTGGCGATGTTCATGGAGGGAAGTGGAAATTTATATGTATATGGAGCCATAAATAGTTCACAAATTGAAACGACAGGCGGAGTGACTTACAGCACGATAACAGAAGCAATATATACTGTTTATGAAACTGTGGTTGGAACAGGCAATATCAGAACATCAAACATGTTTGGAACTGATACAGCACCAGCTATTCCAGACGAAGTCAATGCGGATACACCCTCCATCACCATATGCGTCAAAGTGAAGGACGGCAAATTGACGGTGTATGAGAAAGGACATTCGGATTTATCTGTTACAGTTTCGCTGTCAGACCAGTATCAGGGCGGTTATGTCTCCCTGATCGCCAATGCCACAGATCAGGGGGCCTTCGGGAGCTTCCGTATTAAAAGGACGGACGAGTGGGATTATGAAGCGCAGATCAAACCCTATGGTTCGGTCGATGTTTTTGATGATGATTTTGAAGTGTACCAGTTTAGAAAGCCAACTGATGCAGAAAAAGCGAAGAGTATTGTAGGACCAAAGAAGCCTTCGGATATAGATGTGAACGCAGAGTATGAGAATACCTCTTACAGTTATTTCACTGCAAACTGGTTCGGACAAACGGGGATTGGCGGATTAAAACCCACATACATCCAGGGAGGCGATGGAGCTGGCGGATATACCGTTATGACCTATAACCGGGAAACCATGACGAATTTCAAGGCGGAGTTCGAGGTTTACGGAGGTTATGGTACTCCGGTAGGATTGCTGTTTGGTTCAAAAGATAAATCCGTATTCCCGATAACGGTCAACAACAACGGCGAGGACGATACCGGTGTGGCAGTTTATATGGAAAATGATGGGGGTATATTCGTATATGGAGCAATAGACAGCACAAATATAAAGAAAGATGGAAAGGCGGAGGCAAATTCTGTTAGTGTTAACGGTCCTGTAGCGGGAGCAGATTATCGAAATTATGTAAGTAGTACAACGGCATTGAAGCTGACCGAAATGACAGATGGCGCAACTATGGAGATAGTTTCAGGCGAAGAAGTGGCGGGGGACGCAGCCACGTTGACGGTATGCGTGGAAGTACAGGATGGCGTACTGACGGTTTATGAGAAAAATCATAGTGCCAACAAGGTGTCTATTGGATTGACTGATATGTATGAGGGAGGTTATGTATCCTTCTTCGGTACCCATGCGCAGCATTATTCCTTTAAGAGCTTCCGTATAAAAAAGAATGCCGACCCTGTGAAAGAAGAAGCAATATATGATTTCACAAAAATGGATCTTACGAAGGATGTAAACGCAGCATTTAATTCCTACAAGTTCCAGGATGGGCAAGAGATGGTAGCCGGAAAGCCAACGGAGCAGTGGAGTACAGATCCAAATCCAGGCAATTTGGGCGTAGAGGGCAATTTCCAAAATTGGAAATTAAAGCCGAAATACTTCAATAACAACGGGCAACAGACTCTCCTGACATTAAAGGACCAGCAAGTCAGGAATTTTGAGGCAAGCGTACAGTACCTGATTCACTGGACCGAATATGGTTTGATAGTCGCTCCCGAGGGAGAGCAGGCAACCTCCCAGAACGGCATTAAGGTAGATGTGGACAGCGATGGAAGAATCCGGGTAAATGGCGCAATTGACGCCTCCACTGCCGCATGGAGCGGGAGCGGTTCTGTGGATGTGCGAGCCAGCCATCAGGTGTGGGGACCGTCGTTAGACGGATATGTAAGTCCTGATAAATCCAATGCCGAGACCAACAAAACAGAATACACTCTGCGCGTCAAAGTCCAGGATGGAGTCTTAACCGCATGGATTAAAGAATTTGAGGATGCGGGACAACTGACCGTCAAACTCACCGCAAATTACGCTGGCGGAAGCATTTCCCTGTATTCCAACGGCTGCAACCAGGGCGGCTTCCATACCTTTTCCTTCCTGGAACTTGCGGATACCCCGGCGGAATCGGCGACGGTGACGGCGCAGTGGGAGCAGCTTGCCAACGGAGTGGCGGTAACCCTCTCTGCGGATCAGGCTTACAGCAAGCTCAGCGGTACGATTGGCTTTGACAGCAGCAAATATACCTATGCGGGAGAGCGCCTCTACCCAGGCACTATGACGGAGAATGAGGAGGGACGAGTAACAGCGGAGGGGAATACGCTTACCTTCACCGTGACCGGAAATGAGCCCGGGAAATTCGCCACCTACCTCTTTAAGAGCACAGGATCGGATAAGAATGATTTTGGCGGTTTCACGTTGACGTCCGAGATCTCCGGCGTTGCGGCGGCAAAGTTCTACAAGGCTGAAGCTGAGACAGTCCGGGGGGACGTTACCGGAGATAATTTTGTTGATGTGCGGGACCTTGTTCGCCTGAAACTGTATGCCAAGGATTCCACATCTGTTACCATTGATCAAGCAAACAGTGATCTGCTTGGCGAAGGAAATTATACCGAGGACGAGAATTTCACCCAACTGAGAAAAGCCCTGCTGGGAATCGGCACCGTACAGTTCGGGACGCTGAATGGGAAAACCGGACTTTTCCTGGGCGATTCCATTGCCTATGGCGCAAATGACGGCGTGCCGGGTACATCCTGGGGCGGCCGGCTGGAGGACTATTATGGAATGGACAATGATGTGGTGGCCGTCAGCGCTTCCACTCTGACCAGGACAAGTGTAAATGAGGAGGGTGCTGTAAATCGGCGTGTCGTGATCGTAGACCAGCTTGATAATAAGCAGAAAGATACCTACGACTATGTGATCCTGCATGGCGGCGTAAATGACGTCTGGGGAAAATTTGGAACAACCGGTACACTTTCAGCGGAAGGTACAACAGCATTTGCCACAGACACATGGTACGGTGCGCTGGAGGATCTGATCTGTAAGACAAAGGAAAAATATCCTGCCGCCAAAATTGGATTTATCATCAATTTTGATATCAGCGCTGAAATAGGCTCTATGGACACCTTTGTGGATGCGGTGAAGAATGTCTGCGCGAAATATGACGTCCCGTATCTTGACCTTTACAGCAATCCGGAGTTGTTGGGGATGGAGTTTGGCACGGCATATACAGTGGACGGCGTACATCCCAACGCTGCGGGCTATGAGATCTTGACGCCCATCATCGCGGACTGGATGAAGACATTGTAAAAGATATTATAAAACACATTGGAAAAACTACCAGTGGGAAGCTACCTTTCGCCCCTGGCAGCAGCAAAGAAGGCGGGATTCCTGGGGCATTGCCGGAAGCGGGGATCCCGCTGTTGAATATGGGCGGATCACAGATCCGCCGGATATATTTGGAGGATCGTTTATGAAGCAAAGGCTGCGAAAATCATGGAAAAGAGGGCTCGCCATCGCCCTGAGCATAGCCATTGCGCTGGGAGCCAGTAACCTTTCCGGTTCTGTGCTGACAAGCGACGCCGCGGGCTCGGACAGCGTACCCGTGTTTACGCATGCGGAACACGGGATGGAGTTTATCCTTTCCGAGGTTCAGAAGGAAGAGACGAGGCTTTTGATTCCCACCAAAGCCAGCGGGAACCCTTTAACGCTGGAGGTGACCTTCCCGTGTACGGGCGGGATCCGTATCTGTGACAGCGATGGGGAATATCAGGGAGAATTTCAGCCGGAGGAAGTAGAGAAGATCACCTACACGGACGACGGAGCGGGCCATCTGACAGCGGAGGCAAACGGGGAGAGACTGGTGTTAAACTACAGCCAAGCGGATGGGAAGAACCAATTCTGGACCCTGAGCGCCTATGCGGGAGATGCAGAGGTGTGGAGCGTCACTTCCGGAGATATCAAGGCCCATTATGAGAACGTGGACGGCAGCAACGTCCGCAAGGCTGCCGGAATCTACGGGACCATTGAGCCGGAGGAGACCTTTCTCGGCCTGGGGGAGCGGTATACCGGAGCGGTGCTGAACGGGGAGACCTACGATCTGTGGAACATGGATATGGGACCAGGAAAGGCCGGGACGGCGTCCTATGTGAATGTGCCTTTTCTTCACAGCAGCAAGGGGTACAGTCTGTTCTTCAGCTCCTATTACGGCGGGACGGCCGATATCGGCGAGACGGATCCCGGCGCCTATAAGCTCGATTTCTGCGGGCCTACCTTGGATTTCTATATTTTTACGGGGACGCCCCTGGATAATATCCAGAGCTATACGGTGCTGACAGGCAGGCCGACCTCTGTGCCGGAATGGGCCCTGGGATACTGGATCGGGGGAATGACAGGGTATTGGAAAGGAAATACCGCTCCGGATCCGGATGCGGCCATGGCGAATGATCATTACTATTATGAGCTGCTGGAGGACGTGTTGTCCCGGTACCAGGCGCTTGGAATGATGCCCACCGCCGTGTTTGGGGAGGGGCTTCCCTCCCAGCGGGAGGACGCCATCAAGCTGGCGCGGGACTATAACGTCAAGATGCTGGGCTGGAACCATCCCGATATCTGGTGGAGGGGCGGCTCCACGGAGAGCGGCTGGAACGGCACGCTGACGGAAGGACTGCTCTGGAATGCCAGTGAATGGAATGATGACGGCAGTCTGAACACAAATCTTCCGCTGATCCGAAATCTGGAGGGAACCGCCTTTTACGCGGATGAAAATGGACTTCGCAAGATTGACTACACCCATCCCAGCGCGGTCCTGGTGGCAAAAGAAAAAATGCAGACGGGAAACGGCAAGCAGACCTATTGGGATCTGGGCATCCGGGGCGCCATGGTGGATTATGGGGAGTGGGTAGCGGGGGATACCTCCGTCTACAATGGCATGACCGGCTATGAGATGCACAATTATCAGGCTTATGCCTACAATCAGGTGGTCCGGCAGGCGTGGGAGGAGGCCCTGGGGGATGATTTTGTGCTCTTTGCCCGGGCCGGATCGGCGGGAAGCCAGCAGTTTGCGGCCCAGTTCGGCGGCGACCAGCAAGCCACCTTCGATGGCTTAAAAGAGGCGGTGCTGGGGGGCGTATCTATTTCCAACAGCGGCTTTTCCGTATGGGGCAGTGATATTGGCGGGCTCCAGGCTCCAACCTGGAACGCTCTTCCCTCGGACGAACTGTACATGCGCTGGCTGGGATTTGCGGCCTTCAGCCCCCTGATGCGCTCCCACGGCATCACGGAGCGCAATCCCTGGGCTTACGGTGAGACGGCCCAGGAGGCTTTTGAAAACTATTACTGGCTCAGGCAGAACCTGCTGCCGGCGCTGTACAGCACGAATTTACAGACGGAGCTGGATGGCACGCCCATGATGCAGTCCATGGCGGTGGCATTTCCGGAGGAGAAGCAGCTCTTTGCCGTGGAGGATCAGTACATGTTCTGCAACGAGATCCTGGTGGCGCCGGTTTATACGGAGGGAGCCTCTGTTCGTGAGGTTACTCTGCCGGAGGGTACTTGGTACGATCTCTATACTGGGGAGCGCATCACCTCCGAGGGAACGGCCCAATCGGTGGAGGCTCCTGCGGACACCACTCCGGCTTTCTTAAGAAGCGGCACAGTCCTTCCGGTGCAGCTGGACACCCAGAGCCTGGCGCTGACGGAGGCCATCGACGGCTACGACGCCTCGGATGCAGGGAGCCATGAGGCCAACGCGCTGCTGGTGACGCCCGCAGAGGGGACTCGCTCCCAGATCTGGTATACGGATGAGGCGAAGCTGGGCCTTACGGACAGCGCGGTCATTTCCAAGGTCACCTATACATCCCAGAGGGGAGAGGACTCCTATACCATTACCTCCGACAGCCGGGAGAATCCCACGTTCCTGACAGCTTACGCCACAAGGGCCGGCAAGGTGTTCGTGGACGGCAGGGAGCTGGCGCGGCTGGAGCAGAAGCCGGAGGCGGGACAGGAGGGCCGTTATGTGGACCTGGACGCGAACCGGACCATCGTTTCCTGCGCTGACGGGGACTGGAGCCGTGTGACGTTTCAGCTGGCAGGGCAGGCGTCCGTCTATGACTGCGAGTTCGCTCTGGTAAATGAGAATCAATGGGTGGGTTTTCTGGACGACCTGTTTGAGGTCTATAAATACAACAAGCCGGATTCGGAAGAGGACGTCGAAGCGGCAGTTGGCCCGGTAAAGCCCTCGGATGAGGATCCGGACAGCGCAGACGGCCATTCGTATTTCACCACGGCGTATCTGGGAACTTATGGGCAGAATTACTTAAAGCCCTCCCATGTATTTGAGGACGGCTACAACATGCTGACCTACAAGGAGGAGATGGATTCCGACTTTTACGCGGAGTATGAGATGCTGGGGACCTACAGCATCTATGGGATTGCTGTCGGAGGGGAAAAAGGCGTATTTCCGGTGTCCCTGGACGGGCAGAGTGACAACGACAGCGGCGTGCTGATCGCCATGGAAAATGACGGCAAAGTCCATATAGCCGGAGCCATCAATCCCCAGGATGTGGTGACCACGGGCGCGCAGGGAGTAAGCGTAAATTCCCAATACAATAAATGGACCGGCGCAGCCTCCGTCTATACCAGGGATTCTTTGACCGGAAGGGATATTGATCCCGCAAAAAGCGGGAATAACAAGTCCGATTCCTATACGGTCTGCGTCTCTGTGGAAAACGGCAGGTTGACCGTGTGGGAGAAGGAAAGCCCGGACGCCTATATCAGCGTGGCGCTGGCAGAGCAGTATCGCCCCGGACAGGTGTCTCTGCTTACGAACCAGGTGCTGCACGGCGCCTTCAAGGCCTTCCGGCTGCGGATGGAGGACGGGCTGTATTATGATTTTAAGAACCTTGCCGCTTTGGAGGCCCTGGACGGAAAGCTGGATTCCTATGAGGTGGACAAGAACACGGGAGCGGCGGTGCCGGGAACCGTGTCCGAACAGTGGGGACTGGCGGACGGAACCGTAAGCGGGGCAGATTATGCCGGGGGAGGGATTTTGCCGGATCATACCCAGGGGAACGCCTCCACCATCAGCCTGCTGACGGTGCCGGGACGGCGGATCATGAATTTTACCGCGGAATTTGCCTACATCCCCAACTATACCCAGTACGGCCTGATCGTGGGGGAGGAGGGAACCCTACCGGAGGTCTCCGGGGAAGGGATTCAGCTGTTTTACTCCAGCGAGGGTAAACTGTACGTCTGGGGCGCCATCAATTCCCAGACCGCATCGTACACGGGGACGGGAGCCGTAATCACAAAAGTCAGTACCGGGTATGTTGAGTGCGGCCCGGTGCCGGGCATGAGCAATGCTGATGTGAACAGCAGATCCTATACGGTGCGTGTCAGCGTCAGCGGCAGACAGCTTACCGTTTGGATCGAGGAATATCCGGACTATGTATTTTCCGTGGCCCTGAGCGGGGATTACGCCGGAGGGGCCCTCTCCCTGTATTCCACCGGGTGTAACCAGGGAGCCTTTCAGTCTTTGCGTCTGAAGGCCGCCCACAGCACCTGGCATGATCTTCGGGATGTGCAGGATTTGGCGGAGCTGGACGAAAACTGGAATTCCTATTATTTTGACACAGTTCAGGAGGAGCCGGAGCGGGGAAACCCGTCTGAACAGTGGATTGCCCAAAACGGAGGCATCGCTCCGGTTCACCGCAATGACGGCGGTATCCACCGGTCGCTGCTGACCATGAAGGACAAGGAGGCGGAGAGTTTTCACGCCAGCTTTGCGTATGCGGCCAACTATACCGGCTACGGCCTGATCGTGGGGGAGGAGGGCACCCTGCCGGAGACCACCGGGAAGGGAATCCAACTCTATTATACCAGCGACGGGAGATTGCAGGTCAGAGGAGCCGTGGATCCCGATTCCGCGGAGTGCGGGGATGCCGGGATCACCACAAGGGGAGAGAATTTCATCGAGACGGAGAGCCTCTTTCCGGACGGCGTTCCGGAGGGGAAGATCTACACGGTAGATGCCAGCGTACAGGACGGACGGCTTATCGTGTGGAACTCCGGCGCGCCGGAGCATGTGTTCACGGCGGAGCTTACGGAGGAGTATGAGGGGGGAGCCCTTTCCCTGTATTCCTACGGCAACAATCAGGGCGCTTTCCTGTCCTGGTCCCTGGAAGAGACGCAGCCGGAGGGAGAGGTCTCGGTAGAGCGGATACTTGCGGGGGATATCGTCACGTTCCTTCTCAAGACGGCGGGCTCCTATGACAGCCTGACGGCCGCCATAGAGTATGACGCGGAGCAGTACGAACCCACCGACCCATCGGCCTTTGTCGCCTGCGGCGAAGGGGTAGCGGAAACTGTCTCTTCCATGGGGGACCGTTTATCGGTAAGGCTGACCGGCCAGGATGGCCCGCATGACGGCCAGTGGGCCCTCGTCTCCTTCCGGTACAAGGGCGTCGGCACACCCCAGACAGAGGATGTCGTCTTTCGTTTCCGGGGCCGGGATGCTTCCTCCTATGACAGAGACCTGGCGGCGGAGGTGACGACCCCGGGCGACGCTGATGGCGACGGGCTTGCGGACGTCCGGGATCTGATCCGCGTGAAACGGTACGCGGCGGGAGCGGCGGACGACAGCCAGATTCAGAGGGAAAACTGCCGCTTTGACGGGAGCATCCGGTCAGAGCTGAACCTGAAGGGCTTTCGGAGTTTCCTGGTGACGAAGCCCCTTTTGGGGGATGATTAACCCTGGAGGAATCATTTGGAAATGCAAACTTTTTGCAGCATTTTTTCTGTTGCAGGAAGCGCGGATACATTTTATAATAGGGGAAATGAAAAAAAGGAGGATGAAACCATATGAAAGCAGCGGTATTTTATGGAAAGCATGACATTCGGATCGAGGAGCTGCCGGTGCCGGTCCCAAAGGAGGACGAGGTGCTGATCAAGGTAGAAGCCTGCGGTATCTGCGGTACGGATGTACATATTTTTAACGGCGACGAGGGGGCGGCCCAGACCCCGCCGGGAACGGTCCTGGGACATGAATTCGCGGGGGAAGTGGCCGCGGTGGGCGAGAAGGTTACGGACATTCAGACGGGAGACCGGGTATGCGTGGACCCCAACAAGCTCTGCAACGAATGTTATTACTGCAAGAGCGGAATCGGCCATTTCTGTGAGCATATCACCGGAATCGGGACAACGGTAAATGGCGGATTCGCTGAGTACTGCTGTGTTCCCCGCTCGCAGGTGTATCCCATCAGCTCCCGGACGGAATATACCAAAGCCGCCATGGCGGAGCCGGTGGCCTGCTGTCTCCACGGAATCGATCTGTGTGACATCAGCTGCGGGGATACCGTGCTGGTGATCGGCGGCGGCATGATCGGGCTGATCATGCTGCAGCTGGCGAAGCTGCGGGGCGCGGCAAAGGTGATCCTCCTTGAGCCCATTGGGGAAAAGCGCAGGCTGGCGGAGGCGCTGGGAGCGGACCTGTGCATCGATCCGGCGGCGGGGGATGTAAACCAGGTGCTGCTTCATCATGGGGTACACAGAATAGCTGTTGTCATCGAGTGCGTGGGAAGGACAGAGACCGTGGCCCAGGCGATTTCCCTGGCAGGGAGGAAGTCCACGGTTATGCTGTTTGGCCTGACCCGGCCGGAGGACACGGTGGCGGTCCGGCCCTTTGAGCTGTTCAAGAAGGAGATCACCATAAAAGCTTCCTACATCAATCCCTATACCCAGCAGCGGGCCATCGACCTCATCGATTCCGGCAGGATCGACGTAAGCTCCATGGTGTATCAGATGGCTCCCCTGGAGAAGCTGCCGGAAATTCTCGAGGACGCGCAGCTTCGCTCCAGAGGGAAATTTATCATTTTACCCTGTGGAGGGTTATAAAAAAACGGTCATTCTTATGGGGGCAAACGCAACGGAAAAAACAGCATTTCGCAACGATGAAAAGAAAATATTTTTCGCTTAAAAGAATCCCGCACAGCGGGACTCTTTTGCGTAAAAAAAATGAAATGCCATACATTTCCTGCGAAAAAATCCTGTAATTATGTTAAAATACATAGATGAAATTGGAGGAAAGAAGATTTGTTGTATAAAAAAACAAACTTTTTTCATCTTTTTTTGTGTTGAAAAGGAGAAGTGTATATTTTAGTATAGAGACAGCATGAGAGCTTTTGCTTGTGAATGATAAAAATCAGTGAAGGAGGAACGTACATGGGAAAAGTGAAACGGAGAGGACTGGTGCTGCTTCTGGTGACAGCCGTGCTGTTTACGTCCGTGAATCTTGACGTATTTCGCAGCCAGGCAGGAGTGGCTTCACCAGAGGAACTGGCGGAATCCGGGTGGGATTACGCTTTCACCGCCGAATTGGGCGGCGATTCTGTCAGCTATCTGGACGAGGCCTTTGATGTGTACCAGTACAATAAGCCGGTGACGGCGGGGGATACCGCAAAGGTGGCCGGGCCTGTGGAGCCATCGGCGGAGAACGCAGCCTCCAATGATGGCGAGGGAGGATATTCCTATTTTACCACTCAGGCATACGGAAGTAATTCCAGAGGAGGCTTAAAACCCACTTCCATTTCTGGTGGAAATGGCAGCGGTTATGCGGCGTTGACCTATACGAAGGAAAGCATGACGGATTTTGAGGCGGAGTACGAGTTCTACAGCAGCTGGGGCCGCGTGTTTGGCCTTGCCTTCGGGGCGGAGCAGGGAGTCTTCCCGCTGTCTTTGGACAATGACAACAGCAACGATACCGGAGTGGCCATCTACATGGAGAATAACGGAACCATGTTTGTGTACGGAGCCATCGACAGCGCGAACACCTCAGCCACAACGGGCGTGACGGTCACCAAGGATGTGACAAACACGCAATACTACGGCAACGTGGTGGGAACAGCCAATGTGAAGGCGGCGGGCATGACCGGCGATGATACCATCGAGGTGGAGAATACGCTGACGGCAGATTCCAAGACCTTTACCATGTGCGTAAAAGTGGAGAATGGCGTATTGACCATATATGAGAAGAACCATGCGGATTACGTGGTCACCATTCCGCTGTCGGGAAATTATCAGGGCGGCTATGTATCGCTGATCGCCAACGAGACCAATCACGGCGCCTTCGGGGATTTTAGTATTAAGAATACGGCGGAGCCGGAACCGGAAGAGGGCGGCTTTACCGTGGAACTGGGCGGCGGCTCCGTGAGCTATCTGGACGAGGATTTTGACGTCTATCAGTACAATAAGCCCACCACAGCGGAGAATATGGCAAAAGTGACCGGGCCTGTGGAGCCGTCGGCCACGGATCCCAATTCTTATGATGGAGCATATTCTTATTTTACCACGCAGGCCTATGGGAACTATTCGAAGGGCGGCCTGAAGCCTACTTTCATTCCCGGTGGAAATGGCAGCGGTTATACGGTGTTGACCTATACAAAGGAAAGCATGACAGATTTCGAGGCGGAGTACGAGTTCTACAGCAGCTGGGGCCGCGTGTTCGGCCTTGCCTTCGGGGCGGAGCAGGGGGTATTCCCGCTGTCTTTGGACAATGACAACAGCAATGATACCGGAGTAGCCATCTACATGGAGAATAATGGAACCATGTATGTGTACGGAGCCATTGACAGTACAAATGCTGCGGCCACAGCGGGCGTAACGGTCACCAAGAATGTGACCAACACGCAATATTACGGCAACGTGGTGGGAACAGCCAATGTGAAGGCGGAGGGCATGACCGGCGATGATACCATCGAGGTGGAGGATACGCTGACGGCAGATTCCAAGACCTTTACCATGTGCGTAAAAGTACAGGACGGCATCTTGACGATATACGAGAAGGATCATGCGGACCGTGTGGTCACAGTGCCCCTGGCGGAGAACTATCAGGGCGGCTATGTGTCTCTGGTCGCAAACGCTACGGATCACGGCGCTTTTGGAGATTTCAGTATTAAGAACACGGCGGAGGCGGAGCCTGAGCCGGAACCGGAAGAGGACGGCTTTACCGTGGAACTGGGCGGCGGCTCCGTGAGCTATCTGGACGAGGATTTTGATGTCTATCAGTACAATAAGCCGGTGACGGCGGGGGATACCGCAAAGGTGGCCGGGCCTGTGGAGCCATCAGAGGAGAATGCGGTTTCCAATGACGGAAAGGGAGGATATTCCTATTTTACCACTCAGCCATACGGAAATAATTCCCGAGGCGGCTTAAAGCCCACGTCTATTCCTGGCGGAAATGGCAGTGGTTATACGGTGTTGACCTATACGAAGGAAAGCATGACGGATTTCGAGGCGGAGTACGAGTTTTACAGCAGCTGGGGCCGCGTGTTCGGCCTTGCCTTCGGGGCGGAGCAGGGGGTATTCCCGCTGTCTTTGGACAATGACAACAGCAATGATACCGGAGTGGCCATCTACATGGAGAATAATGGGACCATGTATGTATACGGAGCCATTGACAGTACAAATGCTGTGGCCACAGCGGGCGTAACGGTCACCAAAAATGTGACAAACACGCAATACTACGGCAACGTGGTGGGAACAGCCAATGTGAAGGCGGAGGGCATGACCGGCGGCGATACCATCGAGGTGGAGGGGACGCTTACAGAGGAGTCGCCAGTTTTTACCATGTGCGTAAAGGTGGAAAATAGCGTACTCACGATATATGAGAAGAACCATGCGGATTACGTGGTCACCATTCCGCTGTCGGGAAATTATCAGGGCGGCTATGTATCGCTGATCGCCAACGAGACCAATCACGGCGCCTTCGGGGATTTCCTTATTAAGAAGCTGGAGGCTTCCACCAATCCTCCCGAGCCGGTGACCAATCCCATGGACGAAGTGGCGGAGCAGTTTGACGCTTACTATCTGGCGGACGCCTCCGTCACAAATGTGATGGAGAGCGTGGACGTGAAGGAGCACTGGGGCATCAACGGCCAGGGATTTATTTCAGCCGCGAAGGATTCCACAGGAAATGAAACCAGGAACGTGGACGTCCTCACCTGGAAGGAAAAGCCCTACACGGATTTCGAGATGACCTTTACCTACCAGCAGACCTGGCACCGGGTGGGTGTGCTGCTGGGAACGGAAAAGGGTGTATATCCGTTAAGCAAGAGCGGCGATAGCACTATAGCGGAGGGCGGCGTCATGTTCTTCCTGGAGGCGGAGGGAACCCCCAACGCCATGGGAGACTTTGTGAACGGCTATACCAACGCCCAAAACGTCCACAGACGCATTACCGGTTTGAATCTGGCAAACTTTACGGATGAAACCGGAAATGCCACGACGCATGTGAACAACAAGACGGAGCATACCCTGAAGATTGTGGTGAAGGACAAGGATCTGTACGCATATGTGGACAGCTATACGGATCCTGTTATGTATCTGGCGCTGCCGGACGACTATGAGGGCGGTTACGTATCTCTGTTCTCCGCATCCAATCCCGGTTACGGCGTGAAGGATTTTGCCATCTCCGAGGAGATCACCACGGCTCTTCCGGAAAAAGAGACCGGGGATAACGTATATGAGGTGGACTTTACTGAGCTGCACGGGATCAAGGAGCTGGCGGAGGACTTCAGCGCCTATGCGCTGGATAGCATTGAGGAGGAGCCCCGGGAAATCCCGGTGGAGGAAGCTTTTACCATCGTTGGAAACGGGATCAGACGCAATACGGAAAGCCAGGGCAACGATTGGGGCGGCTTCCACATCCTTACGTTAAATAATAAACGATATGAGAATTTTGAACTTGAGCTTGTCTATGCCCAGAGTTGGATCCGCTTCGGCGTGATGGTGGGAGAGCCCGGTGAGTTTGCCTACAGCGGAACGGAGGGCGACTGCCGCGGGACTTATGGCGCAGCGCTGGCCTATACGGAGGCGGAGGGCCACCGGAACATCAAGGGAGGAATGACGGCAGGCTCCACCACCGTACACAGTTACGCCCTGACCAAGGATGAGACCAGGATCCCAGGCTTCGACGATCTGGGAAGCGTGGAGAAGAACGTGAACGGCGAAGTGCTTCATACCATGAAGCTGCGGGTGGTGGGAGATTATTTGACCATGGTGATCGACGGAAATGAAGACAGCCGGCTGACGGTCTGCCTGGACGGTTATGACGGCGGCTACATCTCACTGGTCACCAATGGAAGCGCTACCGCAAAGGGCGCCTTCCGGTCTCTGAAGATCACGGAGCTTGGCGCGGACGCAGCGCTGGGAACAAAAGAGCCGGAGCAAAAGAACGGCTTTACCTCTCTGGAGAAGATGGAGGAGGAATTTGACGCCTACTATCTTGCGGACGCAGCGGTCTCCACTGCCATGGAGCCGGTAGATCTGGTGGAGAACTGGTGGTTCAACGCCCAGGGCTATGCCGCGCGGTATGAGGCGGGACATGGATCCGAGTATGAGGATGTGGATGTCCTTACCTACACAAAACAGACCTATACGGATTTTGAACTGACCTACACCTATCAGCAGACCTATAACCGGACGGGGATCATCATCGGCACACAGGCCGGACAGTTCCCCCTACAGGCCACGGACCAGGGACTGAAAGCCACGGGAGGCGTGATGTTCTTCATGGAGGCGGAGGGCAATCCCAACGCCATGGGCGATTTTGTCAGCGGATATACGAATCAGGGAGAATCGCGTCAGCGTCTGGGTCCGGTGGAAATGGGAGGCTTTGTGGATGCGGAAGGCAGCGCCATGGACAATGTCAACAACAAGGCTTCCCATCAGGTGAAGATTGTGGTGAAGAACAGGGAGATGTATGTCTTCGTGGATGGAAGCAGCGATTACTGCATGTATCTGAAGCTTCCGGAGTCCTATAATGGAGGATATATATCCATCTTCTCCTCCGCCCCGAAGGCCTTCGGCATTGACAGCTTTACGGTCTCCGAGAACATCACCACCGCCCTCCCCGCCAAAACAGGGGTTTCCAGTGACGGAACCAGCATGAGCGTTTCGTTCGCCAACCAGAACTTTGACGCCGGAGCCTTTGATACTTATTACATGGAAAAAATCGACGAGGCGGGCTCTATGGCGCAGACAGATTTCTACGATTACTGGATGATCGCAAACGGCAGCTTAAAGCGGCAGAGCAACAGCGTGGGCGGCAGCGACGTCAGCGACGTGGCGGTGCTCACCTATAAGGAGCGTACTTATGAGGACTTTGTGGCAACCATAGAATATCAGAAGACGCCGGGAAGGCTGATGTTCTTCTTTGGAACGGAAAATGGAAGCTATCCTCTCTACCGGGACGACGCCGGCGACCAGGAAAACGGAGGCGTCATCCTTTACCCGGAGAACGATATGGGCGCGGGCGGCGGCATATGCGCCGTGGGCGAGGTGAAGCTGGCCAATGCCGGGTACCGTCCCATTTACTACGTGAAGCCCTATGCGCCGGGGTACCATGACCAGGAGGAATGGCTCTCCAATGTGGGTAATACCTACACCATGACCGTGGCTGTCATCAATAAACACTGCTATGTTTACTTGGAAGGCTTTGGGCTGATGACGGACTTTGACCTGATGGATGATTATGACGGCGGCTATCTGTCCCTGGCTTCCAGCAGTACTGCCCAGCATGGATTTAAGAGCTTTTCGGTGACGGCCCTTGATGGGTCAGACGGCGGAATCATCACGGATGCGGCAGACCTTCGGGATATCACGGTGAGAACCGGAACCTCCCTGGAGGCATTGGAGCTTCCGTCCACGGTGCGGGTGACGACAGGAAATGGTCAGCGTTTTGACGCGGACGTGACCTGGAGCGCTCAGGGCTACGACGGCTCTACGCCGGGGAATTATCAGTTCGTGGGCACCCTGTCCGTGCCGGGTCTATCCAATCCGGGCCGTGTGGCGGCCCTGCTGACAGTGCGGGTGCGTGACAGCTGGCAGAGCAGCAGCGGCTCCACGAAGATCTGGACCTTTGACACGGAAAGCGATCTGCTGGATTTTGAGAGCTATTACGTGAAGGACGCCAACGAGGGCGGCGCCGTGTGGTCTGACTTCCCCATGTGGTATGTGCAGGACGGACAGCTCTGGATGGACCGGAACCGGGGAAGCAACGGCAGCGAGAACAGCAATTTGCATATCCTGACCTATACCGGGAAGCAGTATAAGAATTTTGAGGCTCAGGTGGATTTCTCTCAGCAGTATGTGCGGCAGATGATCCTGTTTGGTTCCAAGGAACCGGGGCAGTACATCGATTACGCCGATCCCCATGCGGCTACCAATCCCATTGCCGCTTACGTGGAGTTTGAGGGGAACCGCAACGCCATCGGAAATGTGGTAAACACCAATTATTACAGGCGTATGGACGAGCAGGTCCCCATGCTGCGGGAGGACGCGGCGGTGGACGACCAGTTTTACGATAAGGAAAATCCTCAGAACAGCATGGGAACCATGCACACCTTAAAGATCCGGGTGGTGGGAGATGAGATCTCCATGTGGCTGGATGATTACGAGGAGGTATTCACCGGGAAGATCGGCGAAGGCTATGAGGGCGGATACATTTCTCTTGTCAGCGCGGCCAGGGAGGTTGCGCTGGATAACTTTAGGATTACAGAACTGGACGAGGACGGCAATCCCGTGGAGGAGAACCTTACGGTGGCGGCCAATGGAACCCTGAACTTGACCCTGGGCGAGGATGTCCCGGAACAGGTTCAGGAGGTGGAGCCCACGAAGCCGGCTGAAGAAGAGGAGCCGAAAAAGGAGGTTCCGGTGGTTGGAATCGTTGCAGGCGTATGCGCGGCGGTGGTAGTCACAGCGGGAATCATAACCATAGTCATCCTCCGAAAGAAACGGAAGAACGCAGAGAAACCAGAGGAAACAGACAGGAAAGAGGGTAATTAAGATGAAGAAGAAAGTAATAGCATTGCTGCTGACCACGGCCTTGGCGTTTGGATGCCTGGCAGGCTGCGGCGAGTCCGGGCAAAATGAAGACGGAGCGGAGCCGGATAACCAGGAGCAGGACGATACTCAGACGCCCGAGGACGGGCAGGAGGCTGATACGCCGGAGGTGAATACCGAGGTGACCGGAACGGTCACCGTCGGCATCAACTCTTACCGCAATTCGGATTTTGAGGCGGTATTCAACGCCTTTTTGGAGCAGTATCCCAATGTGAAGGTGGAGCCGATCTTGTTTGAATCCTCCACCGATGACGCCACGGAGTATCTTACCTCCCAGGAGATGGCGGGCAAGACTCTGCCGGACATTATCTTTGACGATGCCGGCTCCCTGCCAACCTACATCCAGAACGGCTGGGTGTATCCTCTGACGGAGTTTGTGGAGGGGGATGAGGCATTCGAGAAGGTGCCCCAGAGCGTGGTGGACCGGATGACCTACAACGGCAATCTCTATGCCCTGGGCCAGACCATCCACAGCAACGTGCTGGTGGTGAATGAGGATCTGGTGGAGGAGATGAACGTGGATTTCCCGGAGTTTGACTGGACATGGGATGATTTTACGGAGTTTATCAGGGCCTGCACCAACACCAGCTATTCGGGAATCGAGGACTTAAGCGAGCAGTACAACTGGATCCCCGGAGCCATGACGGAGGGCCGCTCCATTGTTGGATACGACTATGAGGCAAAGAACTTTGACCTGACAGCGGTGCAGAAATTTGTTAACTACTACTATGAGATCGCGGGCTTAAACGGCGTGGAGGCTACCTCCTTAAAGCAGAACGCCAGCTCCGGGACCAGCGATTACGTGACGAAGTTCGGCGATATTTCCGGGACGGACGCAGCCTTCATCGCCGGCAAGGTGGCCGGAACCTTCTCCGGAGTCTGGAAGTATGCGGAGTGGAACCAGAAGGAGCTGGATTTCAACTGGGAATTCTATCCGGTGCCCCAGTGTACGCCGGGAAGGATCCCCATCCATGTGGATTACTGCTGGATGACCACGGACGTGGCGGAGGAAAATCTGGAAGCGGCCTGGGCCTTCCTACGGTTCGTGACCTACAGCAAGGAGGGAAATCTGGCAAGGCTTACCACCTATGACGAGGACCACATCACCTCTGACATGAACCAGGCCTACTACATCCCCTGCACCGAGGATGAGGACGTGATCGCCAAGTTTGAGTCCCTGCCCTATGTGACGGACGCGGTGCTATACATTTACGACAACATTCCCAACGGTTATCTGGGGGATCCGGAGAAATGGGTGCCGGGCTTTGAGACCGTGGAATACCAGACCATCGGAAAGCTGGCCTTTGAATCCATCACCGGGAGGGACGATTTCTCCTCCAAGATGATGGAGGCCCAGAACCAGGCAAATACGGAGCTGGCGGAGTATCAGCAGCTCTTTGACGAGGCGCTGGCCGCCTTTGAGGCGGAGTTCGCGGCGTCACATTGACACGGGAAGCAAGGAATGATATGAGAAGGATTGCAAAAGGCAAACTGGCGGCTGCCGCGGGTGCTGCGGCAGCGCTGCTGCTGGGGATTACGACGGCGGCGGCCCCCTCTGCGGGCAGGCAGCGACAGGAAACAGAATATCTTACGGAGCTTTCGGCGGCAAGCTGGGTGAGCCCGGCGGTGTATAACGATGGTTATCAGGCGCGGAAGCTTATGTTAAACGGCCAGGAGACGGAAGGCCCCTTCCTCTTTGATAAGGGGGATGTGCTCACCGTGGAGGTGCCGCGGGAGCTTACCGGGAGCCGCAGGATCGGACTTCTCTACCATGCCCCGGAGACGGCGGAGACTTCCGACGTGCTGTTCACGGTGGGATATGGGGAGGAGACTTACACGGCTTACCTGCCACTGGTCTGGCAGGATGAGGCCGGGGACGACCGTTATCCAACGGACCGCTACGGCAACGAGCGGGCAAATATCCAGGCAGCCCATGAGGGAACGGTGTTTTCGCCCCTTATGGACAACGCTGACATCAATATGGAGGATATCCTGCTTCCGGTATCCGGCGGCAGCCTTGTGATCACCAACACTACACAGAGCGTGGTGGTCGAGGAGGTCTGGCTGTATGAGGAGACGGAACCGGTATCCTATGAGGAATATTGTAAGGCGGCTCCGGGGACGGAGGGCGGTACGGGCCTTGTGACGGTGCAGGGGGAGGATTTCTCCATCAAGTCCGACGCCCATATCCGCAGCAATAATACCAATGATCCGGCGCTGACGCCCTACGATACCTATCACCGCATGGTCAATACCCTGGACGGTACCTCCTACGGAAGTCCGGGCCAGAAGGTGATGTGGGAATTTGAGGTGGAGGAGGACGGCTGGTATGAGATCGGCCTGAAATTCTGCCAGAATTCGGCGGCCAACAAGAAGGTGTACCGCCGGGTGGAGATTGACGGGGCGGTACCCTACGCCGAGCTGTCACGGGTCTCCTTCCCTCAGACCGGGAACCTTTCCTATGAGACGCGGTTCCTTACGGATGAGGAGGGAGAGGCGTATCAGGTATACCTCACGGCGGGACGGCATACCATCGCCCTGGAAGCCACCATGGGGGAAGAGCGGGCTGTGTATGATGAGTTGACGGCCCTGGTGACGGAGATGAACGCCCTGGGCATGGACATCACCAAGATCACGGCGGGCTCCAGCGACAAGAACCGCACCTGGGACCTTGACGCCTATCTTCCCAACGCGGTCAGCGATATGGAGGGCTATATTGAGAGGCTTCAGGAGGCATACGACCGTCTGGAGGAGATCGAGGGAGAGACGCCTGCCTACGCGGACAGCCTACAGTATGCGGCGAAGGTGCTGCGGCAGCTTCTGGACAAGCCGAGGACGATCCCCAACAACCTGAATCTGTTTAATACCGGTGATAATTCGGCGGTAAAGCATATCAACACGGTCATCAACCGGCTGAGCAGCCTGAACCTGGGCATCGATGAGCTGTATGTGAAGGGGGCCGGAGAGGAATTTGAGGAGGAGAAGGTCTCCTTGGCGGCGCGGGTAGCCAATTCCGTGCGGAAATTCCTGTATTCCCTGGATCCGGAGGCCATGGAGAGCACCAAGGGGACTGCGGGAGACGACGAAGCCCTGACAGTGTGGATGTCCCGTTCCTCCGTGTACGTGCAGGTCTTACAGAGTATGGTGGATTCCGCCGAGGAACTTGAGGGAATCAAGGTGGACATTTCCATCATGCCCAGCGAGCAGAAGCTGGTGCTGGCCGCGGCGGCCGGGACTAACCCGGACGTGGTACTGGGAGCGGGTACGGGCACGCCCTATAAGTTCGCTCTCCGGGGGGCGGCCAAGGACTTGACGGAGTACGAGGATTTTCTGCCCTTCTATGCCTCCCAGTACAACCTGGAGGCGCTGGTGCCCTGCGCTTATGACGGAGGAGTCTATGGCGCTACGGAGACCCAGGATTACAACGTGCTGTTCTACCGGAGAGATATTCTTGAGACTCTGGGGGTAGAGGTGCCGGATACCTGGGAGGATGTGCAGGAAATCATGCCCACCCTTCTGCGCTACAACAAGAACATCAGCCTTCCCATCGCCAACCTGGTGGGCTTTAAGACCTTAAATACCACTACGCCCTACATTTACCAGAACGGCGGGGAGCTGTATACGGCGGACGGCGCGGGAACGGCGCTGATGGAGGAGCAGACCATCGAAGGTATGCGGGAGCTGACGGAACTCTTCGAAGTGTATGCGGTGGAGGACTATGTGGCAAGCTTCTACAATTCCTTCCGCTACGGGGACACGCCTCTCGGAATCGGCGGAGTCTCCATGTACGTGCAGATGACGGAGGCTGCGCCGGAGCTGGCGGGACTGTGGGGAATTGCCCCGGTGCCGGGAACTGTGCAGGAGGACGGTACGGTAGCCCGGGATATGAACGGAGCCACCACCACCTGCATGATCTTTGACAACACTGACAAAGAGGAGGAAGCCTGGACTTTCTTAAAATGGTGGCTGTCCGCGGAGACCCAGGCGGAGTTCGCATCCACCATGGAGCTTTCCTACGGCACGGAGTACCGCTGGAATACCGCCAATCTGGAAGCCTTTGAGGAGAGCTCATATCCGGAGGAGCACAAGGAGGTCATTCGGGTGGCATGGGAAAACCAGAGAGAAAACGTACAGCACCCGGCCAGCTACATCGTAGAGCGGGAGATCAGCAACGCCTACACCAATGCGGTGGTAAACGGCGATACCGTTATTGAGGCCCTGGATGCCGCCACGCTGACGGCGGACCGGGAGATCTTAAGGAAGCTGAAGGAATTTGGCTACTGCGACAGCCAGGGAAATCTCGTTGAGGAGTATCCGATTCATGTCATGGAGGATATTGAGGCGAAGCTGCAGGAACAGACGAAAGGGGGGAGCGGCCAATGAGACAGAGAGCGCAGACGGAGACAGCGTCCGACGGGAAACGGACAGAGCCTGCGGCGACAGCGCCTGCCGGGAAACGGCAGCGCGCAGGCGGCAGGAGGGGCGCTTTTTGGGGGGCTTCCCGGAAGCTCCCGCCCTGGACGCTTCTGACGCCCTACGGCATTGTCTTTTCCGTATTTATCATTATCCCGGTGGCTGCGGCGGTTGTGCTGTCCTTTACTTATTTTAACACCATAGAGCCGCCCCGGTTCATCGGTCTTCAGAATTACATTGACTTATTCACCACGGATTCCACGTTCCTCCGGTACGTGGTGCCCAACACCATCACCTACGCGCTGTTCGTGGGAGTGGGCGGATATATCCTGTCCTTCTTCCTGGCCTGGTCCCTGTCCCAGCTGACCCGGGGCATCCGCACGGTGATGGCGGTGATCATCTATTCCCCGTCCTTAACCGGAGGCATTCTCATCTCCAACATCTGGCGGGTCATCTTCGACGGCAGCGAGACCGGGTATCTGAACTACTGGCTCATGGAGCTGGGGGTGATCTCGGAGCCCGTGAAGTGGCTCCAGTCCTCGGACTATCTGATGCTGGTGATGATCATCGTGGCCCTGTGGAGCAGCATGGGCGTGGGCTTCCTGTCCATCCTGGCAGGCATCACCAACGTGGACAAGGAGATCTACGAGGCGGCCTACATCGACGGGGTGAAGAACCGCTGGCAGGAAATCTTTTATGTGACGGTTCCCTCCATCAAGCCCCAGATGTTATTCGGGGCGGTGATGGCCATTGTGAACACCTTCCAGACCAGCGGCGTGGGCGTGGCTCTGTCCGGCTCCAACCCAACGCCTAACTATGCGGGGCAACTCATTGGCACCCACATCGAGGACTTCGGCTTTATCCGTAACGAGATGGGGTACGCCGCGGCGGTGTCGGTGGTGCTGCTCTTATTCATCAAGCTTATGTCCGCCGGCGCTAACAAGCTGTTCGCCGAGAAGGATTAGGGAGGAGAAGCCTTATGTTAGGAAGAAAGAAAAAAATAAAGAACAGACTTCGGGCCAAGGGCGTGACTCCTACTCATTTCGACCGGAGCCAGGTGAAGATCCTGGCCTATATGGTCCCTATCTGTCTGGTGATGGCGCTTCCCATCGTGTTCATTTTCATGAACGCCTTCAAGCCGGTGGATGAGCTTTTCGCCTATCCGCCCCGGCTGTACGTGAAGAATCCCACGTTCCAGAACTTTGAGGACCTGTTTTCCCTGACCAGCCAGACCAACATCCCCATGAGCCGTTATCTGTTCAACAGCATTCTGTACACGGCGCTGACCATGGTGATCACCATCTATATCTCCGCCTGCGCGGGGTATGTGCTGTCCAAGAAGAAGTTCAAGGGGAGGACGGCATTGTTTAAGCTGAATCAGACGGCCCTGATGTTCGTTCCGGTGGCCGTGCAGATCCCACGGTACTTTGTCATGGTGTACACGGGGCTCATCGACAACTTTCTGGCCAATATCCTGCCGCTCCTTGCGGTGCCCACCAGCGTATTCCTGGTAAAGCAGTTCCTGGATCAGCTGCCAGATTCCCTGATCGAGGCGGCGGTGATAGACGGGGCCGGGGACGTGATGATCATGCGAAAGATTGTCATGCCTCTGATCCGTTCCCCTCTGGCCACGGTAGCGATCCTGTCCTTCTCCTCCGCCTGGGGCTCGGTGGAGGCGTCCACCTACTACATTGACAATGATTCCCTGAAGAATTTCGCCTTTTATGTTTCGACCTTAAGCAATGCCAGCGGGAACGTGGTGGCCGGAGCAGGGGTGTCGGCGGCGGCGTCGCTGATCATGTTCCTGCCCAGCCTGATCCTGTTTATCATCATGCAGTCCAGGGTCATGAACTCCATGGCGCATTCGGGAATCAAGTAAGGAGGAGGCGTGAAGTGAGAAAGGCAGTTGCATTGATAACGGCAGTGCTGGCGGCGGTGCTGCTCCTGCCGGTGGGCGTGAAGGCATCCGGGAGTACGGCTTATACCTATACTCTGTCCGTGGACGGGGAGTGGATTCGGACTCAGGACGCCTACATGCCGGGAAGCATTTTTCTAAACGACGGGACCCTGAACGCGCCGGAGGATCTGTTCCTGTACGGAAACGAGGTCTACATTGCGGATACGGTTCCGGCAGAGGCGGGCTCCGGCGGCAGGATCCTTATCTATAACCTGGAGACCGGGAGCCTTAGAACCCTTGGCGAGGGCGTCCTGGCGCAGCCCATGGGCGTGTTCGTCAACGGCGACGGCGTCTTTGTGGCGGACCGGGGAGCCCAGGCCGTGTACCAGTTCTCCCAGGAGGGGGAGGTGCTGCTGGAGCTGGGAAGACCTGACAGCTATCTGTTCTCGGATCAGAGCCAGTACCTGCCCACGGGGGTGGCGGTGTCCGGTCAGGGCGTGATCTTTGTCTGCGGCGAGGGGGCCTACGAGGGGCTCATGCAGTTTGACAGGCATGGGGAATTCCAGGGGTATTTCGCGGCAAACGCCACGGAGATGACCTTCGGTGACCGGCTGCGGGAGCTGATCTTAAATGAGGAGCAGATGAGCCAGCTGTTGAACCGGATTCCCAGCGCCATCTACGGCATGGATATTTCCGACCGGGATCTGATCTACAGCGTGACCCAGCTGGAGTCCGACTCCCTCTGGACCATCGCCAGCCAGACGGAAAACGCGGTGAAGTACCACAACATGGCCGGGACGGATATTCTGTCCCAGGACCTGATCGCGGGGGAACCGAATTTTACGGATATCGCGGCCTATCGGGACGGCTTAAGCTTTGCGGTGACCTCCACGGGGATCATCTATGAGTACAACGACAACGGGGACGTGGTGTTCTCCTTCGGGGGACTTGCCACCACGGAGCGCAGCGGCCATTTCATCAACGCGGTGGCCATCGACGTGGACGAGGCGGGGAATCTGTACATCCTGGACCGGGAAAATAAATATTTCCAGATGTTCTTCCCCACGGATTTCGCGAACGCTACCCACGAGGCCCTGTACCACTTAAATCAGGGCTCCTATGCCAAGAGTGAGGAGACCTGGCTGTCATTGCTCAGCTTAAACGGCATGTCCTACATCGCCCATCAGGGCTATGGCAAGGTGCTGTACCAGCAGATGCGCTTTGAGGAGGCGGCTGAGGAATTCCGCATCATCGGGGACAAGGAGTCCTACTCGGAATGCATGTGGGAAATCCGCAACAACTGGTTTCAGAGTTATCTGCCCTATCTGCTGATTCTGCTGATCGCGCTGCTTCTGTGGAGCTTTGCGCGCAAGGTCCTGCGAAGAAAAGGGAAGCTTCGGAAACGGCCTCCGGTGAAGAACCGGTTCCTGGCCGGACTGAAGCGCCACTGGTCCTACCTGCGGATGATGCTGAAAAATCCCTTCGATGAGCTGTATGATCTGAAGAAGAAAAACCACGGGTCGGTGCTGTCCGCCACGGTGATCTTCGTGCTGGTATTTGCCATTTATCTGGCGGACATGTTCGGGAGGAGCTTTTCCTTCCAGATGGTGGATACGGAGAATTCGGCCCTGTCCTCGGTGGCGGTGCTGTTTTTGGTCCCCGCCTTCCTGTGGGTGGTGGGAAACTATATGGTCAGCGCCATCAATGACGGCGAGGGAAGCCTGCGCAGCGTGTACATCGCCACGGCTTATTCCCTGACGCCCTATGCGGTGCTGGGGCCCATCGTGATCCTGTCCACCTACGTGCTCACGTTGAACGAGGCGGTGATCGTGCATTACCTGTGGGCCATCGCCATTCTGTGGTCGGCGGCGCTCCTGTGCGTTTCCGTGCGGGAGATCCACAATTATACCGTGAAAGAGACCGTCAAGATCATCCTGCTGACCCTGTTCTTCATGATCATGGCAGTGATCGTGTGCGTCATCCTGTTCCTGATCGGGCAGCAGGTGGTGATCTTTGTCAAGGATATTGTAAATGAGGTGGCCTATCATGTGTAGCAAATGGAAAATGAAACGCGTCGTCGTCCCTGCTCTCTGCGCTCTGCTGGCCGGAAGCGCGCTCTTATCCAGCGCGGCGGGGGCCGGGGATGCTAAGAGCGGGACGCCGGAATACGGGACGGAGGATACCTCCGGATACGAGGTCATGACCAACCGCCATACCCAGTACGTCCCGCCCAGGGAGGCAGTCTGCCTCCTTACCACGGAGGGGTTTGAGGAAAAGCTGAACAACGGCACGCTGTCCGTCTGGTACAGCGAGGATACGGAGGGGCTTCGGATCGTGGACCTAAGGAGCGGCTATGTCTGGGGCTGCATCGACGACAGGGAAGAGTACGGGCTCAACAACCGGTGGACCGACCGGGCCTCCTCCATGCTGTACATCACCTACTTTAACCTGGAGGGGACCCAGGAGAGCTGCGCCCTGTCGGAAAATACCTTTGACGCCAAGTACCAGTGGGGGGAGGACGGTTTTACCTGTGAGGTGTCGGCCAGGCGGCTGGGCATCTCCTTCTCCTTCGCGGTAAGCATTGAGGAGGACAGGCTCACCTTCGCCATGGAGGATGAAAGCATTGAGGAGACCGGAAAAAGCAAGCTGGCCGGGGTCAGCTTCCTAAGCTTCCTTGGGACGGTGTACGAGGATACGGTGCCGGGATACGTGCTGGTGCCGGACGGCTCCGGAGCTCTGATCCGGTTCCAAAAGGCCAAGGCCTATCAGTCCGGCTACAGCCGGAAGGTCTACGGCAACGACCTGGCCATCGACAGGGACACGACCCTGAGCAACTTAAACGGGAACCGCACCGACGATTACGCCACTGAGGAGAACCGGCTGTCCCTTCCGGTCTGGGGAATGGTCCACGGGGAAGGGCAGAACGGCTTTCTGGCCTCCGTGGAGGGCGGGGAGCTCTACACCGTCATCAACGCCATCCCGGCGGGAGCGGAGAACCAGACGGTGCGGTTCACACGGGCTTACGCGGATTTCATCTACCGGAGCCAGTATGACAAGCGGGTGTCCAACAGCCGGACCGTGACCATGCCCCAGGAGGAGTTAAATACGGTAAATCCCGTGCTGACCTACACCTTCCTGACCGGGGAGGAGGCGGATTACTCCGGCATGGCCAGGGAGTACCGGGCACAGCTTCTCTCCCGTGGGCTTCTGCCGGAACAGGGACCGGAGACGGAGGGGGAGATCCCCCTGCTCCTTCAGACGGCGGGCTCCGAGGTGCGGGAGGGATTCCTGTTCAACGGCCTTCAGGTCCTTACCACGGCGGATCAGGCGCAGGCCATGCTGGATACCCTTGCGGAGGGCGGCATTTCCAACGTGTCCCTGCTGCTGCTGGGCTGGAACGAGGGCGGTTATCACGGAGCGGCCTACGGGGAGACGGATTTTGAAAAAGAGGTGGGAACACGGGGCGAGATAGAAGCGCTGCGGGACCGGGTGGAGGAGAACGGCGGAAGCTTTGCCCTGGCGGTAGATCCGGTGACGGCCAACGAGGACCAGATCCGCGTAAGCCGGGACGCCGCCTTAAACGCCACGCTGGATACGGTGATGGAGACCGTCCCCAATCCCGGCCTTATGTACCCGGACACCTATTATCTTCGGCATACCAGGATAACGGAAACGCTCTCGAAGACCTTTGCGGAGCTTGAGGACTTTGATCTCCTTCTTGAGGGCATGGGAAGCTATCTGTATTCGGATTATACCATTGACGATGAACTGACACGGCTTGGGGTACAGGGAGAACTTCTTGCGACGGTGGAACAGGCCGGGCAGGAGCTGTGGCTGGATGGGACGAACCTGTACCTGCTTCCGTACGCCTCGGTCCTTACGGATGTTCCGGTGACCGGGAGCCAGTATATTTACGAGACGGACAGCGTGCCGTTTTTGCAGATGGTGCTCAGGGGCTCCGTGGATTACTACGCGCCAAGCGCCAATCAGGGATTTTACGATAACGCCAGTATACTGAAGATGATCGAGTATGGTGCCTATCCCTCCTTCCTGGTGATGGGGGCGGACAACTTCTCCCTGAACGATACGCCCATGGAAAATTATTTTTCCCTGAACTTTGAGGACTGGGAGGAGCGAATCTATGAGGTCTATGGCAAGGTCAACGAGGCGCTTGAGAACGTAAAGGGCGCTGCCATAAGCTCCCACCATGTGGAGGCGGAGGGCGTCTCCCGCACGGCCTATGACAACGGCGCGCGCATTTACGTGAATTACAACGGGGAGGATTACGTGACGGAAGATGGCCTTACGGTGCCTGCGGGGGGCTATGCGGTGGAGGGACAGCCATGAAGAAGAAAAAGAGATTTCAAATGACAAAGCGGAGAAGAACGGCGCTGATCGGCTATTCCTTCCTAAGCCTCTGGATCCTGGGATTTTTGGTGTTTACGTTGTATCCGGTGATCCTGTCCTGGGTGATCGGACTGTCGGAGCTGGAGATGGGGCTTAGCGGGATTAAATATACCTTCCAGGGACTGCGCTTTTTTCAGTACGCGTTCCAGACGGACGCCCAGTTCCTGCCCAAGCTGGCGGAGTCCTTGGGATTCATCTGCTACGCAACCCCGGTGATCGTGGTGCTGGCCCTGCTGCTGGCGCTGATGCTGAAGGGAAAATACCGGGGCAGGACCCTGTTTCGGACCATCTTCTTCATGCCGGTGGTGATCATGAGCGGCCCGGTGATCTCGGGACTGCTGGGCAGGTACAGCGTGGACTTCTCGGAGGCGTCCCCGGCGCTGTTCGCCTTTATCGACGCCCTGCCGGAGGTGTTCCGCTCTCCCTGCATGTTCGTGATGGAGAATCTGGTGACGGTGCTGTGGTATTCCGGCGTACAGATTCTGATCCTGCTGGTATCCATCCAGCGAATTAGCCCGGAGCTATACGAGGCGGCCTCCATCGACGGGGCCTCCGGCTGGGAGAAGTTCTGGAAGATCACGCTGCCCTATACCCTGCCCACCCTTCTGGTGTGCGCCCTGTATACGGTCATTGAGCTGGCTAATGACTCCACCAACGCGGTGAATACTTACATCGCCGAGAAGATGTTCGACCACAAGCTGGGGTATTACAGTTATTCCACGGCCATGGCCTGGATCTACACGGGAACGGTGATCGCCATCCTGTTGCTGATATTTTGCGTTTTGAAATTTTTCCAGAGAAAGGAGCGGAAGGCATGACAGAGATAAAAAGCGGGGCGGGCGTCCTGCCTGGCGGGAAGGTTCTTCACGGGGGAGACCTTTTCGAGAGGACCCTGGGGAAGCGGAAGCTTTTCTTAAAGAAAAAGGCGGGTGGATTTGCGCGGAAGCTGATCCTGTACGCGCTGCTGGTGTGTATCGGGTTCGTGTTCCTGTACCCGTTCCTGTATATGATCGTAAACAGCTTCAAGTCGCCGGAGGATCTGATGAATCCGGCGGTGACCTGGATCCCGTCTTCTTTGTACCTGGAAAATTACGTTAAGGCCTTCCGCACCCTGGACTTCGCCAGGAGCTTCGGAAACTCCCTGTACATCTCCCTGATCGCGGCGGTGCTGCAGACGGCGGTGGCGGCGGTGACCGGGTATGGGCTGGCAAGATTCCGGGTGAAGCTTAAGGGCATCATCACGGTGCTGATTCTGGCCACCTTCGTGCTCCCGGTGGAGACCCTTCTGATCCCCAGGTACGTGATGTTCAACTCCTACCATCTGCTGGACACGCCCCTGCCCCTGTGGCTTTCCGCGTTCACGGGCCAGGGCCTGAAGGCGGCGGTGTTCATCCTGGTGTTCCAGCAGATTTTCGCCAGCTACCCGGTATCCTTAGACGAGGCGGCGGAGCTGGATGGAGCGGGAAAATATAAGGTGTTCTGGAAGATCGCGGTGCCCATCGGCAGGCCGGCCATTGTGCTGAGCATGCTGTTCTCCTTCGTGTGGTACTGGAACGAGACCCGGCAGTCGGGGCTGTACTTCGGCGAGGTGATCAAGACCTTGCCCATGCGGCTGGGAAGCTTCGCGGCCTCCTACGAGAGCCTTTATGAGGGGGCGGGGACCACCACGGATGCGGCGATGAGTATCAACGAGGGAGTGACGCTGGCGGGGACTTTACTGTCCTGCCTGCCGATCCTGATCTTGTTTATCATTTTACAGAGGTACTTTGTGGAGAGCATTGAGAAGTCCGGGATCACCGGGGAATAAAACGAAAGGAAAAAGGAGGGCAAGGAACATGAAACGGAGGTTTTTAAGGGTAATCAGCGCGGCGGTGGCGGCGGTGACGCTGGCCATGTCTCTGCCGAAAACGGCGCTGGCGCTGACCAATGACAACCAGATCATCGATGTGACCTGGGAGAGTCCTACTAAGATTGCGGCGGTAGAGCAGCAGGAGGAGCAGTTCATCCTCTCTGCCCAGACCGATTCGGGAAGGGTGTGCAACTTCTATTTTACCTTCCCGGAAAATGGGGGTGTGCGGTTCCATGCGGACCAGGAAGGAATCTTCAAGCCCCAGGCTGTCACTCCCATCGGGTATTCTGTGGACGGCTCCGCCATTGTGATGGAGGCGAATGGGACAAAGGTGAAGCTGTACACCAAATCCAGTCCCTGGTATTTTGAGGTGTATAACGGCGAGGATACGAAGGTGGTGGCTTACCAGGCGGACAAAATCTCTCTGGGCTACGATGAGACCAACGCCCTGCGGAAGGTAAAAATCGCCAATTCCGTGACGGAGGGCGAGGTCCTTTTCGGACTGGGCGAGCGTTTCGGCGGATTCGTGCAGAATGGGAAGACGGTGGAGATGTGGAATACGGACAGCTTTGCCCAGCTCTCGGAATCCTACGGGGACCACAACGTGGGCTATAAGAATATTCCCCTCCTTCACAGCAGCGGCGGCTATTCGGTGTTCCACAACAACACCTACTACGGCATCGTGGATGTGGCGGAGACTAACCCTGAGGAATGCTCCTTCGAGTTCTACGGGCCGATCCTGGACATGTATGTGTGGACGGATTCTTCCGAAGAAAATATCGGCCATTACAACGAGCTGACGGGAAGCACCGTGGTGGTGCCCAAATGGGCTCTATCCTACTGGGCCGGACAGTCCTCCAGCGTCTGGTTAAAGGACGGGGATGATACGGAGACGGTGAGCGATACGGTGTTTTCAAGGCTGGACCGCTACGAGGAGCTGGGAACGCCCATTCAGAACATTTACGCGGAAGGCATTGCGGCAAAATTAAAATACGTGGATATCGTCAAACAGATGCAGGAGCGGGGCATCCACGTCTTCGGCTGGATGGATTCCACCTGGAGAACCTTTGACGATGATATCACTTCGGAGCAGATCGGGGACTTTGAGACCATGGACAAGGCCCTTTATCCCCTGGTGATGTGGGAGGACTCCCCGGGAGCCTGGTGGTGGACCAGCGACGGCGCTAAATGGGTGGATTACAGTGATCCCGTGGCTGTCGAGTGGCTGGAGGCCAGATTTGAGCCCTTCTTAGGAAACGGCCTGTACGGGATGATGGTGGACTACAACGATAACGTGGGTGTGGAAACCTACTATCCTGGCAACCAGGGAACCGGTGACTGGATGCACAACTTCAGCGCCTATTATTATGATCAGGCCGTAAGCGAGGTATTTAAAAATTATTATGGGGAAGGGGAGTACATCACCTTCGCCAGGGCTGCCTGCGCAGGCAGTCAGCAGTTTACGGCGGTATTCGGCGGCGACCAGACCTCCACCTTCCTGGGGCTGCAGCAGTCCGTGTCGGCCCTTCTCTCCAGCGCCGCCTCCGGCATCAACGTCTGGGGCAGCGATATCGGTGGGTTGGGCAGCGATGACGACACCGCAAAGCACAACCCGACGCTGTACGCAAGGTGGCTGCAGTTTGGCACCTTCAGCCCCCTGATGCGTACCCACGGACAGACCGGCTGGCGGGATCCCTGGGAGTACGGGGACAACGATTCCAGCACGGAGCTGTTCCAGAAATATTACTGGACCAGGGAGAACCTTGTGGATCTGGTGTACAGCGGGACTTTGAAGGCTTCCAAGGAAAATATCCCCATGACCCAGAGCATGGTGGTGGCCTACCCAACGGAAACGGAGCTGATCGCCAACGAGGGCCAGTATCTGTTCTGCGACAGTCTTCTTGTGTGCCCCGTCACCGAGGAAAACGCGGCTTACAAGGAAGTGCAGTTCCCGGAGGGCCGCTGGGTGGATCTCTTTGACGGAACCGTATACGAGGGCGGACAGACCGTAGAGGTGAGCGCGCCCCTGGATAAGATTCCGGTATTCATCGAGGCGGGCTCTGCGTTCCCGGTGACATTGGGGGAGGACCTCTCCATCGGGACCATCAACACGGAGGGAAAGAACGCCCAGGCGCTTCTGGTGGCCCCGGCGGTGGAGCAGAAGGAGAACCGGATCTATCTGTCCACAGAGGAGATCAGGACGGTGCTGTGCGACACCACAGGGGAAAATACCTACCTGGTGGAAGCGGAGGATGGTCTCAACAAGCCCATCGTGGTGGTGGCCGGATGTACCGCGGATGAAGTCAGCGTGGACGGAAAGGCTCTGACGGAACTTAGCGAGCGTCCCGATTCCTCGGCCACGGAGCCAGGCTATTACCGGGATGTGGAGAACAACGTCACCATCCTTGTGGTGGGAGAGGGCTGGAGCAGTATCACCTGTCACGATTCCGGGGAGCGCCCCGTGAATCTGGCCCGGAACCACAAGGTAACGGCGGAGGGCCTGGGCGATGAGAGCTCTGAAAATGCCGGAGCCATCGTGGATGGAAGCTACAGCGAGGCCCTTGCCATTGAGGAGAGCGACGAGGGAACCGTGACCCTTGACCTGGAGCAGCCGGAGGAGATGAACCGCGTCCTCTTAAAGTGGGGAACCACTTATGCCGCCAGCTACACCCTGGAAGCGTCGGAGGACGGTGAGGACTGGGATACGATTTTAAAGAAGGAGGACGGCGGAGGCGGAACCGACCGGGTAGTGTTCGAGGAGCCGAAGACCTACCGCTATCTTAGGATCAGCGGTGTGGAGAGCTCGTCCCGGACAGACGCCCAGCTGGTGGAGCTGGAGGTCTACGGCAGCAAGACAGGCAGCGGCGTCTATGAGGACAAGGACGCCCTACAGACGTCGGGTAGTGACAGTGCTGAAAACGGCGATGGGAAGGAAGAGGCAGGCATTCCCTGGCTGCCCATTCTCCTGGCAGGAGCAGGCGTGGTCCTGGTGCTGGCCGCAGTCATCGTGATCGCGGTGGTTGTGCGTGGACGGAAGAAAAGAAAGCAGGAAAATCCGGCGGAAAATGAAGGCGGGGAAGAGTAAGTTGATGTAATAATGGAAAGTTACCCATAAGTCTTGTGGGAAACTTTATGGGAAGGTTAATGGGGAGAGGAAGAAAAGAAAGCAGGGCCTGTGCAGTGATTGCACAGCCCTGTTTTTCAATTCGTAAGCCGGCGATACTGCTGGGGCGAGGAGCCGGTTACCCGCTTAAAGACCGTCATAAAATATTTCGAGACATATGATACTATAAACAAGTTATCTTGCCTGCAATTTTTGCATAAGCGCTTCCTGTAACACTTGGGAGAAGTTTATGCCCATTGATACAGCGCGGTCATTTAGCCATGATGGGATGGTCAGAGTTTTTTTAACAGCTTTCGTATCCTTGTACTGGTTGATGTCACAGGTTACAAGAGTTGTGAAGCTTTCTGCATCGTGAGCAATGGAAGAAACGTCAGAAGGTGAAGCAATCTGGCGGCCTTCCTCCAACAGGGTGAGCAGATATCCAGTGAGTGCTTCCTGAGCATATTCCATGGTTTCATTGAGTGTGCTTCCGTATGTCTGGCAACCTTCCAAGTCTGGAAATTCCACCCAGTAAGAATCGTTTTCCTTATGAAAAATAGCAGGGTACATGAACAACATACAATTACCTCCTTATTGGCTGGCCTATTGCAGCCCAGTCCGTTTTAATATTGCGTTTAGCAGGCCGGTAGGAACATCTTTACCATGAATGGGGATAGTTTCGGTTCGGTCTCCCTTTTGTAAAATATGGTGGCTTCCGTTTATCCGTTTTACTTCCCATCCATTCTGCTTAAGCAGCTTTAGTAAATCCTTGTCTTTCATGTCCTTTCCTCCTTACAAATACATTTTAACACGTGCAACACGTGCTGTCAAGAGAGATATTGAATTTTAATTCGTAAGCCGGCGGTACTGCTGGGGCGAGGAACCGGTCACCCGCTTAAAGACCGTCATAAAATATTTCGTGTCAGAAAAGCCGGATTTCAGGGCAATTTCATTTACCCTGTATTTTGAGTTCTGCAAGAGAAAGATGGCATGGTTGATCCGCAGATTCAAAATATATTTGTTGGGAAGCTGCCCGGTGGCCTTCTTAAAAATCTGCCGGAAATAAACCTCCGAGATATTTGAGGCGCCGGCCACCTCTGTGATGGTCAGTTCCGGGTCGGAAAAATGCTTGCTCATGTAATGGAGGGAGGGACGGATCAGTTCCGGGATGGTAGTGTCCCGGTTCCCGCTGGTCTGTGCCTCCGCCAGGATCTGATAAAAAACAGAAAGAGTCCGGTAGTGTGTGTCCCGGAACGTCTCGGTCTGCAGCAACAACAGCTCTTCAAACAACATCTGTATTTTATCCGTCCGCAGCGGAATGGTATAATCCGGCTTTGGATGCTCCCCGGTGAGAAACTCAAATTCGATCACGATACAGTGGTCATAAGTGTAGGCCGGCTTGTAGCTGGTGCGGGCGGGAAGATAGGTCAGATAGCCTGCCCCCAGCGGCAGCGTGGTATCCCCGCAGATATATTGCCCCTCCGCATCGATGTGATAGGCCAGCAGTGGCTTGTGGGGGGAACACAGCAGCCCGTCCGCGGATGCGCAGAAAGAGGGTAACGGCTCCCTGGCGTAGCGCACGATATGGGCTGTTTCATTTTTGAAGGCGGATAGAAGCAGATTGCCCCGCATGGTGCGGTAGCCCTCCGCCTCCACATAGGCGAAAGCGCCCTCCCGAGGCGTATAGGTGTGCTCCTCGGGATTGTAGGAATAGGGAAATGTCCCGGCCCTGCATCCAAAGGCAACGCCATAGCGGCACCAGCTCTGAATAAATTCCATTGTCAGCTCAAAATCCCCGATGGGTTCGGAGCGAAGGGTCAGCATGCAGAAGTTGGAAGCATCCAGATGATGGTACGCGTTGTAAACATATTGGTTAAAGACAAGATGGCCGGAATCGTTCAGGGACCAATAGTCAGAAATGTTCACCTTGCGCGCCTGCGCGCCCTCTGCCAGCGAGTCCATGTAGTAGCAGTCAAAGATATCTTCCAGCTCGGCAACCGAAGAAAGCCTGGAAAAGTCCAGCTCCAGAAGCGTCTTCCCCTGGGAGGTGAGGCGGATCGAGCGGTAGCCGCCCTGGTTGGGGTTCTTATTGTTGGATACCAGGGAAAAGGAGCCTCGGGGTGGCCTGTCAAAATAAAATTTGGAATAGGAAGCCTCCAGCCCGTCCACCTTCATGGTCGCTTTGTTCTGTGAGACTGTCAGCGACATGGTGTGGGACACACGGGAAGCCACCTGTAAGAGGAAAGGCTTATTTTCCGTGGTAAAATTCAGGGTATAGACTTCTGATATTTGAACTAGATTGTTGTTGTCTTTAAAAAACATCGTATTACCTCTTTGTCGTGGGCAATTGGGATTTCTTTATTTTTACAGAACCATCATACCACATGGACTATAAAAAAACAAACCTTTTGTACACTTTTTTTGGTTGAAAGATAGCTGCATTGTTCCTATGATAGGTTTATATCAAACGGCTAAAATTTTTGTCGTTTGATATAACTCAGCGGCGGGAGAGTTTGAACGGCGCTGGAAATGCTATATTCCGAAAGACACAGAAAACAGGAGAACAACGCAATGGCTATTTTAGTGGACGAAGAAAAACGTATCTTTACTCTGCACACGGAGCACACCACCTATCAGATGAAGGCGGACCGGTACGGCGTGCTGCTGCATCTCTACTACGGGGCGCGGGTGCCCGGCAGTATGGAGTATCTGGTGGTGCAGCGGGACCGGGGATTTTCCGGAAATATTTACGATGCGGGGGAGGACAGGAGCTACTCCCTGGATACCCTGCCCCAGGAATATCCCGGAAGCGGCACCGGGGATTTCCGCAGCAGCGCGCTGGTGATGCGAAACGCCGACGGCTCCGAGTGCTGCGACCTGCGCTACGCAGGGTATGAGATTTCCAGGGGGAAATATGCCCTACAGGGGCTTCCAGCCGTCTATGCCTCCGGGGAGGAGGCGGAAACCTTGAAGATCACACTGGAAGATGCGGTGACAAAGGTGCGGGTGCAGCTTCTGTACGGCGTGCTTGCGGCGGAGGACATGATCACAAGAAGCGCGATCATCACCAACTGTGGGAGCGGACAGGTTGTGGTAGAGAAAGCGGCTTCCGCCTGTCTGGACTTTATCAACGGGGATTATGATCTCATCAGCTTTCATGGAAGGCATATGATGGAGCGCAATTTCCAGAGAACGGAGATCCTGCATGCCAACCAGGTCATCGGCAGCCGCAGAGGCGCTTCCAGCTCCCAATATAATCCCGCCGTGATCCTGGCAGAGAAAAATGCCACCGAGGACAGCGGAGGCTGTTATGGAATGGTATTTGTATACAGCGGGAATTTCCAGTGCGAAGCGGAAAAGGACCAGGTGGGAAATACAAGGGCGCTCATGGGACTGGCGGACGCGCATTTCCACTATCCCCTCAAGGAGGGGGAATCCCTGACGGTGCCGGAGACGATACTGACCTATTCGGGTCAGGGATTCGGAGAACTTTCCAGACGGTATCACCGTTGTATCCGGGAGCATATTTTCAGAGGGAAATATCAGAAGCAGTCCAAACCCATTCTGTTAAACAGCTGGGAAGCTTTCTATATGGAATTTACCGGAGATAAGATTTATCAGCTGGCCAAGGAGTCGGCAGATCTGGGCATCGATATGCTGGTCATGGACGACGGCTGGTTTGGAAACCGCTTTGACGACAACCGGGCTCTGGGAGACTGGGTGGTAAATGAGGAAAAGCTGGGCTGTACTCTGGGAGAACTGATCACAAGGATCAATGGACTGGGGGTGAAGTTTGGAATCTGGATCGAACCGGAGATGGTAAATGAGGACAGCGACCTGTACCGGGCCCATCCGGACTGGGTCCTTCAGATTCCCGGCAGGAAGCCGGTCCGCTCCCGGAACCAGCTGGTGCTGGATTTTTCCAGGAAAGAGGTGCGGGACTACATTTTCGACCAAATCTGCGCCGTGCTGGACCAGGGAAATGTGGAGTATGTAAAATGGGATATGAACCGCAGTCTGGTGGACCTGTATTCTATGGAACATCCTCAGGGGAAGATTACCTATGAATATGTTTTGGGCGTGTATGAGTTTGCGGAGAGACTGCTGAAAAGATACCCGGAAATTCTGTTGGAAGGCTGCAGCGGCGGCGGTGGGAGATTTGATGCTGGTATGCTGTATTATTCCACTCAGATCTGGTGCAGTGACAATACGGATCCCATTGATCGGTTGAGAATACAATACGGGACATCATTTTTCTATCCAGTTTCCGCGATGGGCTCCCATGTGTCGGCGGTGCCAAACCATCAGACCGGACGGATCACACCCCTTCACACCCGGGGTGTGGTGGCCATGAGCGGAACCTTTGGATATGAGCTGAATCCTGCTGCTATGAGCGAGGAGGAGAGGGAGGCTGTACGAAAACAGGTGAGGGAATATCGTAAATACGAGCATTTGATCCGGACAGGAGACTATTACCGACTGACCGATCCCTTTGCGGATGCCTATGCCGCCTGGGCGTTTGTGGCGGAGGATGGCAGCGAGGCTTTGCTGAACGTGGTGCTTCAGGAGACCCACGCCAATAAGGCCGTGGGCTACATAAAGCTGAAGGGTCTAAAGTCCGAAGCCCTCTACAGGGAGGATGAGACGGGGAACACTTATTATGGCGGGGCTTTGATGGAAGCGGGGATCCCGCTGCCGGATATGGGCGAATACCAGGCTTATCAGACGCATTTTTCCCTGGAAGGATAGTTTATGAAACAAGTGTTGGGAAAAAGCATACGAAAGGCACTGGATGAGTAATTCACAGAAGGAGAAATGATATGTCATATGTGATCATGCAATTTCCGCAGAAACGATGTACCACACCTGCGCGGAATCGTGGGATCTGCGATCTGGATTGTGGCGCAAGGCAGTTGTGCGTCTGCTTTCACACCAGTAAAGAGCGGATGTTTTTGTATATTTCCTTTCCGGCCCTGGGCGGGATCCGGATTCGGAATTCCCACGCCGGCTTCTTCGAGCCGGAGGAGCTTTTAGACATCCGCTATGAAAGACAGGAGGAGGGTATACTGTCCTTTGGCGCCGGGGAGACCGGCTGTATCCTGCGCTTTTCGGAGGAAAGCTGGCAACTGGAGCTCTACGGTGCCGACCGGAAGCTGCGGAAAACCATTTCCAGCCAGCAGCTTAGGTTCTGCTTTGATGTGGATATGAAGTTTGACAATGTGAAGCTGACCCTGCCCCTTGCGGAAGATGAGCAGGTGTATGGTTTGGGAGAGCGTTTCAATGGACTCTGCCAGAACCGTGTGTGTGTAACTACGTGGAACCTTGACTGCTGCGACGGAACGGCGCTATCCCCTCTGGATAACGATCTGGGCGTCAAGACCCAGGCGTATAAGAACGTGCCCCTGTTTCATTCCTCCAAGGGGTACAGCATGTTCTTCAATACCTTTGCGCCCATCGATTTTGACATGGGGGTCCGGGAGCGGGACAAGCTGTATTTTGATATCTATGCCAACCAGCTGGACCTGTATTTCTGGACGGGGACTCCGGAGGAGAATATCCGCTCTTATCTGAGACTGACGGGAACGCCCTTCCTGCCGCCCAAGTGGGCCTTTGAGTACTGGGCGGGCGGCGGCTGGATGGTGTGGAATACCCCCGACAGCAGTCACGCTTTAAGCAGGATCCAGGAGGTGCTGGACAATTACAAGAAGATGGATATCCCCATCCATCAGATCTATCTGGAGGTGAAGCCGGATCCAAAGATTTTTGAGATGCTCACAGAGCGGGGGGTACGAGCGCTCCTATGGACCGATTCCGTTCTCCGCCCGGATAACGAGACGGATTTTTGCTATGACCGGATGCGGGTGAAAAAGGCCAGCAGGCCTGATGAGCCCCTGCTGAATGAATATGTGGACTTTACGGACCCTGCGTTCGAGGACGCCTTCTATGAGAAATACCATATGCTGACAGGCAAGGGTCTTTACGGGCTGATGATCGACTATGCGGACTGTATGCCGGAGGACGCTCTGTGCTATAACGGCAGGACGGGGACGGAGATGCATAACGGCTATGCCTACTGGTACGCAAAGTCCATGAACCAGGCCTTTCAGAAGCGCCTGGGGGAGGATTTCATGCTCTTTCAGCGCTCCGGTTGTGCCGGAAGCCAGCACTACAGCGGCTCCTTTGGCGGCGATATGCCTCAGAATTTTCTGGGACTTCAGCGCTCCGTCTGGGCATTGCTCTCTTCCGCAGCCAGCGGTTTCTCTGTCTGGGGGAGCGACCTGGGCGGATATTTCCCCAACCGGGAGGAGGGGGTGGATGAAGCGGAGGTCTACATCCGCTGGCTGCAGTTTTCCAGTTTCAGCCCCTTGATGCGCAATCATGGACACTCCGCTCATGAGCCCTGGTTTTATTTCGATACGGCGGTGAAGCTGTTTCAGAAATTTTATGCTATCCGGTTAAGTCTGATGGATAAGATCTACAGTATGGCCATTAAGGGCGCTGTGGAGGGAGATACCATGGTAAAGTCCATGGCGGTGGCCTACGGCGCCTCGCCAAAACTGGACACCCAGTATCTGTTCTGCGACGATTTTCTTGTATGCCCGATAACGGAGCAGGGAAAGCGCACGGCCGTGGTTACTTTTCCGGAGGATGGATGGGTGGATCTTTATGATGGCAGCAGTTTTGAAAAAGGGGAGTATACGGTGGAAGCGCCTCTGGAAAAAATCCCGGTATACATAAGGCCGGGGGCTGTGGTTCCGGTAATTGTGGACAGTAATACGCTGATACCGACTCTGAATATGGAGAATACGGTGCAGATGCTGTTGATAACGGAAGCGGTGAATAAGAGGAACACGAAATTTTATGCTGACACTAGAAACTCCACAGAGTATGAGATTTTACCGGAAGAGAATGGATTTACGATTACTTCCGCTGGGAAACCCGCGCCAATTATTTTGTCATTTTATGGAATAAAGATTGCCAGTGTAAAGGCGGATGTGCCGGTTACGGAATTGATCTGGGAGGAAAGTAATAACCGTACCCTGTGCAGATTAGGGGGGGAATGGCACAAAATCCGCGTTATGAAATAAGTTGGTAAGCGTATTTGGATTGGATAAATATTTATGATATTAGAAAACATACCTGTTTTAAAGGAATTAACAATCTGGTCGATACTTTTGCGTTCCGTGCTTGCTTTGCTGTTTGGCGGAATTCTGGGCTACGACCGTGAGAAAAAAGGCCGTCCGGCAGGCTTTCGTACCTACATGGTGGTCTGCCTGGGTTCGGCCCTGGCTATGATGACCGGTATTTATCTGACGAACATCACGGGATCGGGAGATTCCGGCCGTATCGCCGCCCAGGTGATCAGCGGTATCGGATTCCTGGGTGCCGGAACCATACTGGTCACAAAGCAAAGACAGGTAAAGGGGCTGACGACGGCGGCCGGTCTTTGGGCGGCTGCGTGCATTGGCCTGGCCATGGGCGCCGGTTTCTACTCCGGTGGTATTATCATTCCGCAAGGACAGTGGTCTGGAGGTGGGTTTTGTCATCCGGTACAAAGGAGAATATAATGTGGGAAGAATGGAGCAGATATTGACGCTGCCGTTGTATATGGCTTTTTTATTGAGGTCAGTTTAATTTATTTGGTTTACATAGCCGGTTGATTTTCAAAACGGGAATCAGCCGGTTATTTTTTGTGGGCGGAAGCAATCTCATCCCTATCGACAGCAAAATACAAAATATCCAATCGGAATATAGTAATAATGGAAGAGAGACAGGCATAGATTGTTTTGATGTGCCAGGATAACAGGAAACCATCCGAAAGCGGAGAAACCTTCTGGGAGTAATTTTTTATGTGGGAAAAAGAGATGAAAATACCAAAAATTCTAAAAATATCAAAAATACCGAAAAGCCTGGTTAGCCTTTTGATTCTGACGCCTCTCTTCCTGGGACTCATCCTGTTTGGCCTCTGGCTGAACCGCCCCGTAGCGGGGGAGGTACCCACCAGCGCCAGCCAGATCGTGTATGAGAGGGCCAGGGTGACAGCGGTTTTGGCGGATGACGCGGCCCCGGATTACGAGAACGCCGAGGGCAGGCGGGTGGGGAGCCAGGAACTGGAACTTCGGATTCTCACCGGTGTACATAAAAATCAGGTCATGAGCCTGACCAACCACATGAGCGCCCTGTTTAACGTGGATTTGGAAAAGGGCGATTCAATTATCGTTCGGATTCTGACGGATGACGACGGCGTCTATTACGCTTCTCTGTTTAACCACAACCGGGGAATCGTGCTGGGGATGTTTGTGCTGCTGTTTTTTGTCCTGCTGGTCCTGTTGGGCGGGAAAAAGGGACTGAGAGCCCTTTTTGGCCTGCTGTTTACTCTGACAAGTATTTGGTTTCTTCTGATTCCGGGTCTGATACGAGGGTTGCCTGCCATACCGATGACCGTGGGAATCGTGGCGGTGACAGCGGCGGGTGCCCTCATTTTGCTAAACGGCTGCTCTGTCAAGACCCTGTGCGCAGTGGCAGGCTGTGTGGTAGGCGTGCTGGCGGCCGGGGGGATTGCGGCGGCTGTAGGAGCCTTTGCCTCCTTAAGCGGTTTTAATATGCCGGAGGCGGAGAATCTGCTTCTCTACGGCGCCGACAAAGGGCTTACCATCCGTGGACTTCTGGTCTGCGGCGTGTTGATCTCCTCCCTGGGAGCGGTGATGGACGTGGCCTTAGGAATCGCTTCCTCCGTCTGGGAGCTGCGCCTGCAAAATTCTTCCCTGCGGGCCGATGAATTGTTCCGCTCGGGCATGCATATCGGCCGGGACGCTATGGGGACCATGGCAAACACGCTGATTCTGGCCTTTGCCGGCGCCTCCCTCAATATGCTGATCCTGGTTCAGACCTATGAGATTCCCTTTCTTCAGCTTGTTAATACGGATTTTATCTGCATGGAAATCATACAGAGTATTGCGGGCGCCATGGGGATTCTTCTCACCGTACCGATCGTGGCTTTTATCAGCGCCCGGCTTATGGCGGGAAAAAAGCCCGTTTCGTTTATATAGAGGCAGCCCATTCATTGCAACAGATGTAAAGGAGGAAAAACAAGGGGATGAACATGAAAAAAAGCCTGCGAAGGGTCGTTTCCGGAGTTCTGGCGTTTTTGATGATGCTCTCTGCCGTTCCGGCGGCAGCATTGGCGTCGGGGACGGAAGTCTATCAGAAAGTGACGGGGGCCGAAGTGTTCACATCGGGCAAGTATGTGATGACGGTGGATACCGGCTATGGGATGGGGCCCATGGATGGCACCTGGATTTCCACGATTTCGGCGGGAACGGGCAGCGATACACTGACAAGCCCGGATGCCAGGCTGGCGGTGGACATCACCGTGGAAGGGGCAAGCGCCGGTATCCGGTTAAGCGACGGCAATGCCATTGCGCCCCTGGGGGGAAACAACAACGGGATTAAGGCCGGAGAATATGGCTGGAACTGGACGGAGACCGACGGGAAATTTACCTTTTCCGGTACCGGAGAGGATACGGTTTCTCTGGCCAGCAATGCCACCGTTACTGGGGAAAACCGCTTTCGGGCCTACAAGACGGCCACCATTGACGGCCAGCCCCAGAACTATCTGAAGCAGTTTACCCTGTACAGGCTGACGGAGGGGGACCCCGGTGAGATTACCGTGGCTGCGCCCACAGCGACTCCCATGGCGGGGGCCGTGACGAAAGGGACAGAGATTACCTTAAGCACCACGACCCAGGGAGCGCAGATTTATTTTACCCTGGACGGCAGCAATCCGGCGGAGGAAGCCAACACCGGGCGGGAACTGTACACAGCGGAGCGCAAGCCGGTGATAACCGGGGACTGTACGCTGAAGGCCGTAGCCTTTCTTGGCGGGACCTCAAGCGCTCTGCAGGTGCTCTCTTACACCGTGAAGGACGCCGGGGAGCCTTCCCAGCCGGAAAAGCCGGTGACGGACGGGGACAAGGTCGTGATTTACGCTCCGGCGTCTATGAAGGCTCTGTCGGCGGAATACAACGGCTTCTACAACAAGGGCACGGACGTAACCCTGTCGGCGGACGGCGTCCTTTCCGGTTATGCGGATAAGGATATCTGGACGGTCCTGGAAAATGGGGACGGCACCTACAGCTTTCAGTATGAAGGAAAAAATATCGGAATGGGTGCCCAGTTCAGCAGTATGCCTCTGGGAGAGGTCAATGACAAATGGCAGCTGGTAACAGCTGCGGATGGAACCTATTATATCAAAAATACCGTCCGGAGCGCCTACATGGAGTGGTATGCCCAGAACAGCAACTGGAGCAGCTATTACAACATTGCGCCCGGAAGCGAGAGTCTGTTCCAACTGAAATTTTATAAGACGGAGGGCGGGACGGAAGGGCCCGGCGAGCCCGGGGTGGAAGGGCTTGTGGTGGAAGCCTCCCCGAAGAGCGGCACCAGTGTGACGGCGGGACAGGAGATTGCGCTGACCACAGGAACCGGGGCGGAGATTTATCTGACCATGACCACGGACGGAACCATGCCTGCCGACCCGGATGTGACGGCGGCGGGGCAGAAGTATGCAGGCCCTGTTAAGATTGCGGAGACGCCCACGGCGGGAAAGCCGGTGACAATAAAGGCGGTTGCCTGCCTTCCTGCTTCCGGTGAGGACCCGGCGAAAGTCGGAGAAATTTATACCTTTGTATACAAAGCTCCCGTAAATGTTGGGGATTACCAGCTGTATTTCGGCCAGCTCCACGCCCATACCAGTCTTTCCGACGGCACCGGAACGGTGACCCAGGCCTTCGACCACGCCTCAAAGGTGGCAAATCTGGATTTCCTGGCCCTCACCGACCACTCTAACTCCTTCGACAATGACGGCAAGGTGCATCTGGGAGATGAAAACGCGGAAACCTTAAGCGCGGAGTGGAAGGAAGGCCGCTCGGGAGCCAGAGAGATCACAACCCGGGAAAGCGGAACCTTCGTGGGACTTTACGGCTTTGAGATGACCTGGTCCGGCGGTTCCCCGGGGCATATGAACACCTTCAATTCGGAAGGGTTTGAGAGCCGCAATTACGCCCCCTACAAGAAGGGCGACAACTACGAGGTGCTGAAGGCGTATTTTGACACCCTCAATGAAAATCCGGAGACCATTTCGCAGTTTAACCATCCGGGGGATACCTTCGGGGACTTTATGGATTTTGCGCTGTACGATACGGTGATTGACAATCAGGTCACGCTGATCGAGGTGGGCAACGGCGAAGGGGCCGTGGGAAACAGCGGTTATTTCCCCTCCTACAGCTACTATACCCGGGCCCTTGACAAGGGCTGGCATGTGGCGCCCACCAACAACCAGGACAATCATAAGGGCAACTGGGGGGATTCTAACACGGCCAGAAGCGTTGTGCTGGCTTCGGATTTAAGCGAAGAGGCCATCTACGACAGCATGAAAAATTACCGGGTGTACGCCACGGAGGACAACGATCTGTCCATCCTGTATTCCTTAAACGGCAACGCCATGGGCTCCATTCTGGATAAGCAGGAGGCCGTCACCATTGAGGCGTCCATCCAGGACCCTACGGACAAAGGTGGTAAGACGAAGGTAGAGGTGATCGTAAACGGCGGCCAGACTCTGGCGGAGCAGACCCTTGAGGGAGCTTCCGGGGAGCTTACCTTTGACAAGCTTCCGGCCACTTATGGTTACTACTATCTGCGGGTGACCCAGGCGGATAAAAATATTGCGGTGACGGCTCCTGTGTGGGTGGGGGAAAATCTCAACGCGGGAATTTCCAAGACGGTCAGCGATGTGGCCCTTCCCATAAAAGGGGATGAGATTCAGATTTCCAGCCAGATTTTCAATAATTTGAGCGAGAACATGCAGGTGACTTCCTTAACCTATACCATGGAGGGCCAGGAAAGTCCCTTCCATGTGGCGGATGTTTCCGGTATCGGCACGGCCGGCACAGTGGCGCCCAGGACCTCCCAGGCCTATGCGTTCCCTTATACGGTAGGGCAGGCCGGCGGCTTTAATATCAATGTTCAGATGAAGGCGAGTATCGGCGGGGAGGAGTTTACCTTTACTGATGTGTTAAAGCTGCGGGTATCGGATCCGGCGGTGGCCACCCGGGTGCTCATTGACGGCACCCATTACAACGACTATGTCAACGGCTATTACGCAGGCAACATGGGCAATCTGATTCAGATGGGTACTGCGGAGAATATCCAGGTGAAAATCCTGCAGCCGGGAACGGCCCTCACGGCAGAGACCCTGAAGGGAATTTCCCTGTTTGTGATCTCTGCGCCCTTAAAATACACCAGCGACTACACCGGGGAGGCAAAGATCAGCACCTTTGAGGACAGCTTTGTGGAACTGGTGAGGGAGTATGTGCAGGGCGGCGGCACCGTTATCGTCTGCGGTCTTGCGGACTATCAGGATGCCGCAGGCGGCCTTCCCTACACCACCTATGCCCAGGCCAACAAGCTGCTTGGAGGTATCGGCTCCACCATGAAGGTCAACGACGACGAGCTTTTGGACCAGGAGGAGAACGGCGGTCAGCCTTACCGGCTGTATTTTGATGATTGGAATACGGAAAGCACGGACCCGGTGGTGAAAGAGGTGCTGGCGGGCGTGGCGGAATCGGGTCTGCCCTATAGCTCTTACTCCGGCTGCTCCGTGTCCGTGGGAAATGGCCAGGCTCTGGTCTACGGGCATACCGGCACCTACTCCATCAACAGCAAAAATCCTGCCCAGGGCCATGACAAGCCGGTGTTAAGCACCACTGCCCCCTACAACGCAAACAACGCAGTGGTGAAAAAGGGAGAGGTTGTGGCCATGGCTACGGAGGCGGTTGGAAAGGGGCGTGTTTATGTTTCCGGTACCGTGTTCTGCTCTAATTTTGAAGTTGCCACCGAGGATACGGTCAGTTACGCTAACGGGATCATTGCCCAGAATATTTTAAGTATGGTGAAAAAGGAACCTGAGATCAGCACGATCCAGCAGGCCAGGGCCGGAAAGAGCGGCGACGTCTTTACGGTGATCGGCACTGTAGCCAACGGCACGGCTGAGAAAGGGAACGCCTTCTTTAACACCATCTATATCCAGGATGATGAGGGGAACGGCATCAACGTATTTCCCATTGATGATAATACCATACACCGGGGAGACCAGGTGATGATCACGGGTTCCGTCAGCGAATATATCGGCGATAAGCAGCTTTCTGCCATCAATGTGACGGTGCTTGAAGGAAGCAAGGAAGTAGTGGTTACGAAAGCCACCACCGAAGAGGCCGATAATTATGAAGAAAACTTCGGAAAGCTGGTACAGGTGGAAGGAACGGTGCTTGGCGTAAGGCTGGCAAACGGCCTGGTAGAGAGCATTGAGCTAAAGGATGACAGCGGTGTTGTCTGTCGGGTATTCATTGACGGCTACATCGATTATTCGGACAGCGCCTCCCGGGCTCTGGAGGAGTACGTGAAGGAGGGCGCTTATATCAGCGCCGTGGGTTTTGTCTCCCATGACGCGGAAGGAAACCGCCTGCGGGTGCGGGACCGCTCTGAAATCAAGGAAGAGCAGGTCCCCGTATCGGAGATTTATGAGGTGTCCTTTGCGCTTACGAATGGCACGGCGGAGGGCGCTGCTACAGCGGAGGAAGGGAAGGATTACACTGCCCTGTTGAAGTCGGATACGGGTTACAAGCTGCCGGAAGCGGTGCAGGTGACTGTAAATGGCAATGGGATTTCGGCGGAGGACTATGCCTATGACAGCAAGACCGGAGAACTTCTTATTTTTGGAGCGTCTGTCACTGGGAACCTAAAGATTACCGCAACCTTTGTCAAGATTACGGCGGAGGAGACCGGCGGGAATGAGGAGCCTAAGCCAGGCCAGCCGGGAAAACCGGACGACGGAAAAACGCCTGTTAAGCCGGGAGGTGACGGGAAAACACCTGTGAAGACGGGTACGAAGAATCCGAAAACCGGGGATTTGACGCCCGTGCTGCTCTGGATCGTGGTACTCGGGGGAAGCGGCGCGGCTGTTGTAACCTTGACGGCAGCCAGACGGAGAGGAGGAAAGCAGCAGAGCTAACTTGCCGTTAAATGGCCGCATAGCATGCTATGTAGAAACAAACTTTGTCTGGAACGTAGCCCTGGAATGGCGCATTTGTTATAAGCAGACCATTGAAAGACGCCGGTACTTGGCGAACCGACTGCTTGCGGGCGGTGAGCTTAGTACCGCTGCGTCTTGAACTGAGCGAGAGCGTGTCTGCGTTAATAAATGCGCCATCCAGGGCGGCCTCCTGACAAAACTTGTAAATCATTCAGATTCCGTGAAAAGTAAAAAAGTTTTGCTGATTCCCCCTTGCGCTTTTCTAAAGGGATAGTATAATAAAAGTGTGCCACAGTGCCAGTTTGAGAAATCGGATTGGCACTCTTTTATCGTAAAAAAGAAAGAGGATGAGTGAAGTGGAAGAGAGTAAATCATCGGTACTGTTGACGGAGGGGGCCATCTGGAGGAAAATGATCGCCTTCGCCATACCGATATTTCTGGGAAATTTGTTTCAGCAGCTGTACAATACGGCAGATTCCCTGATCGTGGGAAATTTTGAGGGAAGTGAGGCATTGGCGGCGGTCAGTTCCTCCGGAAATCTTATCTTTCTGATGGTGGGATTTTTTAACGGGATTTCTCTGGGTGCCGGTGTGGTCATCGCTCGGTACTACGGAGCCAAAAAGTATGATATAGTGGAGAAGGCCGTACATACCCTGGTGGCCTTTGGTCTGGTAGCCGGAGTGGCTCTGACCGTTATCGGGATGACTTTTACGCCGCACATTCTGCGTCTGATGGGAACGCCGGAGGATGTGCTGCCCAACTCTATTGTGTATTTTCGGGTCTATTTTGCCGGCTCCCTGGGCTTTGTGATGTACAATATTTTTGTGGGAATCTTGCAGTCGGTGGGAGACAGCCGCCATCCGCTGATATATCTGATCATCTCATCCATGATGAATGTGGTGCTGGACCTTCTGTTTGTGGCAGGATTTGACATGGGGGTGGGAGGAGCGGCCCTGGCCACCATTATTTCCCAGTTTGTCAGCGCAGCCCTCTGCCTGGTTCGATTGCTCCGGGAGAAGAATGCCTACCGGGTGATACCCCGAAAAATTCGTTTTCATGGGCAGATGTTCCGGCAGATTATATCCAACGGCCTTCCGGCAGGAGTACAGAACTCCATCATCGCTTTGGCCAACGTGGTGGTCCAGTCCAACATCAACGCTTTCGGGGCGGACGCCATGGCGGGGTGTGGTTCCTACGCAAAGATTGAAGGCTTTGGTTTTCTGCCCATCACCTGTTTTGCCATGGCTCTGACCACCTTTATCAGTCAGAACCTGGGGGCCAGAAAATATGACCGGGTCAAAAAGGGAGCCATTTTCGGTATCGTCTGCTCCGTCACCATGGCGGAGATTATCGGAATTGCCATTAATTTCTTTGCGCCGGCCCTGATCGGTCTGTTTAATGACGAGTCCCAGGTGATTCAATACGGAGTGTCTCAGGCTAGAACCGTAACTCTGTTTTACTTTCTGCTGGCTTTCTCACACTGCCTGGCAGGTATTTTCCGGGGGGCGGGCAGAGCCATTGTGCCTATGATAGTGATGATGGTTTGCTGGTGCGCTATCCGAATTGCCTACATTACGGTGGCGGTAAAGCTGGTGCCGGATATAACAACCGTATTCTGGGCCTATCCCATCACATGGCTTCTGGGCGCTGTCATTTTCCTGATTTATTTCCTGAAGGCGGATTGGATGCATACGTTTGAGCGCAGGGAAGCCAGACAGAAGGGAAACGGTGGGAATTGAAAAGACGAAGGAATTGTGTTATAGTTCAAGTATCGGTATAGTTAAGACGTTTTTGCGAGCGGAGTCAATCGGAAGTTATGGAAAGCGTAAAGGAAGCAGTGTAAAAGGGTACGGCGTGCCAAATATGGGAGGAGTTTATGGAACGGATAAATCTGGAAAAACGTTTGCGGCGCAGGGGGCTGCGGGATGGGGTATTGGAATACGCCATTCTCACCGTGGCAACCGTGATCATGGTGGTTGGCGTATATGTGTTTAAGTTCCCCAATAATTTTTCTTTCGGTGGTGTCACCGGTATCGCCATTGTACTTGCGGCAGTGGTACCCTTAAGCGCCAGCACCATCAACTTTATCATAAACGTGGCCTTGATGTTGGTGGGATTTCTCTTTCTGGGAAAGAGTTTCGGAATCAAGACCGTATACGTAAGCCTCCTGATGTCGGCGGGCTTAAGCTTCCTGGAGTATGCCTTTCCCATGAGCCATCCACTGACGGACCAGCCCATGCTGGAGCTTTTGTTCGCCATTGCCCTGCCGGCCTTCAGCTCCGCCATTTTATTTAACATCGGGGCCTCCGGCGGCGGCACGGACATCATCGCCATGATTCTGAAAAAGTACACCAGGCTTGACGACATCGGTACGCCCCTGTTTCTGGTGGATTTTGTGATCACGGTGATGGCCTGTCTGGTATTTGACGTTAAGACCGGCCTTTTCTCCTTCACGGGCCTTCTGGCCAAGTCCCTGGTGATTGATTCGGTGATTGAAAATATCAATCTGTGTAAATACTTTACCATTATCTGCAATCATCCTCAGCCCATCTGTGATTATATTCATGATGAGCTGGGGCGCAGCGCCACGGTGTTCAAGGGGGAGGGAACCTATGAGCATAAGGAGCGTTATATTATCCTGACGGTTCTGAAGCGGGGGCAGTCGGTGGAGTTGCGGAATTTTATCAAGACCCACGATCCGGAGGCGTTTCTGATGATCACCAACAGCAGCGAGATCATCGGAAAGGGGTTCCGGGGGTTGAATTAGAGAGGGCTGGAATCGTAAAAACTGCCAAACAAAGCGGAGAACCATAGTGATAAACAGCCTCCGTTATTTTCCTGGAAAATTCTTTTTTGCAAAAAATTCGGATATTTCACCAAGGACGCCGCCATTTTTGGCGGAAATGAGGAAGGAGATTTGTGAGATATCACGAAAAAATCACGGAAAAGAGAGGGAAAATAACGGGGCATTTTTTGTAAAAAATTAGGACTTGTTTCAGCGCTTTCTCTGTGCTATAGTCATAGGAAACGTCATAAATGTTTTCTTTATGACGTTTCCTGCGCCGATTTTTGCTGCGTGTAAACGCAGAAATTTCCATACAAAAATCGTGCGCATCCCCCGGAGGGACTATAGTAAACGGCAAATTTATTTGTCGTTTACTATAGTTCATCAGATGTGGTCTAAGATTCCGGCGCACTCGCGCCACTTATTCCAGTGACAGATTGATTTATTAACTAGCAGGAGGAGAATGCCTATGGAGCAGGAGAAAGCATTGTTGTACGCAGAAACAAAAGAAGAAGTGGAGCAGGCCTTAAGGGAACAGCCGGCTCTGTTCCACCGCTACCAGTCCATGGAGAAAAACTGGCGGCAGAGGTTCATAGATTACTGTACCCGAAAGAAAACCCTGCCCATTACTTACGACCCGTTCTTCAAACGTCTGTTTCACCCGGAGGTCCATCCGGGGCGGCTGTCCCGGTTCTTAAGCAGCCTGCTGGGACAGAAGGTAAAGGTGAAGTGTATTTTGCCAGGTGAGACAATTTTGGACGGAGGCGCGTTGTTGATTATGGATATCCTGGTGGAACTGGAGGACGGTTCTCTGGCTAACGTAGAGGTGCAGAAAATTCCTTACCTTTTTCCGGGGGAGCGGATGAGCTGCTATTCTTCGGACATGGTGCTGCGCCAGTACAGCCGGGTGAAAGGGGAGAAGGGGAATGCATTTAATTACAGCGACATGAAGAAAGTGTATACCATTGTTATTTTCGAGACCAGCGCCAGGGAGTTCCACCGGGAGGGACTTGGGTACATCCACATGGGGAGGACGTTGTTCGACACCGGTTTAGAGCTGGAGCTTTTGCAGGAATATTGTCTGATAGCCCTTGACGTATTTCGAAAAATCCCTTATCCTAAGGATAGAAGTGAGCGGACGGGATGGTTGTCCCTGCTGGCGGTGGAGGATGTGGCCCAGGCAGAGGCCCTGCAGGAGGAGTTCCCGTGGCTTAAGGAGATTTACCGCGACATGGCGGAGTACATGATAAGGCCTGGGGAGGTGCTGAATATGTTTTCAGAGGCGTTGAAAATCCTGGACCAAAATACCGTGCAGTTTATGATTGAGGAGCAGGAGAAGAAGCTGGCAGAGCAGCTAAGAGAGCTGGAGGAACAGCAGGAGGCGTTGGAGGAAAGTCAGAAGACGTTGGAAGAAAGTCAGAAGGCGTTGGAAGAAAGTCAGAAGGCGCTGGAAGAAAATCAGAAGGCGTTGGAAGAACAGCGGCAGGAGCTGGAAGAAAAGGATAGGAAATTGGTTCAAAAGGACGAAGAATTGGTTCAAAAGGGCGAAGAGTTAGTTCGAAAGGATGAAGAACTTAAGGAGCAGAGTGTGGAGAACCAGAGGCTGCGGGCAGAGGTGGAGAGGCTGAAAAAGCAGTTGGAAAAAACAGGGGCGTGAAAGCTTTCCATCATTGACGCTATGAAAAATATTTCCACCTGTGATGTTGGATTAGCAATCGCACAGGTGGAAATATTTTCAAGGAGGGGTCAGGGCCCTTGCAAAAGCTTTTGATAAGCGATTCTGGGGGAGCCGTCAGCAAGGCGGATGATTCCGCATATTTGAAATCCGAAAGCCTCTGCGGCGTGCCGCATGATTTTGTTGTCGGCGTGGGTGTCAATGCGAAGGCCCGCGCCCCGGCTCTTGCAAAGCTGTTCGCACCAGGAAAAGCAGAGCCTGGCGATTCCCGGCCGGGTACCGGCGGAGGCAATGCGGTGGATGGTGGCGTAGGGTTCCTCCTTAAGCCAATGCCCCTTCTCTATGGTCCGATAGGTTGGTTCCTGGCCGAAAATCAGAGCAAAGACGCCGTGAAGCTGACCCTGTTCCACGCAGACATAGAAATTTCCTGCCTGGATGTCGGCAGAGATATCCTCTCGGCCGGGATACCCGTTAATCCACTGAGAAGGGTTGCCGTTTGCGGCCATATAATCTCTAGCCCGTTCGTAGATGGGCATGATGTTGTCAAGGTCCGAAAGCAGGGCTTTTTTTATTTCTATCATTTGGTACCTCTCACCCATATTGCTTTTTCTCAAAAAGCTACAGAAAGTCCTCCTGGCAGCCCAGGGCAATGGCAATCCGAAGCAGGGAGACCAGGGAAATCCACACTTGCTTTCTGTATACAGCAGCTTTGCCGCATATCGCCGTGTCAATACTCTTTCGGCCCTCATTGGAGACAAAGGCTACTCAATCTTCATAAATTTATCCGCGCCCTGGCCGCAGACCGGACATTTGAAATCCTTGGGCAGAGAGTCGCCCTCGTAAATATACCCGCAGACCTGGCACTGCCAGCGGCCGCCCTTTTTCTCCGCCTCCGCATGCTTGTCCTCCTGGAGATAGGTGGGAGCATTTTTCGGGCTCTTTCCCTTGATTACATTGTGATAATAAGAGTAGGTCATGGCAGGTGCGGAGGTATTCAGTACGTCCGCGTCAATGACCTCGCCCAAAAATACCGTGTGGGTTTCCGTTTCCATGGTATTGATAACTTTGCAGACCACATATCCGCAGGAATCGCTGATGATTGGCAGTCCCTCCTTCATCACATGAGGAATCTCCGCAAATTTGTCGGTGTCCCTGCTGGAACTGAACCCGAAGGTTCCGATAATAGTGGGATCCGATTTCTCGGATAAAATGGAAAACGCAAACCTTCCGTCCCTGGCAATGCAGCGGTTGGTGTAATTGTCGTGGTTGATGCTCACCGCCACCGTGGCCGGAGAAGAGGTGATCTGCATAATACTGTTGGCCGTACAGCCCACGGGCCGTCCCTCGTCCAGCGCAGTTACCACATACACCCCATAAGACATGCTGAAAAATGTTTTTAGATTCATAATACTTGATTATAGGGTTCGCAAAGCGGTTCCTATAATACACCCTCCTTTCGTAGAAATATTGCTAATATATTCCCTGTGACAGTCCAGATATCTGAACTATTACTATTCCTCCAATGTATACCAAATATCGGAAAAAGTCAATATCACAGGCTGTGAATGCCGCGGAGAAGTTCCTGGGTATCGGCGGCGATAAAGGTTGCGGAATGGGCCTGGAGAAAGGCTTTGTCCCGAAATCCCCAACTGACGCTTAAGCAGGGAATCCCCGAATTCTTAGCGGTTTCTATATCCACATCCGAGTCCCCCACATACACACAGTTTTCAGGCTTCACCCCAAGCTCCTCCATGGCTGCGAACACCGTATCCGGCGCAGGCTTTCGGTCCACCGTGGCCGACTCCCCGATGGCCACCTCAATGGTATCCCCGAAAAAGTCCCGGCACAGCTCCTTTACGGCCGCGTCGAACTTGTTGGATACCACGGCGAGGTGATACCCCTCCTCCTTCAACCGGGCAAGCAGCTCTAAAATCCCCGGGAAAGGTCCCGTTTTCACCCGCATGTGGGCGGCGTAATACACTTGAAAATCCTTGACGCATGCCTCATAAGCGGGATTTTGCCGGCCTTCCGGTACAGCCTGCTCAAACAGCACATAAATCCCGTTTCCCACCATCTGACGCACCCGGTCCGTGGTGTGAAGGGGAAACCCGTAGGCCTCCATAATGTGATTGACGCTGTCCGCCAGATCATCCAGTGTATTTAAAAGAGTTCCGTCCAGATCAAAAATCACTGTGTTTCGCTTTGATGTCATATGTTTCAATCTTCCTTTCGCGTCATTTCCTGTTTGAGTATACCACATTTTTCATGAATGTGGTATACTATTCGTAATCAGAACCCCACAGGAAAGCAGGAATATTCATGTATATAGAATTGCCACAGAAAGTAAAATCCATCCTGGACACCCTGTCCGCCGCCGGCTATGAAGCTTACGCCGTGGGCGGCTGCGTCCGGGACAGTCTTTTCAACAAAATTCCCCAGGACTGGGATATTACCACCTCGGCCACCCCCGGCCAGGTGAAGGCCATTTTTGATAAAACGATCGATACCGGAATCAGGCACGGAACCGTCACGGTCCTTAAAGGAGGGGAGGGCTTTGAGGTTACCACCTACCGCATCGACGGCGACTACGAGGACGGGCGCCATCCGAAGGAGGTCACCTTTACCCGCAGCCTGACCGAGGACCTGAAGCGCCGGGATTTCACCATCAATGCCATGGCCTACAATGAGCAGGCGGGGCTGGTGGATCTGTTTGACGGCGCGGGGGATATGAAAAAAGGCCTGATCCGCTGCGTGGGAAATCCCAAAGAGCGGTTTACCGAGGACGCCCTTCGCATGCTTCGGGCCGTGCGCTTTTCCGCCCAGCTTGGTTTTTCCATTGAGGAGGGAACCCGGGCGGCCATCCGGGAACTGGCGGTCAGCCTCAGAAAAATCAGCGCCGAGCGTATCCAGACGGAGCTTATCAAGCTCCTGGTGTCCGACCATCCGGCCAAGGTGCGCGCCCTCTATGAGACCGGAATTTCCGCAGAAATATTTCCCTGGTTTGATAAGATGATGGAGACGCCTCAGAATACCCCTTATCATTGTTATACGGTGGGAGAGCACACCATACATTCCCTGGAGCATGTCCCGAAGGAGAAGGTCTTAAGGCTGACCATGCTCCTTCACGATATCGCAAAGCCGGCATGCAGAACCACGGACGCAAAAGGAGTGGACCATTTTAAGGGGCATCCAAAGGCGGGGGCGGCCATGGCAGGAGAGGTGCTTCGGCAGTTAAAATTTGACAATGACACCATTGACCGGGTCACCGCCCTGGTGCTGTGGCATGACGACAATCCGCCGGTAACGCCGGCCAACATCCGGAGAGCCATGCACCGCATCGGACAGCGGCAGTTTCCGGAGCTGTTCACCGTCAAACGGGCGGACACCCTGGCCAAGAGCAACTACCGTCAGCGGGAGAGGTTAGATTACATCGACGCCTATGAGGCCCAGTACCGGAAGATTCTGGAGGAGCAGCAGTGTGTCACTTTAAAGGACCTTGCCATAAACGGCAGGGATCTGATGGAGGCGGGCATGAAGCCGGGAAAGGAGATGGGAGAAGCCTTGAACCACCTGCTGGAGCTGGTGCTGGAGCACCCCGAGTACAACACCCGGGAAATTCTGCTGAAAAAATGGGCGGAGAAGTCTTAGAAATTTTTAGGAAAACAGACGAGGATTCCGGGAAATTTTAGTGGGAAAATCGTCGGAATGGGCATAGAAAAAGGGACCCCTTCATATGATAGAAAGACACAGAAATGGCTGTGAATCATCGTATGGAGGGGTTCATGTGTATAATCGAGTAAATCAAATCCTGGAACAATATCCGTTTGCGGTCAATCAGACTTATAAAGGCCGGGGAGCCCTCATCCTGGACACAGACGCTGGGCTTAAAATTTTAAAGGAATACAAGGGCTCGGAAGCCAGAGCGGATTTCCTATATACAACACTTTCCTTTCTTAAGGAAAACGGACAGCGGCGGGTGGACTGTATCGTAAAAACCAAGGAGGAGCGCGCCATCGCCAAGGACACTGACGAAACCACCTATCTGGTGCGGGACTGGTACGAGGGCCGGGAGTGCGACGTGAAAAGCCGGGAGGATGTGTTAAGATCCATCCGCCAGTTGGCCCATGTACATACCACTCTGCGCCGCTTTGCGCTGGATATCCCTGAATATCTGACTGTAAGCCCCGATGCCCTGCTCAATGAGTATCAGAGGCACAGCCGGGAGCTTAAGAAGGTCCGCCATTACATCGGAGCGAAAAAGAAAAAGAATGACTTTGAGATGGAGTTTGTCCGCTATTGCGGGGATTTTCTGGACCAGGCCGCCACGGTGATCGCACTGCAGGAGCGGGAGCTTCAGACGGCGGGGGAGGAAGCGCAGTGTTACGGTATCTGTCACGGGGATTTCAACCAGCACAACGTGATTTTTTCCAGAGAGGGGCCTGCTATCCTGAATTATGAGAAGGCTGGTTATGATGTCCAGGCCGGGGATCTGGGGAATTTCATGCGGAAGATACTGGAAAAGCACAACTGGAACCTGGGCCTGGGAATGGATATGCTGGACGCCTATGACAAGACCAGAAGCCTGAAGGACGGAGAGCTGAAGCAGCTTTATATCCGGCTGGCCTACCCGGAGAAATTCTGGAAAATCTGCAATCACTACTACAACACCAGCAAGGCATGGGTCTGCGGCCGGGATCTGGAGAAGCTTATCCGGGTGGTGGAGCAGGACGAGGCCAAAAAAAGATTTTTGCAGATATTTTCCCAGAATCTTCCGGTGTGACGGGAGGCGTCAACGGACAGTCAAAGCGGCATGTTTCTTGGGGGAAACGCCCACAGGATGTACAAACTGATAATTGCGGATGATGAGAGGAGAATCCGTCAAGGACTGAACAATATTGTGGACTGGGAGAGTCTTGGCTTCCAGGCGATTATGCTCTTACATGTCTTTTTCATAACAGTACCTTGTCAATCTCGTCATTACCTGGTCAAAATTGTTGACTTAAATGACGAGATTGGCAAATCCCCTAAATTTTTTCTTGTATTTTTGTCAAAATTCTGCTATGCTAAACTTACATTTCGGAGAAATGTACTTCGGTACTGTCTTTTTCCGTAATCTATCGCCGGTAGTACCTATGGCGGTTCGGGGCTGCTTCAGCCCGTGTATCAGAATCATTAATCTATAATCAGACAGGCATAGGAACAGGCTTTTATCTCGTCTGCTTTCACAGCAAATACCCTGCCGGCAGGAAAACGCAGAGGGTGAAATAATTCTTGAACAGTCAGTGTTTGCGGTGGTATAATTATGTTGTAAGGTTCGCGAAACGGTTCCGATAATATGGAAGGTTCGTAAAGCGCCCATGCCATGGATAAATAGTGGGAGAGTCCTTGGATAAAGTCCTATTCCGGCCGGAAAGGGAGGGATTTTTATCGCAAGGAAAGAAAGGAAGAAGGATGCGCCTGTCAAGCGGCAGATGCAGAAGCCCCACATTTTCTGTGATTTTGTAAATGGGGTATTATTTGAGGGACACCAGAGGTTGAAGCCTGAGATGCTGACAAGGCTGCCGGAGGGTGTGGCGCTGGAGCTTAAGGGAAGCGAAGGAGACGTTCTGAGACTGGAACGGGTGCGGGATGTAGTTTTTGAGGCTGCGATTTCCCGGAGGGAGAAACTGATTTTCCGGGTCATCCTGGGAACAGAAAACCAGAGCTTTGTGGATTATGGCATGGTCATCCGGGAAATGGAGTACGAGGCGGGCGGCTATGGAGAACAGCTGAAAGCCAGAAAGTTAAAGAACAGGCAGGAAAAGAGTCTCAAGCCGGGAGATGAATTTCTGTCCGGCATCCGAAAGGGAGAGCGATTCGTACCCATTGTGAATTTTGTATTTTACTATGGGGAGAAGGCGTGGGACGGAAGCACCCGGCTGTTCGACC
>CALWLN010000028.1 GCA_944381535.1 uncultured Lachnospiraceae bacterium
CGCCACCAAATACACGCTGGAATACGATAAATTATCGGTGATGGACAAATGGCTCCTTTCCAAGCTCAACACCATGGTGAAGACGGTGGACGATGACCTTGGCAATTACAGGATTCCCGAGGCGGCAAGAGCCTTACAGGAGTTTGTGGATGACATGAGCAACTGGTATGTGAGAAGAAGCCGGGAGCGTTTCTGGGCCAAGGGCATGGAGCAGGATAAGATCAACGCCTATATGACCCTGTACACAGCACTGGTGACCGTAGCCAAGGCGGCAGCTCCCATGATCCCCTTTATGACGGAGGATATTTACCGGAATCTGGTGTGCAGCATCGACAAAAACGCGCCGGAGAGCGTGCACCTGTGCGATTTCCCGGCGGCGGACCATTCCGTCATCGACACGGAGCTTGAGAAACATATGGACGCCGTCCTGAAGGTGGTGGTGATGGGCCGGGCCTGCCGGAACACCGCCAACATCAAGAACCGCCAGCCCATCGGAAGGATGTTCATCAAGGCGCCCTTCACGCTGCCGGAATTTTACACGGAGATCATCGCCGAGGAGCTGAATGTGAAGAAGGTGGAATTTATCGAGGACGCCAGCAGCTTCACCAGCTACACCTTCAAGCCCCAGCTTCGCACCGTGGGACCCAAGTACGGCAAATTCCTGGGCAAGATCCAGAAGGCCCTCACAGAGCTTGACGGAAACGCGGCCATGGCCCGGCTAAAGAGCGAGGGAGTCCTGAGATTTCCGGAGATCGACGAGAGTATCGCTCTGGCCGAGGAGGATCTTTTGATCACCGTAACCCAGGCGGAGGGGTACGTGACCGAGGCCGACAATGAGGTGACGGTGGTCCTTGACACGAACCTGACGCCGGAGCTCATCGAGGAGGGCTTTGTGCGGGAGCTGATCAGTAAAATACAGACCATGCGCAAGGAGGCCGGCTTCGAGGTGATGGATAAGATCCGCGTTTCCTACAAGGCGCCGGACAAGGTAAAAAATATTTTTGCCCGTTACGGCGCACAGATCCAGACGGAGGTGCTGGCTGTGGAGCTTGCCGCCGACACGCTGGCCGGGTATCAGAAGGACTGGAACATCAACGGCGAGAGCGTGACGCTGGCTGTGGAAAAGCTGTAAGCGAGGGAGAAGATCATGCAGAAGAAAGCGTTTGAAAAAGAAGTATTTATCAAAAATGTAAAGGAAAATGTAAAATTACTGTTCCGCAAGACCATCGACGAGGCCAGCAACCAGGAGGTCTTTCAGGCGGTGTCCTACGCGGTCAAGGACGTCATCATCGACCAGTGGCTGGCCACCCAGCAGGAATTTGAAAGACAGGATCCGAAGATTGTCTACTATATGTCCATGGAATTTCTCATGGGCCGTGCCCTGGGCAACAACCTCATCAACCTCACCGCCTATCAGGAGGTGAAGGAAGCCCTGGAGGAGATGGGCTTTAACTTAAACGCCATCGAGGATGAGGAGCCGGATCCGGCTCTTGGAAACGGTGGCCTGGGACGGCTGGCAGCCTGCTTTATGGAATCCCTGGCCACTCTGGGCTACGGGGCCTATGGCTGCGGTATCCGCTACCGTTACGGCATGTTCAAGCAGCAGATCAAGGACGGCTTCCAGGTGGAGGTGCCGGACAACTGGCTGAAAAACGGCTATCCCTTCGAGCTGCGCCGGCCGGAGCATACCTTTGAGGTGAAATTCGGCGGCTACGTCCGGGCGGAGTGGGCCGGAAACGGCAGAACCAACTTTATTCACGAGGGCTACCAGTCCGTGCGGGCAGTGCCCTACGATATGCCCATCATCGGGTACAACAATAATATGGTCAATACTCTGATGATCTGGGACGCGGAGCCGGTGGAGTGCTTCGAACTGGACTCTTTTGACAAGGGGGATTACCGGAAGGCTGTGGAGCAGGAGAATCTGGCCCGGAACCTGGTGGAGGTCCTTTACCCCAACGACAATCATATTGCGGGCAAGGAGCTTCGGCTGAAGCAGCAGTATTTCTTTGTGTCCGCCAGTGTTCAGAGAGCCGTGGCCCGCTACAAGAAGAATCACCCGGACCTGCACAGACTGCCGGAGAAGGTGGCCATTCAGTTAAACGACACCCATCCCACCGTGGCGGTGGCGGAGCTTATGCGTATCCTTCTGGACGAGGAGGGCATGGAGTGGGACGAGGCATGGGAGATCACCACCAAAACCTGTGCTTACACCAATCACACTATTATGGCGGAGGCTCTGGAAAAATGGCCCATTGAGATTTTTGCCCGGTTGTTGCCTCGAATCTATCAGATCGTGGAGGAGATCAACCGCCGGTTTCTATTGGAGATTCAGGCCAAGTATCCCGGGGATAATAAGAAGATTGAGAAGATGGCCATCGTCTATGACGGGCAGGTGAAAATGGCCCACCTGGCCATCGCCGCCGGTTATTCCGTCAATGGTGTGGCGAGACTTCACACGGAGATTTTGAAGAACCAGGAGCTTAAGGATTTCTATGAAATGTATCCCTGGAAGTTCAATAACAAGACCAACGGAATCACCCAGCGCAGATTCCTGTATCACGCCAATCCCCTGCTGGCGGACTGGGTGACGGCCCATGTGGGCAGGGACTGGGTGACAAACCTTTCTCATATTGAGAAGCTGGCCATCTATGCCGACGACAAGAAGGCCCAGCAGGAATTTATGAACATCAAGTATCAGAATAAGCTGCGGCTGGCCGATTACATTTTAAAGCACAACGGGATAGAGGTAAATCCCCGCTCTATCTTCGACGTGCAGGTAAAGAGGCTTCACGAGTATAAACGCCAGCTCTTGAATATTCTGCATGTGATGTATCTGTACAACAAAATGAAGGAACACCCGAACCTGGATTTTTATCCCCGGACCTTTATCTTCGGCGCCAAGGCGGCGGCAGGCTATGAGATTGCCAAGCTGACCATCAAGCTGATCAATTCGGTGGCAGAGGTGATAAACAATGACAGAAGTATCGAGGGCAGGCTGAAGGTGGTATTTATCGAGGATTACAAGGTGTCCAACGCGGAGCTGATTTTCGCGGCGGCAGACGTCAGCGAGCAGATTTCCACTGCCAGCAAGGAGGCTTCGGGAACCGGAAATATGAAATTCATGTTAAACGGCGCCGTGACCCTGGGAACCATGGATGGGGCCAACGTGGAGATCGTGGAGGAGGTAGGGGAGGAAAATGCCTTTATCTTCGGCATGAGTTCCGACGAGGTGATTCAGCATGAGCTGCGCAGGGACTACGATCCCATGCAGATTTTCAATTCGGACCAGGAGATCCGCCATGTGCTGACCCAGCTCATCAGCGGTTACTATTCCGCCAACGATACCGAATTGTTCCGGCCCTTGTATAATTCTCTGTTGAATACTCAGAGTACCCAGTATGCGGACACTTATTTTATTCTGAAGGATTTCCGCTCCTACGCCGAGGCCCAGGAAAGGGTGGAGGCTGCTTACCGGGACGAAGCGGGTTGGGCGAAGAAGGCTATTCTGAATGTGGCGCATTCCGGCAAATTCAGCTCCGACAGGACCATACAGGAGTACGTGGATGAGATCTGGCATTTGGATAAGATTACGGTGCATATGGATGAAAACTAAAAAATAAAGGAAGGTGTGAGATACATGATACGAGTGACAATCTGGTATGAGATGGTGCAGGAGGCCGGGAGACTTCCGGAGGAGGCGCTTCCCAAGGATGCCAAAGAGAGGGAGGAGCTTTTGACACATATGGCGAAAGGGGCCGAGGCAATCAAGGCGGTGTATCCCAAGGGAGTCATGGGGACGTTGGCGGAGTACCTGTCTCAGCGCGAGGATTTTCAGGTAACTTATGTAAACCTATTTATGCCGGAGTATGGATTGCCGGATGAGCTTTTAAATAACACGGACGTGCTGATCTGGTGGGCTCACTGGTCCCATGATCTGGTACCCGACAGCCTGGCGGAAAAGGTGCGGGAGAGGGTATTGAAGGGCATGGGTTTTATCCCCCTTCATTCCGCCCATCCCTGCAAGCCCCTGCAGAAGCTTCTTGGCACCTCCGGCAGCCTGAAATGGCGGGAAGGGGATGCCTGCCGGGTGTGGAATGTCAATCCCACGCACCCCATTGCCCAGGGAATCCCGGAGAGCTTTGAACTGCCCGAGGAGGAAATGTACGGGGAATTTTTTGATATTCCAAAGCCCGACGATCTGATTTTCGTAAGCTGGTACCGGGGCGGCGAGGTGTTCCGGGGCGGCTGCGTATGGAACCGGGGCTACGGGAGGATTTTCTATTTTCATCCGGGACACGAGACGAATCCCTCCTATCACAATCCTTACGTGTTGAAGATCATCGAGAATGCGGTGCGTTTTGTTGCGCCGATGATGTGGCGTGAGAATCTGGACTGTCCCCATGTGACGGAATCGCCGGAGAGTAAGGCGCAAAAATGAAGAAAGGTTTGTTGGGTGTCGCTGTCCTCTCTTGTTCCGCGCTTTTGGTCGGGTGTGGAACAAGGGAGGATGGACAAACCACCAAAGAGGCTGCCCGGGCCTACTGCCGATGTTTTTTTCGCCAGGCAGAAGGGGTATATTTTGTGATATTCCGGAATATCCGGATAAAATAGCTGATATTGTTAAAGCCGGAAGCCAGGGCCACCTCAGTGACGCTTAAGTCAGTAGTTTCCAGCAATATTTTAGAATCTCTTATTTTCAAATGGTTACAGTAGCTTTTCAGTGTACATCCGCTTTGCCTGCGGAACATATGGCTGATGTAGGACGGACTGTAGCCAAAATGCTTACAGAGCTGCGCAAGGGACACGTTGTGGTCCAATTCCAGATAGTTTAATATCTGCGGATAAATGCTGTCCTGTGATGGTTGTAAATGCTTTTTCAAAAACAGGGAGAGCATCAAAGCCAATGGAGTCAAAAGCGTATCCAGAAGCTCTGTCGGTATTTCTTCATCTGAAAGATAGGTTTCGTACCATTCGCTATCCTGGGAATGTCTCTGTGGATTCTGATATCCGCTGGCCGCAAGAAACGCGGCGACATTGCCGTCAATCACGATCCGATAGATATATTCACGGACATCCGCATGACAAGTATATATAAAGTGCTCCTCTTTTTTACAAAGCTGCCGGATTTCGTCTTGACAGGCAAGACATTTTGCGTGCTCTGCCTTTGTGTTTTTTATATAAAAGCAGTAAGGATTGGTATGGCATTGCAGAAGGCTCAGTTCGGCGACGGATTCGCTGTGAAAGGAGTAGCCGGTGGAAAAGTGAAGTGAAATATCAAGACCGTACCGGGCCTTTAACTGCCCGATAAAGCGGATAATGTTATCCTGTGAGCATTCGATGGAAGAAATCATGATCATTCACACTCCCGTTGTGCGCTTTTTTGTTATTTCAATGCATAAAAGTAAAAGAAAATCCTGTTAAAATATTATATTATTTTATATACCACAGGCAAGGAAAAGCTGTCAAGACAAGGAGGAGAAGAATGCTTTCCAGGAGAAACCTAAAAACGGATTTGTGTGTGATCGGAGGCGGAATGGCAGGGATCTGCGCAGCCATCGCGGCGGCAAGAAACGGCGCAAAGGTGGTATTGATGCACGAACGTCCTGTGCTGGGCGGGAACGCATCCTCCGAGATCCGAATGTGGATTTGCGGCGCAGGGGGAGAAAATAACAGAGAGACCGGGATTATTGAAGAAATTATCCTTGAAAATCTGTATCGGAATCCCACAAAGAATTATTTCATATGGGATACGGTTCTGTATGATTTCGTATTGCGGGAGAAAAATATTACATTGCTTCTGAATTGTACCTATATGGACGCTGAGACGGAGACAGGAGAGTTTGAGGATGGAAGAAGTGTTAACATTATAAAGATAACAGGATATCAGATGACTACCCAGACCTTTTATGATATCCGGGCGGATTATTACGCGGATTGCTCCGGTGACAGTATTCTCGCGCCGCTTACCGGCGCGTGGTACAGCGTTGGCAGGGAGGGACGGGAGGAGTATCATGAACCGACCCATGTAAAGGAAAATGACAAGCTTACCATGGGGATGAGCTGCCTGATACAGGGGCGGGAGACCACACAGAAGATAAAATTTATTCCGCCCTCCTGGGGGAAAGGTTTTAAAAAGCAGGATTATAAGGCGAGAGGCATGAATATCTATGAATCCGGGGAAAATTTCTGGTATCTTGAATTGGGAGGCAACAGGGATTCCATACACGGGACGGAGGAAATCAGCAGGGATCTGATTCCGCTGGCAGTGGGAGCCTGGGATTATATCAAGAATTCGGGTGAGGTGCCTGCGGAACACTGGGAGCTTGATTTTTTGGGATTTCTGCCGGGAAAACGTGAGTCGCGCAGAATGATAGGGGAATATGTTATGAACGCAAATGACATTCTGGAAAACAGAGCGTATGAGGATGTTGTAGCTTTTGGCGGCTGGCCCATCGATGACCATTATCCGGACGGATTTTTCAATAAAGGAGCCATGAATACGAATATCATACCGCCAAGACCCTATGGCATACCGTACCGCTGCCTGTATTCCAAAAATGTAAAGAACCTGTTTTTTGCGGGGAGAAATATCAGTGTGACACATATGGCACTGAGCAGCACCCGTGTGATGGCAACCTGCGCGCTGTTAGGAGAAGCCGTGGGAACGGCTGCGGCGATCGCAAAACAGTACCATCTGACGCCTCATGGCGTATACAGGGAAAAACGTGAGTTTCTACAGAATACCCTTATGGATGGCGACTGTATGCTTCCGCGCTGGAATACCGGTTTGAAATTCCTACGTATATTGACCATGTGCATATTACGTTTAACAGCGACCTGGAGCGGGAAACCCTGCCGGGGGATGATGTGGAACGAAAACACTGTATGCGGAGCAACACTCTGCTGAGCAGCCCGCAGTTTTATGTCCCGAAGACGCTCTGCAAGGAATTTGTGCTGGAGGTGGAGGAAAAGGGAGAAACAAGAAAGCTGCTGGCTACGGATTGTAATCTGAAGCGTGCCTACCATGTCATAATTGGCAGGGAGGTTACGGCCATACGCCTGGTGCCCAAAGCAAACTGGGGAGACAGCGCGAGTACGGATGTATTTTCCTTTGATTTTGTGTGAGGGAGGAAGGTTTGAAAGGGCAGTGGATGAGGAGGGAAAATTGTGTTCAAAAACCGGCAGGCGCGCAAGAACGGGTGCGCCTGCCTTTAAAAATGTGTCTGCACAGGGAAATGAATATTGTGGTCCGGACGCTATCCATCCAGTGATCGGAATTTATACCGTGCAGTTTGTCAGCGTATATTTTTCGTAGTATTTTTCCGCCTGCTCCTGCGACAGGGAAAATCCTTTCTGAAGCTTGGCAAGAATTTTAGCTTTGGAAAATCCTTCCTCCTGGTAATCTGTTACAAGAACTCGAATGCCCTCCTCGAGGCCTTCCAGACGCATTTCCTCAAATGCTTTGCACATATTAATCCCTCCTTTTTTTCATCTGTGTGTTTGTTGAGTTCAAATAGTTCTGCCGTATGTGTCAGCGTTGCCAACAATTCGCAAGCTTCTTTACTGATATTATAATATTCCTCCCGGTGTTCCGCAAGGAAATTTTGAAGTTCTGTTTTGCTGAAGGAGTGCTTCAAGAAGGAAAAAATTTGCCGCAGCTCCGTGTGAAACATATCAAACGTATCATAATCATGGTAATCAAACACGTGAATGTGATAATTCTCAATATAATTTATAAGAGACGGCGGAAGCTTCTCAAGGTCCAGTAAATCATGAAGACACCTGGCTGCGTCCCATTTTTCTTCGCCGTAGTAGACTACCAGAGAAATTACGGGAATGAACCGGTCCGTTTTCTTCATGCCGGAAAGAAATTCCGCTCCCGGTTTCAATGTCTTTTCGGCCATATGTTTTTTTCGAAGTTTGTTCCACTGCTTCTGATATTCCATGGATTCTGACACCATATTGCGGATAATCATGTGATAATCAATGGAATCCTGCTGCTCCAGCACATAGATGCAGAGTAGGGAATCACCATAGTACTTTTTTACGTTGTCGCGGACAACACGTTTGGCATGTACCATGGTGGCGTTTAGCAGTTCTTTTTCCTCATTTTTTAACTGATTCGGGTCTATGATTTGTTCGCCGTTAAAAAAGTATCCGTTGGTGATGTCCGCAAAAAATGGGTTGTAATCAAAATAATCGGATACGTGAATATCTTTTTTGCCCATAGGCAACGCCTCCTGTCGTGATAAAATATAATAGTTGCATATTGGGGATGGTACAGGAGGGGGAATCCCAATGTGGGCACCTGTAACAGAATTGTTCTGACGTGAAATTAGTTTCACAAAATGTCCCGGATATGTAAGGATAGGATAGCAAATAAACAGGAAAAAATCAAGCTGGCATGTTTCACAAAAATCTGCTAATATGAAACACCCTGCGGGTATACCTGGATGTCCAAAAAGCATGGACATATAAAGAAGAAATCATTGACAGAACCGCAAAAAATCGCTACCATAGAATCAAAAAGAAAACGGAGGGAGTACACAAGATGGCATTCACCCACCTGCATGTCCATACGGAGTACAGTCTGTTGGACGGTTCCAATAAGATAAAAGAATACGTGGCAAGAGTCAAGGAACTGGGAATGAACAGTGCCGCCATCACAGACCACGGGGTCATGTATGGCGTCATTGATTTTTACCGGGCTGCCAGGGCGGAGGGAATCAATCCCATTCTGGGCAGTGAGGTATACGTGGCCCCCGGCTCCCGCTTCGACCGGGAACGGGTGGAGGGGGAGGACCGCTACTACCATCTGGTGCTTCTTGCGGAAAATAACACCGGCTACAGCAACCTTATGAAAATCGTCTCCAAGGGCTTTGTGGACGGCTACTATTACCGGCCCAGAGTGGACCGGGAGATATTGGAGCAGTATCATGAGGGGATCATCGCCTTGAGCGCCTGCCTGGCCGGTGAGATTCCGCGGCTCCTACAGCGGGGCGCCTACGATGAGGCCAAGGAGGCGGCCCTGTGGTATAAGGACATTTTCGGGGAAGAGAACTTTTTTCTGGAGCTTCAGGATCATGGGATTCCGGCGCAGAAAACCGTGAATCAGCAGCTTCTGCGCTTAAGCCAGGAAACGGGAATCGGCCTGGTGGCAACCAATGACGTCCACTATACCTACGAGGATGACGTGGAGCCTCACGATATTCTTCTTTGCATTCAGACCGGCAAGAAGCTGGCGGACGAGGACCGTATGCGCTACGAGGGCGGTCAGTATTATGTCAAGTCCGAGGAGGAGATGAAGGAAATCTTTCCTTACGCCCTGGAGGCTCTTGAAAATACCCAGAAAATCGCCGACCGCTGTCATGTGGAGATTGAATTTGGCGTTACCAAGCTTCCCAAATACGATGTGCCTGACGGTATGACAAGCTGGGAATATTTAAACAAGCTTTGTTTCGAGGGGTTAAAGCGCCGCTATCCCGATAACTACCGGGAACTGGAGGAAAAGTTAAATTACGAGCTTGATGTCATTAAGACCATGGGATATGTGGACTACTTCTTGATCGTGTGGGATTTTATTCATTTTGCCAGAAACCGTGGGATTGCCGTGGGTCCCGGGCGGGGAAGCGCCGCCGGAAGTCTGGTGTCCTATACGCTGGAGATTACCAACATTGACCCCATCCGCTATAATCTGCTCTTTGAGCGGTTTCTAAATCCCGAGCGTGTGTCCATGCCGGATATTGACATTGATTTCTGCGTGGAACGCCGCCAGGAGGTTATCGATTATGTGGTGGAGAAGTACGGCAAGGACCGGGTGGTGCAGATCATCACCTTCGGTACCCTTGCGGCCCGTGGCGTTATCCGGGATGTGGGCCGGGTGATGGATTTACCCTATGCCTTTGTGGACAGCATTGCCAAGCAGATTCCCAATGAGCTTGGCATTACCATAGAGAAAGCGCTGACTATGAATCCGGAGCTTCGAAGTCTCTACGCAAGCGATGAGAGTGTGAAAAAGCTCATTGACATGTCCAAACGTCTGGAAGGATTGCCCCGGCACACCTCCATGCATGCGGCGGGGGTGGTCATCAGTCAGAAATCTGTGGACGAGTATGTGCCCCTGTCAAGGGCTTCCGACGGCTCCATCACCACCCAGTTTACCATGACTACCCTGGAGGAATTAGGGCTTCTTAAGATGGATTTCCTGGGCTTAAGGAACCTGACGGTAATCCAGAACGCCGTCCGCCTTATTCACAAAGGCGGCAAAGAGGATTTTGATATCGATAAGATTGATTACGATGACAAGGCTGTGCTGGACTCTCTTGGCACCGGGAAAACCGACGGCGTCTTCCAGCTGGAGAGCGCCGGTATGAAGAGCTTCATGAAGGAGTTGAAGCCCCAGAGCCTGGAGGACATCATTGCCGGCATTTCGCTGTACCGCCCCGGTCCCATGGATTTTATTCCGGCCTATATCAAGGGGAAAAATAATGAGAGCGCTGTGGTATACGATTGTCCCCAGCTGGAACCGATTTTAGCGCCCACCTATGGCTGTATTGTCTATCAGGAGCAGGTTATGCAGATTGTGCGGGACCTGGCGGGGTATACCATGGGCCGGAGTGATCTGGTGCGCCGGGCCATGTCCAAGAAAAAAGGCTCCGTCATGGAGAAGGAGCGTCATAACTTTGTCTACGGTAACCCGGAGGAGGGCGTGCCCGGCTGTATCGCTAACGGTATTGACGAGCAGGTTGCCAACAAAATTTATGACGAGATGATCGATTTCGCCAAGTACGCTTTCAATAAGTCCCATGCCGCCGCCTATGCGGTGGTGGCCTACCAGACGGCCTTTTTGAAATATTATTATCCGGTGGAATACATGGCTGCCCTGATGACCTCTGTCATGCACAATGCCGGTAAGGTGTCCGAGTACATCTTAACCTGCCGGAAAATGGGGATTCAGGTGCTGCCCCCCGACGTCAACGAGGGAGAAGGCGCCTTCTCGGTGTCCGGTTCCGCCATCCGTTATGGATTAGCCGCCATCAAGAGCGTCAGCGGCAGCTGCATTGAAAAACTGTGCCGGGAGCGGGAAGAGAGGGGGCCCTTTAAGAGTCTGAAGGATTTTCTGACCCGCATGGAGGATAAGGATCTGAACAAGAGGATTGTGGAAAACTTCATCAAAGCCGGCGCCCTGGACGGTCTGGGCGGGAACCGGAAGCAGTTCATGATGATATACGCCACGATTCTTGACAACATTGCCCAGGAGAAAAAGAACACCATGGCCGGGCAGATGACCCTCTTCGATCTGGCGGACGACAGCGTAAAGGAGGAATTTGAGGTCAAGCTGCCGGAGGTGGACGAGTATGCCAAGGAGACGCTGCTGGCCTTTGAGAAGGAAGTGCTGGGCGTGTATATCAGCGGCCACCCTCTGGAAGAATATGAGGAGAAATGGCGGAAAACCATCACCCGGGTGACCACGGATTTTGTTCTGGATGAGGAGAGCGGCACTACCAACGTCATTGACGGGGAGAGCGCCATGGTGGGCGGCATGATCGTGGATAAGACCATCAAATACACCAAGAATAACAAGACCATGGCCTTCATCACGCTGGAGGATCTGGTGGGGACGTTGGAGATCATTATTTTCCCGAAGGATTATGAAAAAAACAGCCGTCTCCTGGAGATTGACAACAAGGTGTTTGTCCGGGGGCGGGTATCCACCGAGGAGGAGAAAAACGGCAAGCTGATCTGCGAGCGCATTTACTCCTTTGACGATACGAAAAAGGAGCTGTGGCTTCAGTTTGATACCATTGCGAGTTATCAGCAGAAGGAAGCGGAGTTGATGGAGCGCTTAAAGGAATCGGACGGGCAGGACCCGGTGATCATCTACATTGCGGGTACAAAACAGATGAAACGTCTGCCTCCCAGCAGGAATATTCAGGTGAATCCGGAGATTGTCAACGATTTAACTAACTTTCTGGGTCAAAAAAACGTAAAAGTTGTAGAGAAATTCATTGAAAATACTTCCAAAAGATATTAAAATGGAAGAGACCAGAGTGAGGATTTGATTAGGAGGTATGAAAAAATGGCAAAAGAGATTCATACAATAGGAGTATTGACCAGCGGCGGCGACGCGCCGGGGATGAACGCTGCCATCCGCGCGGTGGTGCGTCAGTCCATTGCAAACGGAAAGAAAGTAAAAGGAATTAAGAGAGGTTATGCAGGCTTGCTTCAGGAAGAGATTGAGGAGATGGAAGCAAAGCATGTTTCGGATATCATTCAGCGGGGCGGCACCATTTTACAGACAGCCCGCTGCCCGGAGTTCAAGCAGCCGGAGGTGCAGAAGCAGGCGGCAGAGATTTGCAGGAAGCATGGGATTGACGGTATCATCGTCATCGGCGGCGACGGTTCCTTCCAGGGGGCCCAGAAGCTGGCAAATTTAGGGATTAACACCATTGGCATTCCGGGAACCATCGATTTGGATATTGCCTGTACGGATTACACCATTGGTTTTGACACCGCAGTGAATACGGCTATGGAGGCCATTGATAAGGTGCGTGACACTTCCACCTCCCATGAGCGCTGCTCCATTATCGAGGTGATGGGACGTGACGCAGGCTACATTGCCCTGTGGTGCGGCATTGCTAACGGCGCGGAGGATATTTTGCTGCCGGAGAAATATGACTACGACGAGCAGAGGCTGGTGAACCACATCATCGATAACCGGAAACGGGGCAAGAAGCACCATATTATTGTCAATGCGGAAGGAATCGGCCATTCCGCCAGCATGGCGAAGCGTATCGAGGCGGCCACCGGCATGGAGACCCGCGCCACCATCTTAGGCCATATGCAGAGAGGCGGTACGCCCACCTGCAAGGATAGGGTATATGCCTCCACCATGGGAGCCATGGCTGTGGATTTACTGTGCGCAGGCAAGAGCAACCGGGTTGTGGCCTACCGCCACGGTGATTATGTGGATTACGATATTGATGAGGCCTTGGCCATGCAGAAGAGTATTCCCGAGTATCAGTACAAGATTGCCCAGACTCTTTCCATTTAGGGAGAACGCTTATGATTACAAGTGTGAGCAATCCGCAGATAAAAGCGATCATACAGCTTCAGAAGAAGTCAAAAGCCCGCTGGCAGCAGCGGGTTTTTGTGGTGGAAGGCCCGAAAATGGTCTTTGAAGCGCCCGGGGAATGGGTGGAGAAGGTGTATGTGTCTGAATCATACCTTGGAAGGGTTGGGAAGATTTTTCAGAGCCTGGAAGGTCTCGCATATGAGGTAGTGGCTGATTCGGTGCTGAAGGCGGCCAGCGACACCCAGACTCCCCAGGGGATTCTGGCCCTTGTGAAAATGCCGGAGTATACGCTTGCGGATTTGCTGAAAGGCCAGGCCCCCAGCCTGTTGATTTTAGAGAGTATTCAGGACCCGGGCAACCTGGGAACCATGCTGCGCACCGGGGAGGGAGCCGGAATCAGCGGCGTCATTATGAACCGCAGTACCGTGGATATTTTCAGTCCCAAGGTGGTCCGTTCCACTATGGGTTCCCTGTACCGGGTTCCATTTTACATTGCGGAGGATTTAAGCCGGACAATCGGGGAACTGAAGGAGCTCGGCGTATCCGTGTATGCCGCCCACTTGAAAGGGGAAAAATCCTACGATAAGGCGGATTACACCAGAGGGACAGCCTTTCTTATCGGAAATGAGGGGAACGGGCTGACGGAGGAGACGGCAGCGCTGGCGGATGAATACATTCGCATTCCCATGGAGGGACAGGTGGAATCTTTAAACGCCGCCATTGCGGCCTCCCTGCTGATGTACGAGGCCCACCGGCAGAGGCGGAGCTGAGACAGACGGATAACCGGCGATTATAGAGCCGGGAAAAAGGAGAAATTGGAAGCGTCATGGGTTATAAAATATTGCTGGTTGACGACGATCGGGATTTAATAAAAATGTTGACCCATTATTTTTCAAGGAAGGGCTATGACATTCGAACGGCGGAAAACGGTCTGGAGGCCATGGAGCGAATCAAGGAGGGGCCGGACTTGATTTTGCTGGACATTAATATGCCGGGGATGGACGGTCTTACGGTGTGCCGGCAGATTCGGGATAAGGTGTCCTGTCCCATTTTATTTTTGACGGCCAAGGTGGAGGAACAGGACCGGGTCAACGGCCTGCTTCTGGGAGGGGATGATTATATCTTAAAGCCCTTTAGCCTGAAGGAACTGGAAGCCCGGATTATTGCCCATTTAAAGCGGGAGGAGCGCCGGAAGCAGAAGTCGGAATACCGGTTTCAGGAGGGCCTGATGATTGACTATACGGCCAAGAAGGTACAGTTTGAGGACCGGGAGCTGGAATTTACCAGGACAGAGTATGAAATTCTGGAATTTCTGTCCCTGCACCCGGGGCAGGTCTTCGACAAGGAGCGGATTTACGAGAAGGTCTGCGGCTATGACGCCGAGGGAGACAGCCGCGTTGTCACGGAATTAATCCGCAGAATCCGAAAGAAACTGTCGGAGTATGCAAATGCAGAATACATTGAGACGGTGTGGGGAGTGGGATACCGGTGGAAAAAATAAGAAATCTTTCATTAAGGAAAACCATTGTGCTGTATATGGGAATCAGCCTGGTGCTCAGCTTTTTGCTGGGGGCGGGGATTGTCCATGTGGCGGAGGTGACCCAGCAGCAGATATGGTGGCGATATGTGGATGAAGAGGAATATTATGAAAACTGGGAGCAGGCGGAGGTAAACTATACCGTATCCATTCCACGGGTGAGCAATGATGAGATGACCGGGAGCGACGCGTTCCTCTCTGAAGTGTGTGATTTTCTCCAGACCTACGGTATTTTGGTCGTCTCCATGGCGGGCGCGGTTTTGGCGGTGGTTCTGTTTTATCGGAATAAAATAAAGGTTCCGCTGGCGAAGCTGTCCGCAGCCTCCGCCATGATTGCCAGCAACCAGCTGGATTTTCACCTCGATTATGACTGTGAGGATGAGTTGGGCCGGCTCTGCCGGGAATTCGAGAAAATGCGGGGAGAGCTGGAGAAAAATTATCGGAGAATGTGGCGCATGGTGGAGGAGGAGAAAGCCCTGCGTTCCGCCATTGCCCACGATATCCGCACGCCGCTGACCATCCTCAAGGGGTACCAGGAAATGCTGCTGGAGTTTGTTCCGGCGGAGGATTTCAGCCGGGAGCAGATGACGGAAATGTTGAAGGAGGGGCAGGGCCAGCTGGAACGGCTCTCAAATTTTGTAGAGACCATGCGTCGGCTGTCCGGTCTGAGGGATCGGGTGGCGCAGTATCAGGAGATGGATATTCGGACTCTTGAAAAGCTGGTGGAGGCAAGCGCAAGTGCCCTGGAAAAAGACGGGCAGAAGGAAATTTGTGTTGCGGTGAAGGAACCGGAAGGGGCGGATGAAAGAATAAATTCCACCAGGGTGAACAGGCGGGCAGATACGGAGAGAGCTTCCGGGCGGACGGTCACTGCGGAAGTCGCAGACCGGCGCTTTTTGGCGGATGTGGATATGATTCTGGAGGTGGTGGAGAATCTTCTCTCCAACGGAGTGCGTTACGCCAGCCACCGGGTAGAGGTGGGGATTTCGCTGGATGAGTCCGGTGAGAAGCTGGAGGTTCTGGTGGAGGACGACGGGGCAGGCTTTACCGTCAGCGGCGAGGAGGCCACTAGGGCTTATTTTCACGCCAATCCTCAGGATGATGAGACCCATTTCGGGCTGGGCATGTATATCAGCCGCATTTACTGTGAGAAGCACGGCGGGCGGCTGCTGGTGGGCAACCGGGAGCAGGGCGGAGCCAGTGTGAAGGCGGTATTTGGGGTACGCATGGGAGTGTGATTTTGTCACGGTAAATGTCTTTTGAACTGATATAATTGTATCAGGCTCCGAAAGCTTTTTTTGGCGGGCAGGAAGGCCTGCGTCTGCCAAAGGCTTCGGGATAAGATGGTCAGGAAAAGGAGGATATTTGCCGGTGAGTGATGGAAAAAGGAAGATCCGCAAGGCTTTTGTCATGGAGAGGGACTGTGTCGCCTGTGGATGCTGTGTGAAGGTGTGCCCGAGAGAGGCCATTCGTGTGGAAAGGGGAATCGCGGCGAAGATGGACAGGGATAAGTGTATCGGCTGCGGAAAATGCGCCAGGGAATGCCCGGCAACGGTGATTGTGATGGAGGAGGTGGCGTCATGAAAAAGCGTTGGTATGAGTATCTCTGGATTGCGTCTCTTCTGTACCTGGTCCTGGGCTTTTTCAATATTTTATTTGCATGGCTGGGGTTGTTGTGTTTCTTTATTCCCCTGTTGATTTCTATCTTTGGCGGGACGAAGGGGTATTGCAACCGCTACTGCGGACGGGGCCAGTTATTTGCGCTGGTGGGAGGAACCTTCGGTCTGTCCCGGAAAAAGGATATTCCCAAATGGATGAAAAGCAAGTGGTTCCGGTATGGATTTCTGATTTTCTTTTTTGCCATGTTTTTTCAAATGCTGTGGAATACGTATCTGGTGTTTGCGGGAGCCGGTGAATTGCGGCAGGCGGTGACGCTTTTGTGGACCTTTCAGGTGCCCTGGCATTGGGCTTATCACGGGACGGTGTTTGCGCCGGGAGTGGCGCAGTTTGCCTTTGGATTTTACAGCGTGATGTTGACCTCCACGGTGCTGGGATTTGTGACTATGCTTTTATTTAAGCCTCGTTCCTGGTGTGTGTATTGCCCCATGGGAACAATGACGCAGTTGATTTGTAAGGGGAAGAATAGTAGAAAAGCGGAAGGGTGAGATGGAAATGGAACAAAACATCTTATGGACTTGACGAAGGGTTCTGTGTTACTTGGAGGTTAGAGATGCTTGCAAAAGATGAAAACATCATGATCAGAAAGATGGAAGAAAGTGATAAAGACTTTCAATTATTTTTAAAATGGATGACAGACCCTGAGACAATGAAATACTGGGAGGGAATGACGGAACAGTTCTCCTATGAAAGAGTCGTAAAAGAGTACAGAGAGAGCGTGGAAGAACAAGTGGAACAGTGTATCATTGAGTATGACGGAAAATCAATCGGCTTCTGTCAATTTTGCATTTTAAATGCCCAGTATTATGAAGTGCCCGAAATCCAATACGATAAATTTGTGAAGGAATCCGATGTTGTATATGGAATTGATATTTTTCTCGGGGAAGTGGATTATCGTGATTGCGGAATTGGAACAAAAGCTTTAAAGTTGTTGATGAAAGCATTGTTCGAGAAATATCACGCGGACGTACTCATGATTGACCCAAAGGTTCATAATACAAGAGCCATTCGCTGTTATCATAAATGCGGATTTAAAGATTTATTTGTTGTACCCCACAGGGAATTGCAGGATGGGATATATCATGATAGTCTGATTATGGGGGTTAGGAAAACGGATTTTGTATAAATGTATATGTTTGGTAAAATGGGAGGCCGGATATGGAAAAAAGAAGTGAAATCGTGCTTTTTACGGACCATGAATTAAAACTGGAAGTGCCAATTACACCAGAAAAAGAGACCGTGTGGCTGACGCAAGAGCAAATGTCGGTTTTGTTTGATACGGCGCGCTCATCGATAGCTTATCACATTAATAATATTTTTAAAGAAGGCGAATTGGAGAGGGATACTTCTGTCGAAATTTTCGACAGAAGTGAAAACAAGGCGTCCAGGCCGCCTCTGTTTTATAATTTAGATGTAATTATCTCCGTAGGATACAGAGTGAAATCGAAACGAGGAATTGCTTTTCGGAAATGGGCAAACAGTGTTCTCAAAGAATACATAATCAAAGGCTATGCAGTGAATCATAACCGTATGAATCAGCTAAACGAGGTGATACGGGTTATGAAGCGAGTGGAAAACAGTCTCGACACAAAACAGGTGCTTTCCGTGGTGGAAAAATACAGCCAGGCACTGGAATTGCTGGACGCTTACGACCATCAGAATATGACGCGGCCAAAGGGGAACAGGGCAAATTATGTTTTGACCTACGAGGAATGCAGGCAGCTTATTGACGGTATGCGGTTTGGAGACAGCAGCACCTTGTTTGGCAATGAAAAGGACGATTCCTTTAAAGGAAGTATCGGGGCGATTTACCAGAGCTTCGGAGGCGAAGATTTATATCCGACTTTGGAAGAAAAAGCAGCGAATCTCCTGTATTTTGTGACGAAAAATCATAGCTTCTCGGATGGCAACAAGCGGATCGCGGCCACGCTGTTTTTGTATTTTCTGGACAAGAACGGAGTGCTGTTTGATGAGGGAGAAAAGTTGATTGACGACCACACATTGGTGGCCCTCACCATTATGATTGCGGAATCGAAGCCGGAAGAGAAGGAAATGATGGTGAGCGTTGTGATGAATTGTATTCAATGAGGATTTGTAATAATATAAGCAAAGAAAAATAATCGGAACGACTTTAATCGCCGGAAAGGGAGAAGTCGTTCCGATTTTTTTATTCTATAGGAAAGTTCTCCGAACTTCCCTATAGAATAAAAATATAAATCTTCACATATCATATTGCAAAAAAAACAAAAATATGATAGAATAACTATCACTAGAAGCGGAGTAAATTTTGGATAACCGCAGTAAATGATAGAAATTAAATCTTTTCTTAAGGCATTTAGGGTGATTCCAAATAGCAGTAACGGGAAAATGTTCAAACACTTTGAAGCATGAAAGGAGAATAAAAATGCAGGGAAATGAGTTCTTAAACGCAATGATTCTGACTGAATTGGAGGATGCGGTCGGAGTCGAAAATTGCTCCCGGAAAGAGATCGACAAAGTGACACACAGTATAGATTATTACTGGCTGTCACGTATGTGGGCGGATCGGGGGCGCAAGATGCCGGAAGCGGACTTTGTTGTTGCGCCAAAGGATGCCCAGGAGACTTCCAAGGTATTAAAGATCGCAAATTATTATAAGATGCCCGTTACAACCTGGGGTGGCGGGGGTGGTACCCAGGGCGGCGCAATTCCGGTATGTGGCGGTATTGTAATTGACACGAAGAGGATGAACCGGATTTATGATGTAAATACAGATGGTATGTATATCGAATGTGGAACAGGCTCTATTTATAAGCATATTGAGTGGGCGGCCAACGAGGTGGGAAAGACGACCATGCATTTTCCTTCCTCACTGAACTGCTCGACGGTGGGCGGCTTCCTGGCACACCGGGGAATTGGTGTGGTTTCTACGAAATATGGCAAAATTGATGATATGGTGTTACAGATGGAGGTGGTTCTCCCAAACGGGGATATTATTTATACCTCTCCAGCGCCAAAACATGCGGCAGGTCCCGATTTAAACCAGATTTTCATTGGCTCGGAGGGGACCCTAGGCATCATCACCAAAGCCCAGATGCGCATTTTTGACCAGCCGGAGGAAAGGCGGTTCCGTGGATTCCTGTTCCAGGATATGAGCGCGGCCTTCAAAGCCTCCAGAGAGCTGCTGCAAAAATTCAAGCTTTCCGTTATGCGGCTCTATGACCCTGCGGAAACGGCGTCACTGATCAAGAAAATCGTGGGTGTGGAAAAACCGGGCGCTTTCATGAACGTTGCCTATGAAGGCTGCAAGGAATTGGTGGAGGTAGAGGAGAAAATTCTGTTGGACACCTTTGCGAAATATGGCGCTGAGGACCTTGGCAGTGAGTATGGAAAGAAATGGTGGGAAGAAAAGATTACATTCTTTTATCCTGGTCACATGATGGATATTCCCCAGATGTTCGGAACGATGGATACCATTGCGCCCTACGATAAGATAGAAGAAATTTACTGGGCAATGAAGGAGGCCATTGAGAGCAATTATCCCCAGGCAAGATTTATCGCCCATTTCTCCCATTGGTATGAGTGGGGGGCTATGGTATATGACCGGTTCATCGTGGAAGGAAAGGATGTGCCGCAGGATCCGGTAGAGGCGCTCAGACTTCATCAGCAGATCTGGACCACCGGTGTCAGGGCAGCCCTTGCCCATGGCGGGGTAGTGAATGATCATCACGGTGTGGGCATCAAGCTGGGACGCCTGATGAAGGAGCAGTATGGCCCTGGGATGCAGGTGTTCGAAGGACTGAAAAAAACCCTTGACCCCAACGGGATCATGAATCCCTTTAAGCTGGGGTTATAAGAAAGGTATGGTGGGATTATGACGGAAAAAAGTAAAATACATGTGGATGCTTGCCGTTTTTGCTGGATGTGCAGACATATCTGTCCCATTGGGAACGCAACGGGACTTGAGAGAAATACATCCCGGGCCAGGGCATTGGGATTGTCCCTTGTAAACCGTGGAACTTATAAATTAGAGGAGGTTGTTGAGAACCTTTATGAATGCGCATGCTGCGGCGCCTGCACAAAGGAATGCGTGACAGGCTACGATCCGGTCATGTTTACCAGGGAGGCCAGACTGGATGCGGCGATGGAAGGTATTCTTCCCGAATATATTAACGTACTTATTGATAATTGCATGGAAACCGGAAATGCTTATGGTATCACGGAAGTGGATGCTTCCCTGCAGGAAGCAATGGCCCGTCATACGGAAAAAACGGATACACTGTTATTTTTAGGAGTTGATGCCAGATACAAAGTACCCCAGGCAGCGATAGACGCAATGAAGGTACTTAAGAAGGCAGGGGTAAGCTTCACGGTGCTCTCCAAAGAACCGGCCAGTGGCCAGCAATTGGAATATCTGATTGGGGCGGCAAGTGAGACGAAGGAACAGATGACCGCATGCGCAAAGGAATTAAACGCGTATGAAAGGATTGTCGCGTTCGATCCGCAGGATGCCAGCGTATTTAAGCGCGAGTACAAGGAGCTGGGGGTTGAGTTAACTGCGGAGGTGGTAACTTTTACAAGATTTGTAAGTGACCTGGTAAAGACAGGCGCGCTGACAGCCCGGAATTCGGGAAAGGCAGTGGTATACCAGGATCCTTTCCAGCTGGCAAGAGATCTGGGCGAGACGGAAGAGGCCAGGTCGGTGATCAACGCGTATGCGGTATGCGGTGAAATGCTGATGCATGGCAAAGATACCATGTGGGCAGGCAATCTTCTGATGAAAGAGTGGATGCCGGAGGTTATGGCGCAGGTGGCTTTGGACCGTATCAGTAACGCGAAGGGGGTAGCGGCGGATACTATTGTAACAGCCAGCGTATCGGAATATGCGTCTTTAAAAGCGGTAAATCAGACAGAAGTGAAGATTGTCTCGTTAGAGGAACTGATTTTAGGACTGTAGGAGGGAATAGGGATGTTAGTTGGTCTAAAGGAAATACTTGCGATGGCGGAGGAAGGCTCCTATGCCATCCCCGCGTTTAACGTATATAATATGGAAACCGTTATGGGCGTTATGCAGGCGGCGGAGGAGAAGAGGGCGCCTGTGATCATGCAGGTATACAGCAGACTCTTTACCCAGGGGGGAGCAAAATTTTTGGCGCCGGTAATCCTTACGGCTGCGCACAGCGCTTCCGTACCTGTCTGTTTCCATATCGATCACGGCGCGGGAAAAAATGAGATCATGAGAGCCTTCCGTTATGGCTGCAGCAGTGTTATGATAGATGCATCAGCAATGGAATATGAGGATAATGTAAGGCTCACAAAAGAAATTGTGGAACTGGCTGCGGCAAACGGTATGGAAGTGGAAGGGGAACTGGGACATGTGGGCAGTGTAAACGATTCCTCCATGGATGAGTTTACCGTTCCTAAGGACGCAAAGGATTATGTGGAAAAAACGGGAGTAGCGGCCCTGGCGGTACTGGTGGGAACGGCCCATGGCCGTTACAAAAAGCCGCCTAAGCTGGATATCCGGCGAATAGCGGATATTAAAGGAGCCACAAATCTTCCGCTGGTGCTTCATGGCGGCTCCGGAATCCCGGATGAGCAGATCGTGGCATCCATAGAAGCCGGTATCCGCAAAATTAATTTCGGTACGGATCTATGCTATGCCTTCCTGGATACGGTATTCGAAGTCTCAAGAGATATTTATGCCATTGATTTATTTATGAAGGAGCCCATTGCCGGAGTGAAAAATTTTGCCGTTACGAAAATGGAACTTTTAGGAGCTGCGGGTAAAGTATGAAGGATGAAACAATAAGAAGACAGACAGTGCGGGTTCTCGGGATCGGAGCCTGTGTCATGGATACCTTAATTACCGTTCCCAGTTATCCAAAAGAGGATACGAAACTAAGAGGGACAGAAAGCAGGGCTGCCGGAGGCGGACCTGCGGCTACAGGGATTGTGGCAGCGGCCCGCTTAGGGGTGGGGGCGGGATTTATTGGTGTTCTGTCGGATGACAATGGCGGTATTTTTCTGAGAAAGGATTTTGAAAAATACGGTGTGGATACAAGCTGGGTAGAAACCAAGTCCGGATACCGAAGCTTTACATCCACGATCTGGCTGGCGCAGGATAAATCCACCCGTACCTGTGTGTATGACAAAGGAAATCTGCCGCCCCTCAAGCTGGATGAAGAGAGGCTGGAAGCGGTGAAAGCCGCAGAGATTCTTCTGATTGACGGGAATGAAATGGAAGCTGCGGAGGAAGCCTGTCTGGCGGCAAAAGAAGGCAATACGAAGATCCTGTATGACTGCGGAGGCCTTTATCCGGGGGTAGAACGCCTGTTAAAGCTGACGGATGTGATGATTCCTTCGGAAGAATTCGCAAAAGGACATACAGGGTGCGCCACTGCCCAGGCAGCGTCTGAGAGGCTGTATGAATGGTATCATCCGGAAGTGGTGGTTGTAACCTGCGGAAAAGAGGGCGGCATTCTGTACGACGGGAAAACCATGCGGAGCTATCCGGCATTCCAGGTGGAAGCGGTAGATACCAATGGCTCGGGGGATGTATTTCACGGAGCGTTTGCGGCAGGGATGGTAAAAGGACTTACCTATGAAGAGTGCTGCTATTTTGCCAGCGCGGTATCAGCTCTTAAATGCGCCGGAATCGGCGCGAGAGAGTCCGTACCGGATTTCGAAAGGGTAGGCAGCTTCTTAAAAGAAAGAGGCTGCGCATTTCTGGAAAAGAGGTAAAGAATGAAGTATTTACTAGGGGTCGATTTTGGAGGAAGCGCTACAAAAGCAACTTTAATTGATACGGATGGAACAATCGTGGCGGAAAATACCGTGGAATATCCCACATACTATCCAAAGCTTGGGTGGTGTGAGCAGGAGCCGGAGGACTGGAACAGGGCCTTTGCTGAAAATGTGAGGGGGCTGCTGGAAAGGTCTGGTATGAGAGCGGCGGATATTCTCGCTGTTGCCATTGATTCCGCGACCCATACCTGGGTCATGTGCGATGAGAATTTCGAACCGCTCAGACCGGCCATTTTCTGGACGGATTCCCGCTCGGGAAAACAGGCACAGGCCCTCAGACAGGAGCAGGGGGATTTTATTTTTGAAAAAAGCTTTCACAGACCGGATACGATCTGGACATTGCCCCAGATGCTGTGGGTAAAAGAGCACGAACCGGAGAAATTTCAAAAAATCAGATACATCTTTTTCGAAAAGGATTATATTCGCTATTGTCTGACAGGGGTCTGGTGTACGGATTATATTGAGGCACAGGGCAGTATGCTGTTTGACTGCGGAAAGATGTGCTGGAGCAGAGAGCTCCTGGAACTGGCATCCATCACGGAAGAGGTTCTTCCGCCGGTGGTAAAACCGACAGATATCATTGGCGGGATTACAAAGGAAGCAGCGGAAAGAACTGGTTTAGCGGAGGGTACGCCTGTCCTCTGCGGCACAACCGATACCGTTATGGAGGTGTTTGCCTCCGGTGCGGTGCAGGCCGGGGATGTTACCGTGAAGCTGGCAACGGCAGGCAGGATATGTGTGATCACCAGAAAACCATATCCGGACAATCATCTGGTGAACTACGCCCATGTGGTAGAGGGATTGTGGTATCCGGGTACGGCAACCAAGGCGGCAGCAGGCAGTTACCGCTGGTACAGGGATACCTTCGGCGGTAATTATGAGGCGTTAAATGAAGGGGCGGGGAAGGTACCCGTAGGCTGTGAGGGACTGATGTACCACCCATACATCAACGGAGAGCTGACGCCTTATGGCGACCCTTCCTTATGCGGGAGCTTTATCGGCATACGTGCCACCCATACAAAGGCGCATTTTACCAGGAGTGTGCTGGAGGGCGTATCGCTCTCAATGCTGCATTCCAAAAAGAAGCTCACGGAGCTTGGAATTGCCCTCCCGGGAAGAGCGACCATCATCGGCGGAGGTGCCAAGGGCATGCTGTGGAGGCAGATTACCGCGGACTGTCTGGGAATGGAGCTGGCAAAAACGGTCAGCAGCGACTCCTCGCTGGGTTCCGCCATGCTTGCAGGGATAGCCGTTGGTGTTTTCAAGGACCCCGGGGAGGCGGTAAAAGCCTGTATCCGGGAGGAGAGCATCACAAAGCCGGTCCCGGAAAATACAGAGAAGTATGAAAAGATATTCAGAGAATATGTGGAGGTACATGATGTACTGGCTCCAATTTATCAAAAAAGAGGAATGGTATGAGAGTTCTTGTATGTGTGAAAAGGACAGCGGACGGGGAGCTGAATCCTTTTGATGCCTGCGCTTATGAAGCAGCCCTGCAGATACCGGACAGTGAAGTGATACTGCTTTCTATGGGACCCGACAAGACAGAGGAAATGCTTCTTGATCTGACAAGACTTGGCGCAAAGGAGGCATATCTTTTGTGCGACAATGCCTTTGCGGGAGCGGATACGCTGGCTACGGCCTATGCATTGTCCTGCGCGGTAAAAAAACTTTCACCGGACCTGGTCATCTGCGGCAGGCAGACCGTGGACGGAGATACGGCACAGACAGGGCCGTCCCTGTCTGTCATGGCGGGGTTGACCCTGATTCCCAACGTGATGAAAATTTTGCGGACAGAGGGAAAACTGATATGTGAAACCAGGGAATTGGGAGAGAAGACCGTGGATTATCCGGCACTGATCACCGTGGAACGCATCAACCGGTTAAGGCTTCCAAGCATTCGCTCTAAGAAAGGGACGGTCATTCACTGGACTGCGGAGGATATCGACGCGGATAAGCAGAAGTGTGGTTTAAAAGGGTCGCCCACCCGGGTGCTGGCATCCTTTCCAAATAAAGAGGGAAAGCGGAAATGTAAATGGATAGAAGCCAGGGAACTGCCTGCTGTGATCGAAGAAGGTCTGGCAAAAGAAAAAACGCGGTTACAGCCGGCGAAGAAATCAAACGCGCTTCTTAAGGACATCTGGATAGTGGGAGAAGGACCAAGACTTTTTGCGGAGAGTATCAGTGAGGATATCACTGTGATTGAGAAAGAACGTTTTTGGCAAAAAGGGGATACCTGTCTGGATTTTGCGTTGAAATTTGCGGAATATGCCAGGGAAAGGCAGCCGAAGGTGATTCTCTGGGCAAGCGACGCATGGAGCAAAGCGGCAGCACCCCAGGTGGCAGCATTACTTCAGACCGGACTATGCGCGGACTGTACTGCCCTTGAGACGGATGGGGAGGAGCTGTTCATGTATCGCCCGGCATTTTCAGGCAATATCGTGGCCAAAATTGTCTGTATGACAGAGCCCCGGATGGCTACCGTCCGGACCGCCAGGAAAGGAAGTGGTGAGATTATCTGTGCGCTGGGAAAAGGCGCGCAAAATGTACTAGCGGATGTACAGACACTGGTGCAAAAAAGGAATGCATGGAATGCGGAAAAAAATGGCGTGACAGCGGGAAAGACTGGCCCTCCAGAAAGAAAGCATGGCGTGACAGCGGAAACTGCCCGATGGGATATCGCAGCTTCCAGAATGGCGGTGGATGCGGAAATGCTTCCTTATGACAAGCAGGTGGGGCTTACCGGGAAAAGTGTAAATCCTGCGGTCTATATTGCTGTGGGTATCTCGGGTGCGGTACATCATATTGCGGGAATGAAACAGTCCGGTACGGTGATCGCCATCAACCCGGACAGGGAGGCGCCGATTTTTGACTATGCCGATTATGGGATTGCCGGGAAAGCGGAAGAGGTCATAGGCTATTTACAGTAAGCCGCAAAACAAAACAAGCCATGGGCATGAAACACTATTTTCCAGAAAGGAGAACATCATGAATTTTAAAAAGAGTTATCAAAAAAGCATCGGGTACACACCGATCTGCAAGATCGGAGAGTGCAGCCTGAAAAGACTGGAGTTTGGCATCATTGAACTGGAACCGGGCGGAGTCCAGGAGTTTGATACAGGGGACAAAGAGACAGCGTTTATTATGCTGGAAGGTCATTGCAACGTGAGCTTTGAGGATACCTGCTGGGAAAACATAGGAAACCGGAATACCGTATTTGAAAACCGCAGGGCGGAATCCTTTTATATGCCAAAGGAGCAGACGCTTCAGATTGAGGCCAGAGATCATGTAAAAATCGCGGTGTGCGCCACACCGGTTCAGGAGAAGACGAAGCCCCAGGTGTTAAGGGAAGACCATGTGGTATTGAAGCTTCTGGGGGAAGTGCCTTATCAGAGGGAAACCAGCTTTATTATTGACGAAAATTCCAATGCGAAGGTTCTCACCATCGGCGAGGCCTATGTGACAGAAGGCAACTGGGCAGGTTTTCCGCCCCATAAGCATGATGTGGACAACATGCCCACGGAATGTATTGCGGAGGAAATTTATTATTTTCTGTTTGACCCCAAGCAGGGCTTTGCGGTGCAGTGTCTGTATACCTCTGACGGAAGCGTGGAGGAGGCCTACCGGGTAAAAAATGACGAGCTTGTGGAATTTCCTTACGGATATCACACCACTGTCGCAACCCCAGGCTACGCAACCTATTTTCTGTGGCTGATGGCAGGCGATTACCAGGGCTTTAACAGGAGCAGCGACCCGGAGCATGCGTGGATTGAAAACCGGTAGCGGCAAAGGAGAGAAAACGATGACATGAATCTATGGCACCAACTTTGAAGTGTTTTGGTGAGATTCCATAACTGCTGTGATAAGAAGCTTGAGAGAAAAGGAGGAAAAGAACATGCTGGATTACAAGGTAAAGATCGGGCTGGCTCCAATGCGCAGGGATGTCACGCCCAGACCAGGTATATTTAACTGGGAAAAGGCGGAGGCGAGAGGCGCGCGAATCGTAGCATACATCAAGGAGCATTATACCAGGGATAATGTCTCCTTTGTGGATCTGGAGGGAATCAATCCCGTCGGCGTTATGTACTGTACCGCAGATGCGGAAGCGGTGGTGGATCGGTTTCGGAAGGAGGCAGTAGACGCGGTATTTATCATCAATTGTAATTTCGGAAATGAGGAGATTGCGGGTTACGTCGCGAGAGAGCTGGGCAAGCCGGTACTGCTCTGGGCGCCACTGGACGATGAATTTGAGGAGGACGGGACCCGGTATACGGACAGCCAGTGCGGTTTGTTTGGGACAAGCAGAATGCTGCAAAGGCTGCATGTTCCGTTTTCCTATATTGAAACCTGCCGCGTGGAGGAAGATATTTTCAGAGAAGGTCTGGAAAAATTTATTTCGGTAAGCTGTATGGTCAAGAACTTCCGCAGGCTGAAGCTTGCCCAGGTGGGAAGCAGGCCCCGTCCCTTCTATTCCGTTATTTACAATGAAGGGGAATTCATGGAAAAATTCGGGATTTCTGTGCTGCCGGTAAATCTGGCGGTGGTTCAGGATAAGTATTTAAGAATCCTGCGGGAAAGGGAGGAGGAGCTTGCTGAGGGGGCAAAACTTCTGGAATCCAGATATATCCTGGATGAATTGTCAAAGCCTGTATTAAAGAAGATTTACGCCTTTGTGCTGCTGTATCAGGAAATTTTTGAGGAATACCAGGTGGACGTGATTTCCGCTGAATGCTGGACGGCCATGCAGCTTCTGATGGAGGCAATGCCCTGCGTGGCGTATAGTATCCTGGCGGATATGGGCTATATCATCAGTTGTGAATCGGATGTGCTGGGGGCTGTCAGTATGGCATTGCTCTCCTGTGCTACCCAGGGGAAGAAGGTGCCGTTCTTCGGGGAATTTACGGTCCGCCATCCGGAGAATAAAAATGCGGAACTTCTGTGGCACTGCGGCCCCTTTGCCTATTCCCTCAAGAAGGAAGGGACGAAGGCGCAGATGGTCAATATGAGAGAATGGATGCAGGTGAAGGATGGTTCCTATACAATTGCCAGGATGGACCAGGACAATGGGGATTATCGTCTGCTGACGGGCAGGTTCCATACTACGGAGGGGCCCTATACTTTCGGAACTTATCTGTGGGCGGAGTTTGACAATCTTTCCAGGTGGGAAAAGAAGCTGGTGGAGGGACCATATATCCATCATATGGCAGAAATAGAGGGGGATTATACGGAGGTATTGAAGGAATTCTGCAAATATGTGCAAGGTCTTAGTGTAGATACGGTGGAGTAGGAGAATGGATTAAAATCAGCGTCCCAAGGGCTGCCACACCTGGCTTTTGCAAGCAGTTTGCGTGACAGCCTCCTGTGAAAACCGGGGAAAGGCAGAATGATAGCTGTGGAATCAGAATTTCTTGGATTCCAGGGCTATCTCCGTAGACTGAATTGCGTCAAGAATCTTATCACCGCCATGTAGGACAAGGTAGGTATACAGTGTGTCGATGATGGCAAGCTGGGCGATCCGGGAGGTCATGGCCAAGATACTGTGTTTGGTCTCTTCGGCATGTGTGATCAGGAAATAGTCGCTGTGTCTGGCAACAGGGGACTTTGCGTAACCGGTGACGCTAATGGTAGTGGCATTGTTCTTCCTGGCCTCGGCCAGAGCGTTGACAATATCCACAGAGGAGCCGGAATGGGAAATCGCCAGGACAACGTCCCCTGGGCCGAGGTGAGAAGCAATGATCATCTGCATATGGTTATCACAATAAGCATATGCGGGAAGTCCGAGGCGAATCAGTTTGTGTGTGGCATCCTGCGCAAGGGATGCCGAGCTGCCAAGTCCTATGACAGCAATCGAATGCGCATGGAGCAGGGCACCTGCGGCAGCTTCCATGGTATCGGAATCCAACTGGAGTTTTGTGCGTTCCAGCGTCTGAATGATATCAGCGCAATGCTTTTGGTAAAGATCTATGGCGGAATCCTCTTTGACAGCAGTAGTACTGCCGATAAAACTACCGCCAATCTCCTGGGCAATGTTTATCTTCAGCGCCTGGTAGCCGCTTAAACCAAGCTTTTTGGCAAAGCGGATAACGGTTGCGTCCCCGCAGCCGCAGGCGGCGGCAAGTTCACTGATGGACAGAGCGATTAGTTCAGAAGGATGTTGAAGAATCCAGTCTGCTAATTTGCGCTCGCCTCTGCCAAAGGACGAATAACTATCCTGAATTTGTAATAGTGTAGTTTTCATAGGCTTCCCCTCCCCCGGGATACTGATTTTATAAGTATGATAGGAACCGCTTTGCGAACCCTATTATCAAGTATAATAGGAACCGCTGCGCGAACCCTATTATCAAGTATAATAGGAACCGCTGCGCAAACCCTATTATCAAGTATTGTATCATAGTTTGCAATAAAATAAAATGAGAAAGATTGTCTAAGCAATAAATTTTCCTATAGTTTTTCTTTCATTGTCTTTTTGTTGTGAAATACCCGTTATCCTGTTCTTATCAAAAAGAAAGGCGGGATAACATGAAAGCGATCATCAAGCGGGAACTGAAAAATTATGTAAAAAATCCCATTCTATGGCTGGGACTTCTGTTTGTCATTTTCTGGCTGTTTCAGTTCCTAAGTCCCTATTTAACAATTCATTATTTTAGGTCAGAGGAAGAACTGGAAGCTCTGGAGCCGGAAAATATAGCGGACGCGGATATCATGGAGGGATATCTTCCGGCCACTGAGGAGGAGCGGATGGAGATTGCCATTGCCAAGGAGTTGCCCAACATCATGGAGGTTCTTGGAATGAGCGAAGAGGAGGCCAGGGCGCTCCTTAATGAAATGCGTCAGAAGGGCATGGGCCCGAATGAGATGATGGATGAGCTATATGGAAAATATGGCTATTACAGCTCCTATGGCCTGGATTACTGGTATCAGGTGTCGGAGCTTCGCAAGGGAAGTCTTGCGGAGGCAAACGCCTACATCGAAGAAAATCTGAGCGACCACTCCTTTTCCTATTACCTCGGCAGAAAGTTTGCGGATTTTGGCGGGCTGTTCCTGGGGTTCTTTGCCACCATATTGCTGGCCTTTCTCTTTATCCGGGACATGAAGCGGGATACCTACGAGCTCCTGCACACAAAACCGGTTTCTGCGTTTGCGTATATCGGAGGAAAGGTGGCCGGGGGATTTCTGGCCATGGGGATGGTCTGGGGAATCCTGACCCTTTTGTTTGGCGGGTGGTGCCAGATTTACGGCCGGCAGCAGGGGTTTCCGGTGAATTTCCTGGAATTTGCGGGAATCGCGGCTCTTTACATTCTGCCTAACATGCTGATGATTGTCTGCGTGTATACGCTGGCGGCGTTGGCCTTTCGAAATCCCCTGCCCGCCATGCCCTTCTTATTTTTGTACATTGTCTACTCCAACCTGGGCGGCAGGGGGCCGGATGGAACCTATGGGTATTACGGGCGGCCATTGGCCATTATGGTGCGGTTTCCGGGAACTTTCTTTGACACCACGCCGCCGCCTCTGGCCCTGTTAAATCAGACCTTTCTGATTCTGGCGTCCGGCATTATCATTGTTGCTGCCGCCGCTCTCTGGAAAAGGAGGCGGATATGATGAAACGGGAATTAAAAATCTGCCTTCCGGTTTATAAAATCGTATACTCCGTATGCTATCTGGTGATCTTAAGCGTCATCCAGGGAGTTGCCTATATGGATGAAATCGGCGGAGCCCTGGACGCCAATATTGCCCTGCTGGCGGTGGTGTTCTGTGCCGAGACCTATGTGATGGAACGAAGCGGAAAGCGTAATGAGATCATCGGCCTGTATCCCAGGAAGCGGAAGGCGCGCATGGTGTTTCGGAGAATGGCGGTACAGACAGTCTACCTCTGCCTGTTGTCCTACGCGGGATATTTCTTCTTCTTTTGGCAGCGGCCGCTGAATCTGGGAATCCATTCCTTCTGGTTTTTGTTCGGAACCTACGTGGCAGCCGTAACGGCGACCATTTTATTTTGGGGAACCTTGTCCATGACCCTGTCCAACCTGTTTCAGAATCAGTGGGCGGGAATCGGGCTGTCGGTGGTACTGTGGCTTGTGGTTGTATATAGCCTTGGAAAAGAGATTCTCGGGAAATTCGGCATATTTGCCTATGTGTACCGCAGCCTGACAGAACCGGGAGACGTAAGCTGGCTCTGGGGAAAGGGGCTTGGAATTTTACTGACTTTGGTGATGGCGGGGCTTGTGCCTTATATTTTAAAGAAAAGAGGTTAGAGGGATGAATATCAAAATAAAGGATTTGACGGTAACCTTTAAAAACGGTGTGACGGCGGTAAACCATGTGGATTTGGAAATTCCCCATGGAATCTACGGACTGTTGGGGGAAAACGGCGCGGGAAAGACCACCCTTATGCGGGTGCTGACCACGACCCAGAAGCCCACCGGGGGAACCGTCATCATGGACCAGATGATGTATGAGGAGAGCAACTATGGGAACATTCAGAAGAAAATCGGCTATCTGCCACAGGAATTAAATTTGTACCCCAATCTGAGTGTGCGGGAGTGTCTGGAATATCTGGGGGACCTTTCCGGTGTCCCAAAGAAAGAATGCAGGGAGAGAATCGACTTTTACCTGGAAAAAACCAGCCTGTGGGAGCACCGGAAAAAGAAAATACGGCAGCTTTCCGGGGGAATGAAGCGGCGGTTGGGACTGATTCAGGCTCTGCTGAATGAGCCTGAATTTCTGATCATTGACGAGCCCACCACAGGCCTGGACCCGGAGGAACGCATCCGTATCCGCAATCTTCTGGTGGATTTCTCCGAAAACAGGACGGTGCTGTTTTCCACCCATGTGGTGGAGGATCTGGCGGCCACCTGCAACCGGCTGGCCGTCATGCGGAAAGGCTCCTTCCTCTACACCGGCACGGTGAATGAACTGATGAACATGGCAAAGGGCCATATCTGGGTCTGCGCCGTGAAGGACGACAGGGAAGCCAGAGAACTGGAGGGGCAGTACCACATTTCTTCCAAGCAGTTTGTGGAAGAGGGCATGCGGCTGAAAATCATCAGTGAAAAAAAGCCGCCTCTTCCCTGCAGCCAGCCGGAGCTTACCCTGGAGGACGCTTATATGTATGTGATGAGCCGGTAGTCCGTTTCCATCACATGGAAAAATGGATTGCGCCTATCTGTGTACGCAATGGCTAGTCCTCCTCAATGACATGGATTTCCAGGTAATCGAAGGGGATTTCCTCTACGAAATTGTCCTGGTAAAACCGGGCCTTGTCGTGGCGCTTGAATTCCGCGATGGTGGAATCCAGCCAGATGGGCTTGCTTAAATCAAATTCGTAACAGACGGCGTCCAGAGCCTGGAAAATTTTGTGGGTTCTGGTGTCGTCTGTGTTGTTTTCAATGACGGTATCCTTGATGAGGTGGTTATCCTTCCATATTTTAAACCATATGCGCATATGAGGGTTCCTTTCTTCTCTTTGTATTGGAAAATGACTTGCGGGAGCGGTAGTTTTAGTAAGTATATCACCTTTTCCTGTTTTCTACAAATGGTTTTGTGAGCTTCGTTTCATGGAAGCTGTCAAAGTGTAACAGTTCAGACAGCAAGCCACAGACAGGAACTGTTACGTCAAAATAGGAAAAATCGGCGAACTGTTCAAAAGGGAAAGTACAATTTCGTCAATTTGCTGATTTTACAAAAAAGCCTTTACATGAATCGGCAAAAGTGATAAAAAGAAAAGACAAGCCAGGGCTATATGGCTATCAACGGCGGCGAAAAGCCCTTCGATATGTATTTTAACGCCGAGAGCGCGGCACGGGCGTTTTTCAAGACCCGGAAAGATTTGGATTTTGACGGCATCCTTTTGAACGTATGCTTTGAGGATAACTGGCGGGAAATTTATGAGCAGACGAAGGTGGAGAACACCTTGGACGGGGAACGCTATACCCTTCCGGACGGGCGCGTGTATGAGGACCGGAACGGTCAGCTGACACTGACCCATGACCCGGGCAAAGAGGCGACCCTTGTGGATATTGATGATGTCGTACCGGAAGAAGTGCCGCTGCGGCTTGATTATTCCAATGCCATGGCGCTCCATAAGCTTGCGGTGGCGGAGGGAAAGCGGGAGAGTTTCTCCGTACATGGTGAGATCGTTTCCCCTTTTGACTGCTTATGTGTGCTTTTGGGATTGGAAAATGCCATGATGGCCATGATTACGGACGAGGAAAAGTGCGAAGCTATTTTGGCCCGTTATGTGAATCAGTGTGTGGCATTTGCGAAAGCACAGATTGACGTAGGTGTGGACACTATGAAGATCTCCTCTCCCTTTGCCGGCGGCAGCTTTATTTCTCTGGAATTTTATGAGCGGTTTGTCGTTCCCTTTGAGAGGGAAGTGGTGCGTCAGATTCATGCATATGCGCCGGGAATTCCGGTATACACCCATACTTGTGGATTTATCGGCGACCGTTTGGAACAGATGGCAGCTTCTGGCATTGACGGAATTGAGTGCATGGATCCGCCGCCCCTTGGCAATACGGAATTAAAGGACGCCAAGGCGCAAGTGGGAGAAAAGCTTTTCCTGAAAGGAAATATGGACTCTGTCAATGTGCTGCTTCAAGCTACACCGGAAAGCCTGGAGGAATATGTGCGGGATATGATTCATGACGGCATGGCCGGAGGGGGATATATCTTAAGCTCCGCCTGCTCGGTAGCGCCCAATGTGAAGCCTGAGATTTTGAAGCGGCTTGTGCCGCTGGCGGAGAAGTATGGCAGGTATGATTTTCAGGTATGATTTTTACAAAAAAATCTTGACAAATCGCCCGGAAAGAGTTAAACTTCATTCAACAACAAGAAAACCTTTGATTGAGAGAAGTAACGCTTTGGAAGATACACAGAGAGTCGCAGGCGGTGAGATTGCGGTAATGGGAAGAAGCGCGAATGGACTCATGAGGGCAAACCAAAACGGCCGGCCGGGCCGGAGTAGGGGCGACGTGGCTGCGCGTTACAGCAGGGCATGTATGTTGGTACATGAATGAGCGCATTCTTAGGAATGAAGTTAGGTGGCACCGCAGAGGTAATAATTACTCCTGTCCTATCAATTGATAGAGCAGGAGTTTTTTGTGTTCTGATCTTGTCAGGACACGAAGGAACCATATATTTTTCAGAAAGAGAGGATTCTATGATGAGTGAAAAAATTCCCTACAAAATTTACCTGGAAGAACAGGAAATGCCAAAGCAATGGTACAATGTGCGTGCCGATATGAAGAAGAAGCCGGCGCCCTTGTTGAATCCGGGTACCCTCAAGCCCATGACGGAGGATGAGCTGTCGGTTGTATTTTGCCGGGAGCTGGCAAAACAGGAGCTGGACGATACCACGCCGTATTTTGACATTCCCGTGGAAATTCAAAATTTTTACAGGATGTATCGGCCGTCGCCCCTGGTGAGAGCATATTGCCTGGAGGAAAAGCTTGACACTCCCGCTCATATTTATTACAAATTCGAGGGCAATAATACCTCGGGTAGCCATAAACTGAACTCTGCCATTGCCCAGGCCTACTATGCCAAGAAGCAGGGACTTAAGGGCGTTACCACGGAGACGGGAGCAGGACAGTGGGGAACGGCCCTTTCCATGGCCTGCGCGTATTTTGACATGGACTGTCAGGTATATATGGTAAAATGCTCCTACGAGCAGAAACCTTTCCGGCGTGAGGTGATGCGTACCTATGGCGCCCAGGTGACTCCCTCTCCTTCCATGAACACCAACGTTGGAAGAAAGATCAATGAGGAATTCCCGGGAACTACAGGAAGTCTTGGCTGTGCCATCTCGGAGGCTGTGGAAGCGGCCACCACACAGGAGGGGTACCGCTATGTGCTGGGCTCCGTGCTTTCGCAGGTGCTGCTGCACCAGTCTGTCATCGGACTGGAGACCAAAGCTGCCCTGGACAAATATGGCATTAAGGCGGATATGATCATCGGCTGCGCCGGAGGCGGCTCCAACCTGGGCGGTCTGATCTCGCCCTTTGCCGGGGAAATGTTGAGAGGGGAAGCGGAGTATCAGATAATTGCGGTAGAGCCTGCCTCCTGTCCCAGCCTTACCAGGGGAAAATATGTTTATGACTTCTGCGATACCGGAATGGTGTGTCCCCTGGCCAAGATGTATACCCTGGGCAGCGGCTTTATACCCTCACCCAATCACGCGGGCGGCCTGCGCTACCATGGCATGAGTTCTGTGGTGTCGGAGCTTTACGACCAGGGGTTGCTGGAAGCAAGAAGCGTGGATCAGACGGAGGTGTTCAAGGCGGCGGAAATCTTTGCCCGGATCGAGGGGATCCTGCCGGCGCCTGAAAGCAGTCATGCCATTAAGGTGGCCATCGATGAAGCGATAAAATGCAAGGAGACCGGGGAGGAGAAGAATATCGTGTTTGGTCTTACCGGAACCGGCTATTTTGACATGGTCGCCTACCAGAAATACAACGACGGCGAGATGACCGACTATGTTCCGACGGATGAGGATCTGGCAGCCTCATTTGCCAAGCTGCCCAAGGTAGAAGTATAGGAAAATCCCCAGGCTGAAGAACGTTACTTCTCACGGGGTGTGGAAATTAAAAAGTTTGTTTACAGAACCAGAAGGATTTTTAGGTTTTGTCTGGAGGTCGCCCTGGATGGCACATTTGTTACCGCAGACACGCTTCCGCTCAAATCAAGACGCAACGGTACTAGGCTC
>CALWLN010000029.1 GCA_944381535.1 uncultured Lachnospiraceae bacterium
AGGACCCCACGGGGCCTTACGGCAACAAGGCGCTGGGAGAACCGCCGGCCATCCCGCCGGCCCCGGCTTTGAGAAATGCCCTTTTGCACGCAACCGGGGTGAGCATTCACGCGTTACCCTTATCCCCCCAGCGCCTGGTGGAAGCATTCACCCAGGCCGGGCTGATCGGAAAGAGATAGGAGGCGGAGGCTATGTACGATATCCAGCATTATTATCAGGGAGAGACGGTGGAGGAGACCCTCCGCCTGATGGAGGAGCACCCGGAAGCCAAGATCATCTGCGGCGGTTCGGATGTGCTGATCAAGACAAGAGAAGGAAAAATGGCCGGCTGTACCCTTATCGGAATCCGGCATTTAAAGGAATTGACCGGTGTGGAAAAGAAGGAAAACGGCGACCTGTATATCGGCGCTGCCACCACCTTCAGCCACCTTACAGGCGACCCGCTGATTCAGGAATATGTTCCGGTGCTGGGGGAGGCCGTGGACCAGGTGGGCGGTCCCCAGGTGCGTAACATCGGCACCATCGGGGGCAACCTCTGCAATGGCGCAGTCAGCGCTGACAGCGCGCCCTCGGTATTTTCCCTGGACGCAAGACTTCGGATCGTGAGCGCGGGCGGAGAGCGCATGGCCACGCCGGAGGAATTTTACTTAGGACCGGGCCGGGTGGATTTAAAGCCCGGAGAGCTTCTGACCCATGTGATCGTGCCAAAGGATCACTATGAAGGTTACACCGGTCATTATATCAAGTATTCCATGCGAAACGCCATGGACATTGCCACCTTAAGCTGCAGCGTTGTGGTGAAAACCGCCGGCCGGGAGTACAAGAATACCCTGGAGGATATCCGTATCACCTTCGGCGTAGCGGCGCCGGTACCTCTGCGCTGCAAGGCCACGGAGGAGCGCCTGAAGGGCCATGTGATCGATTCGGAGCTGTTCCTGATGATGGAGCGCTCTATTCGGGAGGAGATCAATCCCCGGGATTCCTGGCGGGCCTCGAAGGCTTTCCGCCTACAGGTAGGCGGAGAAATCGCAAAGAGGGCCTTGATGGAGGCCGTGGCAAGACAGAGCAGGAGGGAGGCATAGCCATGGAAAAACAAATGCAGTTGGTACGGTGTACCGTGAACGGAAAAGAAATCGCGGAGTATGTGGATGTACGGGAGTCTCTTTTGGATATGTTAAGGAACCGCCTGGGGCTGACCTCCGTGAAAAAAGGCTGTGAGGTGGGCGAGTGCGGGGCCTGTACCGTCATCATAGACGGGGAGACCATCGACTCCTGTATTTATCTGGCTGTCTGGGCGGAGGGAAAGAACATCCGCACCCTGGAAGGGCTTATGGGACCAAACGGGGAGCTGACCCGGATCCAGGAGGCCTTTATCGAGGAAGGAGCCATCCAGTGCGGCTTTTGCACCCCGGGCTTTGTGATGTCGGCCACGGTGTTGCTGGAGCGGGGGGAGAAGCTGACCCGGGAGGCCATCAAGAAGCATATGGCAGGAAATCTCTGCCGGTGTACCGGCTATCACAATATTGCCAATGCGGTGGAGAAGGTTTTGAAGGAGCAGCAGGCGGAAAATTAGGAATTAAGAAAGACCAGATGTCAAAGGTAAGGCACTAAGGGAGGGTCGTATGGATACAAATTGTGTTGTTTGGATCAATGGGGAAGAAGTACAGGTGGAGGCGCAGCGGAAGCTGATGGATGTGCTTCGCAACGATTTTCATTTAAAATCCGTAAAGGACGGATGCAGTGAAGGGGCATGCGGAACCTGTACGGTGCTGGTGGACGGAAAGCCCACGAAGGCCTGCGTCCAGAAGATGGAGCGCATGGCCGGAAAGCATATCGTGACGGTGGAGGGCCTTACGGACCGGGAGAAGGAAGCCTTTGTGTACGCCTTCGGGGAGGTGGGAGCCGTTCAGTGCGGCTTCTGCATTCCGGGAATGGTGATCTGCGGGAAGGCGCTTCTTGATTCCAATCCAAATCCTTCCCGGGTGGAGATCGCGGCGGCCATCCGCAACAATCTCTGCCGCTGTACCGGCTATAAGAAAATTATTGACGGAATTGCCCTGGCGGGAGACATTTTGCGGGGAGAGGTCTCCCTGGAGGAGGACCCTTCGGAGGTGAAGGTGGGAACGAAGCTGCACCGGATCGACGTGCGGGAAAAGGTGCTGGGCTACGGCGAGTATGTGGATGATGTGGAGATTGAGGGCATGGTCCATGCGGGTGCGGTGAGAAGCCGCTATCCCAGGGCGCGGGTGCTATCCATTGACACCTCAAAGGCGCTGGCTTTAAAGGGGGTCATTGCGGTCTATACCGCCGATGATATTCCCGGAAACCGGAAGGTTGGGCATCTGAAGCAGGACTGGGACGCCCTGATCGCGGTGGGACATGTGACCCATTATCTGGGGGACGCCATCTGCCTGGTGGTGGCTGAGACGCCGGAGCTGGTGGAGGAGGCCAAGGGGCTTGTAGAAGTCGCCTATGAAGAACTTACGCCTCTGACCTGTCCCAGGGAGGCATTGGCGGAAGGCGCGCCCGTGGTCCATGCGGGAACCGACGATAACATTTTAAGCCATGAGCATTTGGTGCGGGGAAATGCGGATGAGGTCATTGCGGCTTCAGCTCACAAGGTGACCATGCATTATGAGACGCCCTGGACGGAGCATGCGTTTTTAGAGCCGGAATGTGCCATCGGTATGCCCTTCGATGACGGCGTATTTATCTACTCCTCGGACCAGGGTACCTATGATACCCGCCACGAGACTTCTATTTTGCTGGGGCTTCCCCCGGAGAAGGTCATTGTGGAAAACAAGCTGGTGGGCGGCGGATTCGGTGGAAAAGAGGATGTGACCGTGCAGCATCTGGCGGCCATGGCGGCATTTCTCACCGGCCGGGTGGTGAAGATGAAGCTGAGCCGGAAGGAAAGCCTGCTGGTGCATCCCAAGCGCCATCCCTTCAGTATAGATCTGACCACGGCCTGCGATGAGAACGGATATCTGACGGCCATGAAGGCCGTGGTGGTGTCGGATACGGGAGCCTATGCCTCCCTGGGCGGCCCGGTATTGCAGCGGGCCTGCACCCACGCAGCGGGGCCTTACAACTATCAGAACATTGATATTGATGGGACGGCGGTGTACACCAACAATCCCCCGGCGGGGGCTTTCCGGGGCTTTGGAGTGACCCAGACCTGCTTTGCCACGGAGTGCAATCTGAATCTGCTGGCGGAGGCGGTGGGCATTTCCCCCTGGGAAATCCGTTACCGCAACGCCATCCGTCCGGGCCAGGTATTGCCCAACGGGCAGATCGCGGATGCCGCCACAGGTCTGGCGGAGACTTTGGAGGCGGTAAAGGACGCCTATGAGAGCAGTCCCTATACGGGAATCGGCTGCGCCATGAAAAATGCCGGCGTGGGCGTGGGTATCCCGGATACCGGGCGGGTGCGTCTGGTGGTTCAGGATGGAAAGGTTCATATCCATGCGGGGGCTTCCTGTATCGGGCAGGGGCTGGGTACCGTGCTGGTACAGATTATGGCCGAGACCACGGGACTGCCGCTGGATAAAATGGTGTACCGTGCGCCAAACACCGGAGAAGCGCCGGATTCCGGCACAACCTCCGGTTCCCGGCAGACCCTGGTGACCGGGGAAGCATGCCGCCGGGCGGGAGTGCTTCTGAAGGAGGCAATGACGGAAAAAGCTGCGGGAATGCAGGCGCAGGTTATGACAGGAACGTTACCAGAAGGGACTGCGGGACTGCTGTTGGAATCCCTGGAAGGTCAGGAATTTTACGGGGAGTATCTGGCCAGGACCGATAAGATGGGCGCCGACGTGCCAAACCCGGTCTCCCATGTGGCTTATGGCTACGCCACTCAGGTGTGTGTGCTGAATGAGGACGGAACCGTGGCGAAGGTTGTGGCCGCCCATGATGTGGGTAAGGCGGTGAATCCCAAGAGCGTGGAGGGCCAGATTGAGGGCGGCGTTGTCATGTCTCTGGGCTATGCCCTGACGGAGCAGTATCCTCTGGAGAACTGTGTGCCCACGGCAAAATTCGGTACGCTGGGATTGTTCCGGGCGGATAAGACGCCTACCGTGGAGAGTATTATTGTGGAGAAGCCGGGAATTGCCCAGGCCTACGGCGCTATCGGCATCGGAGAGATTACCTCTATTCCCACGGCCCCGGCGGTGCAGGGTGCTTATTATAAGTGGAACGGTCAATTTCAGACCAGTCTTCCTCTGGTGGGAACGCCTTACAGCAAGAAGAAGTAAGAGGAATTACGGATGGACAGAAAAGAGCAGTTGATCATTGTGCGCGGTGGCGGGGATATCGCCACCGGCACCATTTATAAATTGAACCGGTGCGGATATCCGGTTCTGGTGTTGGAATCGGAGCAGCCTTCGGCCATTCGGCGCAGGGTGGCTTTTTCGGAAGCGGTATATGACGGAAAAGCCCAGGTGGAGGATATGCTCTGTTTTTGCGTTTCAAGTTTAAAAGAGGCATGGGATGTCATGGGGGAGGGCTATGTGGCGCTGATGAAGGACCCGGAATGTCGGGTGCTTCAGGAGGTGACTCCCTGGGCGCTGGTGGACGGGATTCTGGCAAAAAGAAATCTGGGCACTCACCGGGGAATGGCAAATAAAACCATCGCTCTTGGGCCGGGATTTACTGCCGGCGAGGATGTGGACCTGGTGATTGAGACCATGCGGGGGCACAATCTGGGCCGGGTGATTTCAAAAGGAACGGCTCTGCCAAATACCGGGATACCGGGGAAGATTGGCGGATACGACAGGGAGCGGGTGGTGTACGCCCCCGGAGCCGGAAGGGTCCATGTAATCTGTGAGATTGGAGATAAGGTGGAGAGGGGCCAGGTCATTGCGGAGATTGTGGCGGAGGAAGCCACGGCTGTAAGGGCGGTTGGTTTTGCGTCTGATGTTTGCGCAGAGGCAGAAGGCGGTTCTGCGCCGGATAGTGGTATGGTGGCAGCGGCAGATTCTATGTCTTGCAGGCTTCCGGTTGCAGCCACTATCTCCGGCCTGGTGCGGGGGATGATTCGGGAGGGATATCCGGTGACAAAGGGCTTTAAGATGGCAGATATCGACCCCAGGGAAGAGGAATATGCCAACTGCTTTACCATATCGGATAAGGCACGGTGCATTGCGGGAGGCGTGCTGGAAGGACTGCTGTATCTGGAGAAGGTGCAGGGCGGTTAAGCCGTGGCAGACATCCGGACATTGTTGTAAAAACCCTATGTCTGTGCGGACCAGGGCTATTGAGTTGTGATAGAAAAACAACAGTTTTCTGTAGTCGCGAATAATGCCGTTGGGAATATGGTTTGGGAGAAAAGGAAGAAAATGAGTAAGACGTGGAAATTTTTGTGGAGGGGTCTGGGCCTGGATAAGGCGGAATTTCCCCAGGTGGTGGCCCTGGTGGGGAGCGGAGGCAAGACCTCTCTGATGGGGCAGCTGGCTCTGGCCGGAAGGGAACATCATCTGCGGGTGGCGGTGCTGACTACCACCCATATCTGGAAGCCCTCCGGGGAGGGGATTTCCGCAAAAAAGTGGTGCTTTCCTGAGGAGGGAATTTCCTGGAAGAAGGGTTATTTTTCTGAGGAAGGAAAATCTTCTGAGCCTATGGGAAAAGGGATTGTCATGGCTTTTGGAAAGGATTGTGGGAATGGAAAGATCACCTTCCCCGGTGAGGAATGTTACCGGGAAATCTGCCGCGAAGCGGATTTGATTCTGGTGGAGGCGGACGGTTCCCGAGGACTTCCTGTCAAGTATCCCGGGCCCCGGGAGCCGGTGATTCCGGAAAATGTCAGCCGTATTCTGTGCGTCTACGGGCTGTCCGGCCTGGGAAGGCCGGGGCAGGAGGTATGCCACCGGTGGGAGCTGGTGCCGGAAATAGTGAAAAAGGACCAGAAAGAACAGATTACGGAAGAATTGCTGGCCCGCCTTCTGGAGGAGGGCTATGGGAAGCCATTGGCAGAGCGGTATCCAGGGGCCGAATTTTATTATTGCCTGAATCAGGCGGATACGGAGGAGCAGACCGTTGCGGCGGATAGAATTTTGCGGAAAACAGGGCGGGCCGGTCTTGCCGTGTGCCTGAGGGATGAGAAAAATATTCTGTATCAAGCTGTTAGCAGTGGGAAATCGAAGGAAGGTGCTTGGAAGCGTCAAAATGAGCTTCGGAAGCCGAGGGACAGACAATATATAGCGTTTATTTATATGGCTTCCGGGTTTGGGATACGTTATGGCGCCAATAAGCTGTTGGAAATTGTCGAGGGGAAGCCTCTGTATTGTCATGGGTTAGAGACGCTTGCGGAGGTGGCCGGGGAATTGGAGAAGGGCTGCATAGCAGGAGATTTGCGTAGAAAAGGGCGAGCGGAGGGAGCAGGCGAAGGTGCAGCGTCTGGAGTAGAGCTCGGAATGGAGGTCCGGCTTACCGTAGTCAGCCAATATGAAGAAATATTGGAAAAGGCAAAAAAGATGGGGGCAGTTCCGGTTTATAATCCAAACAGCGGGGAGGGGATTACGGCCTCCATCCATCTTGGAATAGAAGCGTCCGGCCAGGGACGGCGGCCGGACGCCTACCTCTTTTCTGTGGCAGACCAGCCCTGGCTGAAGGCGGAGAGCATTGTCCGCATGGTGGAGGAATTCTGGAAAAGCGGCAGGACGATGGCCTGTCTGACGGATGGCAGCCGACGGGGCAATCCAGTTCTTTTTGCGGAAAAATACAGGCAGGAATTGATGGAATTAACTGGGGATAGGGGAGGGTCTCAGATTTTGAGGCGGTATCCCGGGCAGGTTCTGGAGGTGCCGGTGGGGCCGGAGGAATTGCGGGATGTTGATTGGCCGGGGGATGCCTTCGGTTGAATTTTTCATGACGAGCGGTTGTTTCTTTTTGATAGTTAAATTATTTGGGGGATGTCCTGAAAACAAGATTCAGCGGCAGTCCTCCTTGTTTTGTGTTAAAGTATCTGGAATAGTTGTGGTAGATACTTAACACTGGGGGGAATAATCAGCATCTATGCGGCATATTCGAATCAGTTGGAGTGGTGGTATGGCAGGATGCCCTATCTGTCCAGAACTGGAAGAAATGGCATATTATCAGGTCCGCTATAGTTTCTATCGGCAATCGCGGGTATAGGCGTAGAGGTGTGGATGATGATTAAGAGTGTTTTTCATTGTTGCACAAAAAAGGATAAGAATGTAAATATAGTTGAATTGCATAAAAAAGAAGGGATAGATATAATAAATATGTAAGAACAAATAAAAAACAACGCCGGGAAAAAGAACAATGGGCAGGATTACCAGTTTTATAAGGGTTAAAATGGCTGAACTTGTTCAAATATTTTATGGCGGAAAGAGAGAAGGAGGAAGCGTATGAAGAACAGACTGTGGAGGACGGTGATTTCCTTGCTGCTGGTATGCTGTATGCTGCTTGCTGCTTGCGGAACAACGGGAAAGGAAAGTGAAGATGGAAATGGGAACGGGGGAATGGATTCCGAGCAGGACAAAGGTGAGACGGGAGAGGAAGAAGCACAGGAAGATTATGATCCGCTTGGAAAATATGAGGAGCCCATAACCATAACCTCTGTGAAAGGAATGAGCCCTTACCTGGAGTACGATGAGTCCATAGAGGGGCTGGAATCGCCCACAGATAATCTTTGGTTGGATGTTTACCGGGATGAGTTGGGAATTAATCTTGAGTACTTGTGGACCACTTATGAGGATACTTATGACGAAAGATGGAATGCTATGCTGGCTGACGGGGAGGTTCCGGATATCGGGTACGTGAGTTGGCCGGTATATGAACAGTTGCTGGAAGCGGATATGGTGCAGGATATGACGGATTATTTTGACAAGTATGCTTCTGACCTGTATAAGGAAGCGGTGGAAATGGAACCTATGGGGGAGGAACTGATAACTGTGGATGGAAGAATGATGGGATTGCCGAATCCTTCCGCCACTGCTGAAAATATTTCCCTGCTTTGGATACGTAAGGATTGGTTGGAAGCGGTAGATATGCCAGTCCCCACCACGTTGGAGGAAGTTGTTTCCCTTGCAAAGGCATTTAAGGAGGCAAAGCTAGGCGGTGAAAATACTATAGGATTGCCTATATCCCAGAACCTGAATGACAATCTGGTAGGGTGCAGAGGAATCTTCAATGCCTTTGGGGTTTATCCGGATATCTGGCTGGAAGGGGAGGACGGTCAGCTGGAATACGGTATTGTTCAGCCTGAAATGAAAGAAGCGCTACAGGTCTTGCAGGATATGTACGCCGAGGGATTGCTGCCGGAAGATTTTGCGGTAAAAGACAACAATCAGATCTTAGAGCTTGTGGCAAGCGGACAGGCAGGTATGTTGTACAGCGTGTACTGGGCTCCGAACAGCTCTGCGATGGCGACATTTGAAAATGACGACTGGATTGTTACAAGTATTCCGATGGAGGACGGATCTCCTGCTGTCTGTAGCGATACTGCAAAGCCATGGTATTTCTTCTATGTCAGAAAGGGCTTTGAACATCCGGAAGCAGCCGTGAAGATCGTAAATCTTGGATTTGAAATAAGATATAACTGGGAAAATGGGATGCAGGATTACTTTGTATGGGAGGATGGAACCTCTGCGGAGTATGCCCGTTTTGATGTCTGGCATATTAGGCCATGGGAGCAGTTGACCATGCATGAGGAGATTGAGGAAGCAATACTGAACGGAACTGTTACGGACACCGTTGAGCGTAACCAGACACTCTATGAACAGTGCAAGGAATATTATGAGGATCCGGAAGGGACAACCGGTGTGGCCAGATTGTCCGGGCTGGTATATGGGATTGGTGGTTCCTATGACATTGTGGGGAAACTGCGTGATGACGGTAGAATCCTGACGGATCAGTATAACGGTATTTTGTCTAATGATTCGCAGATGATTCTAAATGATGTGAATACTATATTGTGGGCGGAATACACAAAGATCGTCATGGGTCAGGATATTGATACCTTCGAGGCTGCCGTGGAGAACTGGCATAACAACGGTGGTGATAAGGTGACACAGGTGGTAAACGGGCAGTAAAAGGCAATGTGGAGATGAGCTCTGTATGATTTTTAAGCCCGATTGCAAGATTTAAAAAGTCAGAAGTCGCTTTTATTCGGCGGCTTCTGATTTTTCAAGGGGATCGTCAAAATGAATACAAAGAAAAAGAAGAAAAAAAAGTATTTGGCTTTTCATTTTATGCTGTTGTTTCCGGTCCTGTTTCTGGTGGTGTATTCCTATATCCCTATGGGAGGATTCATCATTGCTTTTCAGGATTTCAAACCCATCAAGGGATTTTTTAAATCGGAGTGGGTTGGATTGGATAATTTCATGACTATTTTTAAAAATCCTTTTTTTGGGCGGGCCTTGCTCAATACAGTCGTTATCGCGTTTTGGAAAATTATATTCGGACAGCTTGTGCCGTTGGTGTTTTCCATCCTTTTGAACGAGGTAGCCCATGGGGGGCGGAAGCGGGTGGCACAGACCATTATCTATATGCCTTACTTTATTTCCTGGGTGTTGATGTCCGGTATTATCATAGAAATATTTTCACCCAGCGGCGGGGCCGTGAATCGAATCCTGGAATTGATAGGACTGGAACCGATATTCTTCTTGGGTAGCAATGCATGGTTTAAACCTATTATCGTAGCTACGGACGTATGGAAAAGATTTGGCTGGGGAACCATTATATATATGGCAGCTTTGTCTGGCATCGATCTGAACCTTTATGAGGCAGCCATGCTGGATGGCGCAGGCAGATGGAAGCAGACACTGAATGTGACGCTTCCTGGAATTGCGCCCACTGCTATCATGCTGCTTACTTTAAGCTTTGGAGATATCCTAAATGCGGGATTTGACCAGGTATATAATTTGATGAGTGGTGTTACTATGGAAGCTGGGGATATTTTGGATACGCTGGTCTACCGGCTGGGCATTGAGCAGGGACAATACAGCATTTCTACAGCGGTGAGTCTGTTTAAATCCATAGTTGGCATGATGTTTGTTTTGCTTTCCTATAAGTTGGCACATAAAATTACAGGATATAGAGCCTTTTAGGAGATGATAGGTATGTATTATAAGAGTAGTTTTCCAAGAAAAGTATTTGTGGTATGCAACAGTTGCATTCTGATTCTGGCCTGTGTAAGTTGTCTTTTTCCAATTATACATACGCTTGCGTTATCCTTAAGTTCTGCTGATGCAGTGTCAGCGGGAAAGGTGAGCTTGCTCCCCGTTGAGTTTCAGCTGGATGCTTACTGGCATGTAATGGAGGACGAGAGATTTTTATCTGCATTTCTGGTAAGTATCAAGAGAGCCGTTCTGGGACTGATAGTTGAGCTTTGTATGACCATTTTGGCGGGGTATCCTCTGTCAAAAACGAAAAAGCAGTTTCCGAAACGGAATATTTATATGGGATTTTTCCTTATCACCATGTGTTTTTGGGGCGGTTTGATACCCTCCTACTTGGTGGTGAAGCAGACAGGGCTTGTGGATACCATCTGGGCTCTGGTGCTGCCAGGGGCTGTGAACGCTGGAAATGTTATTTTATTGCAAAATTATTTTAAATCGTTGCCAGATGAGATTTATGACTCCGCTCAGGTAGACGGGGCTGGAGAGTGGAGGATTTTATTTCAGATATTTTTGCCTCTGGCTAAGCCTATTTTGGCTGTACTGGTTGTTTACATCGTGGTAGCTCATTGGAATTCATGGTTCGATGGCATGTTGTATATGAATCATGCGGAAAAGTTTCCACTGCAGACTTATTTGCAGACGATTGTAGTGGAAATAGATCCCAAAGAGGTATTCAATGTGAAGGATTTACAGAATATTAGTACACGGAACATGAAGGCAGCTCAGATATTTGTGGCAATGATACCGGTTTTGTGCGTGTATCCTTTTGCACAGAAGCATTTTATTAAAGGTATTGTAATGGGAAGTGTTAAAGGCTAGGTGCGCCCATTCCCCCAAATTCTGCTATACAACTCTAATAAAATCATATAAAATAAGTATGAGAGGAAAATTTTATGCAGGAGATGAGATTAGGGTATGGGCAGACAGAAAATAAGAAAAGAACGCACCATATTTCAGCAGTTTATAATTGCTTTTCTTGGAATTGTCACTCCAATCATGTTGTTCGGACTGTTATTGATTCTTTGGCAGACTAATATTATCCGGGAAGAGACGGAAGAAAAGGCAAAGAACGACCTGTATTATAAGATGAAATATCTGAATAATCAGATTCAGATGGTGGAAAATCAGCAGGATAACCTGATGAATGCTGAAGAAATACAACAGTTTGTCCGATATTCCGGAAGGGTTCCGGTGTATGAGTACTATACACTTGCCAATGAGGTGAAGAACCGCATGGAGATCGAGCAGATGGCAAATGAATGCATTGAAGATATCAGCATTTATGTGAAAGAAAGCGACGTATCCATTTCCACCAGCGCCGGATACAGCCATCCTATGGCGGGGGACTACAGAGTCTTAAGCGGCAGCTGGAATGGAAAGCGGGTTTTGTCTTTTGACATGCATGAGATATCCATGCTTTTGGCACATCCTCTTCTGGTAGATGCTGAAGAAAGTAGTTACATCTTGAAGGTGACGCTTTCCAGGGAAAAGGTATTTCAGGAATATCTTTTAAATGATCTTGGGGAGGATAATTATATATTTTTGTATGACCATAGGGAAAAGCAGCTTCTCTATATGCCCAGGGAAGGAATTGATGATGCAGCTGAACTATTGAGATTTTGTCTGGATTCAGGAGAACCTGTTCGGGAAATTGCCGTTCAGGGGAAGCAGTATTTTGTAATGGCGGAATACTCCGATTATTTGAAGGCTTCCTTATATTTGTGTATACCGAGGCCACAGTTCATGCAGGCGCAGAACCGGATTTATGTTCTGTTGTCTGGATACCTGCTTCTCTGCATAGCCTTTGCCATCCTTTTTCTCTGCTTTGTTAAGCATATTGTAAACAGACCTGTTTATCAGCTTATGGATGCGCTTCAGGATGTGGAACAGGGAAATTTTGATAAACAGATTTTTTACCATGCTGCGGATGAGTTTAATTATTTGTATAGCAAGTTTAATCATATGGTTAAGCGATTGAAAAGACTGATTGATGAAAATTATAAGTCCATGCTCTATGCACAACAGGCAGAACTGAAACAGATGCAGGCACAGATTAGTCCGCATTTCTTATATAATACTTACTTTATGCTTCATCGTATGATTCAGGATGAAGATTTAGAGGATGCCGCCCGGTTGTCGGAACATCTTGGGAATTATATGGAGTACGTTACCCATAACTTCCAGGAGGAGGTGCCTTTGGAAAAAGAGGTTGCACATGTCCGCAGTTATTTGAATATACAAGTCATGCGTTTTGGAAAGAGAATGCAGGTGCAAATGGAAGAACTACCGCAGGAGCTAAGCGCTGTGTGTGTGCCGAGACTGATCTTGCAGCCTGTGGTGGAAAATTATGTGAAATATGGATATGAGACCTCTGGAGATACCGGTGTGTTGGTTATGGCCTTTGAAATGGAGAAGGCAGGTTTTCGGATTATTATCAGCGGGGGATGTGCTAAGATGGAAGAACAGACGCTTCAGGAGTTAGAAGAACGTCTTTCTTCGGAGGATGATACGGTTGAACTTACCGGCCTTATAAATATTCATCGTAGACTGAAATTGAAATTTGGCGAAGAATCCGGAATTTATCTGCAAAGAGATGAAGAGGAACGACTGATTACCTGTTTGTCTGTGAATTATAAAGTGGAGGAAGATGATGTTTAGAATACTGGTAGTGGATAATGAACCTTACGTAGTGGACTGGATTTCCATGTTGCTGGAATCACAGATGGAAGAGACAGACGTATGCCGGGCATATACAGCAGCTGAGGCCTTGGGCTGGCTTACACGTTCCAGGATCGACATTGTCATTAGTGACATTTGCATGCCTGAAATGGATGGTCTAAAGCTGGCGGAGCGGGTAAAAAAATGTTGGCCCTTTGCAAAAGTGATTTTAATCACGGCTTATGCTCAGTTTGATTATGCGGTATCGGCTATAAAGAACAATGTGGCAAGTTACATTTTAAAGACCGAGGGTGATGACGTTATTATTGGCGAGGTAAAGCGTGTCATGGCGTTGGTGACGCAGGAGTTGAAGCAGGTTGCGGTATTGCGTCATCAGAGAGAAGAGCTTAAAGACATGCTTCCGGAGCTTCGAAGCCGTTTCCTTCGGGATTTGCTGGAGCGTGGGGAAGAGGACAAGAAAAGGATGGGGAGGCAACTGGAAGCGCTTGGGATGTCCATGGATATGAACACAAGGGTTCGGGTTATTTTATGCGCAGTCAAAGAATGGGAGTCTGCAGATAATCTGGTGCTACGTCAACAGTCGGTCATAAGAATGATGGAATGGGTGAACTGTTATCTGGGGGATTGCGGCAACATTTTTCCGGCAGATATGGGCGGTATCCGCCTGGTATGTCTGTTACAGAGCAGTCAGGATTTTAAGGAGGAACAGGAGACAGCTTTTATTCAGGGACGGCTTGAACTGCTACAGGATGTTTATCTGGCGGATACGGGAGAACACTGCTCCTTCGCATTGCATCAGCAGGCTGTTGGTCTTTGGAGCATCCGGAACGCATACCGCTCTCTGGAAATATTGATGAACCGAAACTATCAGGAAAAAGAATCCTTTGTCATACTTGGCGGCGAGGAGGCCTGTGGTCAGAATCTGGATATGGAGGTATTGCAAAGGCGTATGGAGCGGTTTCTAGAGGAGGAGAAATACAACAGATTTTTGTCGGTGCTGGAATATTATCAGAAATCCATCAGAGAGCGGCGCATAGAGATTAGGGATTGCTATAATATCTATTATTCACTGGCTCTGCTTTTGAATTCCTTTCTGGAGGAAAGGGAGATTCCGAAGGCGGAGCAGATAACCCAGCTAAAGGCAAGGTTGTTTTTTCCTCCGGCATCAGAACAATGGGAGACAAAATTTGAGGATTTAACTGCTCTAGCCAGACTTGCCTTTTCTATGGAGACGGAACTGAAGGCTAGGATTTCCAGGAATATTGTGAATGCTGTGAAGAAATATGTTACGGAGCATATTTCGGAAGACATTTCCCTGACCAGGTTGGGCGAGGTGACCGGATATAATACCTGTTATCTATCTCGAACATTTAAAGGACAGATGGGAGAAACCCTTACCGAGTATGTGGGACGGAAGAAAATGGAACTCATTCGCGAGTTGTTTTTGAACGTGAATCTGAGTATTGGTGACGTAGCGGAAAGATCGGGTTTTGTGTCGAGAACGTATTTTAATCGTTTTGTTAAGAAACATACCGGGATGTCGCCGCGGGTCTATAAACAGAGCCTGGAGCCAGTGGATGGCTGCCCAGGCTCCGGCTGCTAGCCACAGGAAAAATGGTTGTGGAATTAGCGGATTGATTTGGAATATTCCTGGTACAGGGCACAGGAGTCCGGATGCCCTAAGAAGGCGGGGCTGTTTGGGGGATTCATCATTCCCTGATATTGGTAGACCAGAATTTCCTCTACATAGGGGGCGACTGCAGAAAGCTGCTGTTCCACGCGCTGTATTGGGGCGGGAATAAGAGGAGAATGATAGACCTCTCCCTCAAAGGCAAAAAGTTCCACATCGGCCCAAATCCGGGAGCGGGATGCTTTTTTGTGGGCGGCGTTTAAAGCGGAAAAGTATTCCGAAACCTTTTCTAAAGCGGAATGGCGGACGCCTACGCCGTCTTGGTAAGCGACAAAATCACAGTCTAGCTGCTCAAGCTGGGCTACAAAGCTCTCGCTGGCCTGCACGCGGCTGACACCATAGGGGGCTATGAGAAGGGGAAGAGATGGATTCAGCTCTCTTATTTTTGCGTGATAGGTATTGACATAGTCAATAAAAAATGCTGGGAATCCGTTTTCATCAAGGCCAGTCTCGTCCGGGAGATACCAGCCAAAAAAGCTCCTATGCCGGCCAAATTGGGAGTACAGCTCATCCATGGCAGTGAAAGCCCGGTTGCGAACTTCAAGGCTTTTCATGTTTTCATAAGTATGAGTCCAGTTGCCATAAAAGCCACAGCTCATAAAAACCCGAAGTTCCTGACGGTCGGCCTCGTCCAGCAAGATTTCAATGGGATTTTTGCAGATCATGTTCTCTGGAAAGGGATAAGGACCGCCCGCAAAATAGGACTCCGCATGGTCATCATAAGCCAGGCTGGAGCAGAGCAAAACCAGATATTTCATTCCTAGCCCGGAAATCTCCTGTATTTTTTGACGCCATTGCGCTTCTGTAAAGGAGCGGCAGGCCGCGTTCCAGTAGGCTCCTTCCACTTTGCTGTGGTGAAAAAATTCAAACCAGGTTCCGCCTATTTTATACATAGTCATTGAAGCATGCCTCCTTGTAAAATGGATTAATATAGTTTTATTTTATGCTCTGCGGTAAAATATTGCAAGTTTTTTGATATGGGAATCAGCATTACATATCGTGTTTGTGTAATTAAAATGGAAAAGGGGAGTGAATGGATATGGCAAAATGCAGTTTTGGAAAAGTAACTCTTCGGGGAACCTTTCAGGAGAGTTGGCCTTATGGAACAGAGCTCTACGCACGGCTTTTTTACTTAGGTACGGATAATACACAGGTGCTTATCGTTGCTATGGATACTGCCGATACCTTCGGCAGAGAGGCTGCCCGCTTTCGGAAAATCGTTTCACGTCGTACCGGAATTTGTGCCGATTCCATCTGGTATCATGAATTACAGCTTCATGCTGCGCCTGGCTCAGTACTTTTGCAGGGCGAGAGCATGGACAGAATTGCTGAAAGGGTTAGTGAAGAGGTAATAAGGATGAAGGCGCGCAGCGTTTTTTTTACCTGCGAGGTTGCTGAAGCATATGCAGGCAATGCTTATACCCTGAATCGAGAGCAGTATGTTCCGGGGCTTGGGGGTGTTACGGTGTGGGCGGGATTGAAATACGACAAGATTGGTCGGCCATATTGTCAGGATCCAGGTCGTATGCTGCTGCGGGGGTATCTGCCAGAGATTCCCGCCTTTGAGAAGGCCATTTATTTTGACAATACCGTGGATCCTCTCGCTTATCTTTTTGTTTTCAGGGATGGGGCAGGAGAGGTTCTTGGGACAATTTCACGGTTTGCTGCACATCCGGATGTGGCGGTGCTGTTTGAGTCTCACGGAATCCTTGATCAGTATCGTTATGATTATGACTGGCCGGGGTATCTTTCTGAGAAATTGGAACATCATTTCCATGTACCTTCTATGTATCTCAACGGTCCCTGCGCCAATCTCGCCGTGAAGAAAAATTTTGATGGATATGTGACTTATGAGAAGGCAGCGGCGGAATGCAGACGGATCGGGGAGGAGATTGCGGATATGCTTCTTGCCCGCTTCATGAAAAAAACGATGCCTTTGGGTGATGCGGATAACTGTAAGGCGCTCCGTTTTATGACGGAGCTACCCATGCGGGACAGCTTTCCACGCACCATGGAGGGCCTTGAACAGATGCATGAATGCGCAAAACGGGCGGATATGGCCCTTCGGGCTGCTATTGTAGGTGGCGCTCCTGCCTATGAGATAAAACAGAAGATTGATGACTGCTACCGTGCGGAGTATATGCCGAATTTTATAAATAGCGTTGGGGGCTTTGATGAGGAGACCTTGGCACGTGGTACAGTCAGAGTGGATATCACTGCCCTTCGCCTGGGGAAGTATCTCTTTGTGGGATTACCGGGAGAAAGTCTTGTGGAAATGACGGAATGGCTCCGCTCTACATTCACAGGGGTAAAGACCATACCCCTTGACCAGGTTAATGGTTATTACGGCTATATGGCAACGCCCGCTTCACTGACGTTAGGTGGGTATACCTACTGGTACAGCTGGACTAGCCGGGAGACGGTTCCGAAGCTGAAGGAAGATATTGTAAAGGGATTGGAGGGCTTTTGGGATTAGCTGAGCGTTTTGACAGATATCTGGTTCTTATGTCCATTCATATCTCTACAGGCTTGTCATCGTCAAACAAGTGAAAATTTCGCTTTAAACAGGCGGAGGTGATGTCTGCCATTTTGACGGCATCGCAGAGGATACAGGGGGCATCACCAAAAGAGCCGTAGCGAAGGGCTCCTTTCTGACGGAAAACCGGCTCCATCTTGTCATAATGCGCCGAAGGATCCACCACAGGGTCCGAGGTGTGATGACGATACTGCGGTACGGAATAGATAGCCCCGTCAGGAGCGATGACTGTAAAAATCTGTGGTGTCTGTGCCAGGCGATTGGGGGTATGCAGCCATTCTTCTACACTATGCAGAAAGGTATTGGATTTCAAGGAACAGCCAATGAACAAAATAGAAGCATGCCGGTCATAAAGTTTGCCCCAGCATCCGTTACGGGGACACGGCGTTTGTGTGTACTGCTCGCCTTCCGTGTAGTCGGCGGCGTCTTTGCCGATTGCTGCCACTGAATGGGTTGGGTGAAAAGAGCGGATAGCGCCTTCCCGCAGACGGAACAGGTTGCTTAAAAGTCCCACGCAGGAGGGCTCGTTTTTGACGTCAAATACCGTATGGGTTTCATTCATTTGCCGCCAGGTGTGGGTGGGGAAGATCAAAAGCCCCTGTTCCATATAATCGCATAAAGCATCGAGAACCGTGTCGGCACCGCCTTCTACCTGTCCGACGGCTTTCATGGAAGAATGCACAAGGAGGGTGCCCCGTGGGTCGATATGCATGGAATTCAACTGTGCTTTCAGGAATGTGTAAGGATACATAATCGCTCTCCAATCTAAGAATTTATAGGCTCATGGTCATGCGTAAGGGAAGATACAGGATGTTGCTTCTGCTGCAGCTGGCTGTTTCAGCTGTTTTATAAAATTATAATAGCATAGTTTTGTAAAAAACACAATTATATAAGCAGTTATCTTTGAAATATCAAAAAGATTCTATGATTTGAGCATTTTCGGAATTTTATAAAGTGCAAAACTTTTAAAAGAAAGTACAAAGAAAAAATGCGCCTTATGGTTTATAATCTGTACATACCATACTATCAGGCTCGAAAGGCCGTAGTTTCTTTATGACGCATGAAAAACCATGGCTTTGGGGCCCAAAAATAAAAAGCACGGGAAAACCGGGCGGAAAAGAGGTTGATATGAAGAAAGTAGTCGTAGGAATCATAGGCTGTGGGACCATAGCCAACAGTGCGCACATCCCCGCCTATCTGAAAAATGAAAATGTGGAAATCAGGTATTTTTGCGACATTATCCCGGAGAGGGCCGCTGCCGCGGTGGAAAAGTACGGCTGCGGGACGGCTGTGGCGGATTATCAGGAAGTGTTAAAGGACGGGGAGGTGGAGGCCGTTTCCGTCTGCACGCCCAACCATATGCACGCCAGGATCTCCATCGATGCCATGCGGGCCGGCAAACATGTGCTCTGTGAGAAGCCGGCGGCCCGGACTTACGGGGAGGCGTTGGAAATGCAGAAGGTACAGCATGAGACCGGTAAGATTTTAAATATCGGCGTGGTGAACCGGTTTAACGACCAGGTGAACCGTATCCGGGAATATGTGAAGGAGGGGCGTCTCGGAGAGGTTTACCATGTGTATATCAGCTTCCGGGCCCACCGGGCCATTCCCGGACTGGGCGGAGCCTTTACCACCAAGGCCATCGCCGGAGGGGGAGCCCTCATTGACTGGGGCGTGCATTTCCTGGATCTGACCATGTACTGCCTGAATGACCCCAAGCCCCTGACGGTATCCGCAGAAACCTTCTGTAAGCTGGGAAAGGATATGGAAAATTATGTCTACCGGGATATGTGGGCGGGGCCGCCGGTCCTTGACGGGACTTACGATGTGGATGATTCCATGACTGCCCTGGTGCGCACGGAGGGCCCGGTGTTCACGGTGCACGGAGCCTGGGCCCAGAATATCGAGGCGGATGAGAAATACATTGACTTTATGGGGGACAAGGGCGGCATCCGCCTGCAATATGGCGGGGATTTCACCCTGTACACGGTGGAGCACAAAGCTTTCGTGAAGTTTACGCCGGAAGGGAAGAATACGTCCATGTTTGAAAATGAGATCAACGGCTTTG
>CALWLN010000030.1 GCA_944381535.1 uncultured Lachnospiraceae bacterium
ACGGACGGGGAGGCAGGAGGAAGCAGGGAATTGAAGAATCTGCTGCGCTATATCCGTGATACCTGTGTGGAAAACGCGGTGGATACCGAACTGCAAAAGCTCCATTCCGGAATAGAGCGGTTAAAGAACAGCAGAGAGATAGGGGTGCGGTATATGCTGGAGCTGGAGAAGCAGAAGGAAAAATTAAGACATATGATTGATGAAGTGGAACAAGAGGTGACGGAACGCATTACACAGCGCGTGACAGAGGAAGTAACGGAGCGCGTGACAGAGGAAGCAACGGAGCGCGTGACAGAGGAAGTAACGGAGCGTGTGACAGAGGAAGTAACGGAGCGCGTGACAGAGGAAGTAACGGAGCGCGTGACCAGTGAAGCCAATGAAAATGGAATTAAGATTTTGGTAGAAACCTGCCAGGATCTTGGAACATCCAGGGAAGCTGCCCAGGTCAGAATTATGGAGAAATATGGGCTGGACGCCCGGACCGCAGAAAATTATCTTACAAAGTATTGGAGCGCCTATTGACAGGAGCGGAAAACAGGTGTATAAATAGACGTAGAAGATTTGAAAATTCAATATTGTGTAATTTCTCTTATTCAGAGTGATGGAGATACATAGGATCTGTGAAGTCACGGCAACCCCCACAGTGGAAGGTGCCAACCTGAGCGAGCAATCGAACAATAAGAGGATTTGATTATCTTTGAGGTAACGGTCCGCTTATGGCGGACCATTTTTTGTAGGAGGAAAACAACATGGAAAAATTATTATTTACATCTGAATCCGTAACCGAAGGCCATCCGGACAAGGTCTGTGACGCCATTTCCGACGCCATCTTAGACGCGCTGATGGAGCAGGACCCCATGAGCCGGGTAGCCTGTGAGACGGCTGCCTGCACCGGCTTTGTGCTGGTGACGGGAGAGATTACCACCAACGCTTATGTGGACATTCAGAAGCTGGTCCGCGACACCGTAAAGGAGATTGGCTACGACCGCTCCGAGTACGGCTTCGATGGCAACACCTGTGCTGTTTTAGTGGCCATCGATGAGCAGTCTGCCGACATTGCCATGGGCGTGGACAAGGCTCTGGAGGCAAGGGAAAATAAAATGACCGACGCGGAACTTGAGGCCATCGGCGCAGGGGACCAGGGGATGATGTTCGGCTATGCCACCAACGAGACCCCGGAACTTATGCCCTACCCCATCTCTCTGGCTCACAAGTTGACCCGCCAGCTGGCCAAAGTCCGCAAGGATGGTACTCTGTCCTATTTAAGACCCGACGGTAAGAGTCAGGTGTCCGTGGAGTACGACGAGAACGGGAAGCCCAGGCGGTTGGAGGCCGTGGTGCTATCCACCCAGCATGACCCGGACGTGACCCAGGAGCAGATTCATGAGGACATCAAAAAATACGTGTTTGACCAGGTGCTGCCGGAAGAGATGGTGGATGAGGATACTAAATTTTTTATCAATCCCACCGGACGCTTTGTGATTGGAGGTCCCCACGGGGACGCAGGCCTCACCGGACGCAAAATTATCGTGGACACCTACGGCGGCTATGCCCGCCACGGCGGCGGAGCCTTCTCCGGCAAGGCCTGCACCAAGGTGGACCGCTCCGCGGCCTATGCCGCCAGCTACGTAGCCAAGAATATTGTGGCGGCAGGCCTGGCGGACAAGTGCGAGATTCAGCTGTCCTACGCCATCGGCGTGGCTCAGCCCACCTCTGTGGCGGTGGATACCTTCGGTACCGGAAAGCTTTCCAATGAGAAGCTGGTGGAGATCATCCGGGAGAACTTTGACCTCCGCCCGGCGGGCATTATCAAAATGCTGGATTTAAGGCGGCCCATTTACAAGCAGACGGCGGCTTACGGACATTTTGGACGGGATGACTTGAATGTGCCCTGGGAGGCGTTGGACAAGGTGGAGCTGCTTCAGAAATATTTGTAATTTTCAGAATGCGCAAGCAGTCCGCATGACCTTTTGACGCTTGTATCATGAAATAAGTTCATATGCTGATAAAAGGGCGGTATGCTGCCGGACGAAGGTTCGGTGGCATGCCGCCTTTTTGTCTAATAGACAAATCCTCCGAACTTCCCTATAGAATAAAAAAGCCCTCCGAGGGGAGGCGCGCCAGGTACCGCAACTTCAAAAAAAGCAATTCGAGTATTGACAGGAATTGACAAAATTTACCATTTTTCTTGATGTGGGGAAAAATCTAATTTATAATATATACATTGACAGAAGGGGGGATTTTATGGCTTGGAAATATGAAACCTCCGGCTGCGGCCACAAAGAACAGGCCCCGAAGGAGACGGCGCAGGGAGCAGATCCACAGGAGCTGTCGGGGTCTATGGGAATAGACCCACAAGAGCTGCCGGCCCTTACGGGAACGGAAAAACAGGTTGCGTGGGCCAACACATTGAGGGCTGCGGCGGTAAATGAAATCAGTGAAATATTACAGAAAATGCGCGAGGCGGAAGAAAAGACGGGCCAGGATGTGCCATATACGGCAGATGAACTGCAGCGGGCGGCTGCCGCGGCCTATGAGACCCATACGGAGGCGTATTTTTGGATTGAGAATCGACTGGAGCCAAGAAGAAATCTAATGTTCTGGTTTTTGAAAGAGTATAAGGAAAGAGCGCTCACCGAGATACCGAAGGAGGTAAAAGCAGAGCTTATGGCAGAGAAGGCGCGGCTCACGGTGCGGCCGGTGAAGGCGGTCAAAAGCGGCGTTGTGGAATTGACATATAAAAATGGCTTTCTGAAAGTACAGTATGTGAAGGATGATAAATTCCTGGAAATTGTCAAAAGGAAAAAATTCCGGTGGGAGCGCCCTTACTGGAAGCGTGAAATCACCCAATATACCGGCAGCGCCCAGGACCGGGCCGCGGAGCTTGGCAATGCGCTTTTGACGGCGGGCTTCACAGTGTGCTTTTTTGATAAGGCCTCCAAACAAAAAGCCATTTCCGGCGCTTTCAAGCCGGAGCAGGAACGGTGGATCGCCTGGGATGAGGAAATGCAGAAGCTCACCCTTATCTGGAACGGGAAAAATGATATTCTCTACAACGCCTCTCGGAAATTGCCGGGAGCCAGACTGGAAAAGGGGAAAATCCGGGTATCCGTGGAATTTCATGTGGAGGTCAAGGATTTCGCGGACAGAATGGGGTTCTCCATTTCCAGGGAAGCCAGGGAGAAGATTCTTTTACAGATACAAAAGGAAAACCGGTTTGAAGTGCGGCAAGTGAAAAAACCGAAGCGGAAAGACATTGGGGATAAAGAGCGCCTGAAAAAGACTCTGGTGGCCTCGGGCGCTATCATTGAGGATTTGAAGGATGATATTGAATAACACATTGCTGCCCTGGCAGCAGCAGGCAGTGGAAAAAATGATAAAGCTGAAGGTGGGCGCTTTATTTATGGAGTCCGGCACAGGGAAAACCATAATCACACTGGAAATTGCCAGACGGCGGGTGGAGGCGGGCAGGATAGACGCCATTGTCTGGCTCTGTCCCTGCTCGGCCAAGGACAATATCCGAAGAGAGATCATCAAACAGTGTCCCGAGGAATTGTGCGGATTGGTCACGATTTGCGGAATAGAGACCTTGAGTTCCAGTATCAAAGCAAATTCCTATCTGTTAAATCTGACAGAGACAAAAAGCTGCTTTCTCGTCATTGACGAAAGTCTTCTGACGAAAAATCCCCAGGCCTATCGAACAAGGAACATCACCAGGATTGCCGCAAGATGTCCTTACAGGATGATCCTCAACGGAACGCCCATCTCCAAAAATGAGGCGGACCTGTTCGCCCAGTTCTATCTGCTGGACTGGCGGATTCTCGGTTACCGCTCCTACTGGAGCTTTGCCGTGAACCACCTGGAAGAGGATGAGTACGGGAAGATCCGCAGGGTGCTGAACACGGAGTATCTGGCGGAAAAAATATCTCCTTATTCCTTTGAAAAACGAAAGGAGGACTGTCTAGATCTGCCGGACAAGAAGCACAGCGTGGAATATTTCCGGCTCACAAAACAGCAGTGGGCGGAGTATGGCAAGGTGGCGGACCGGCTCCTGCATGAAATCATCGAGTGGCAGCCGGAAACGGTATATCGCCTGTTTTCCGCCCTGCAAGCGGTGATATCCGGGAAAAAGGTGGTGTTCAATCCCTCCGGCACCCATTTTAAGACGGAGGAAATGTTTCCTGTAAATCCTCTGGAAAATCCCAGGATGGAGGCTGCGGCCAGGGTGTTGGAAGGCCTTGGGGAGGAGAAAGCCATTGTGTTCTGCCACTACGAATCGGAGGTGATCCAGCTTGGCGGGTTATATCCCGAGCAAGCGGTCCGCTTTGACGGACGGACATCACAGAAGGACAGAGCTTATGCCCTGCGGGAATTTGCCGGAAAGAAGAAATATCTCATCGCGAATAAAAATTGCGGGGGATATTCCCTGAACCTGCAATTTTGCCATAATATCGTGAACATGTCCCACGACTGGAATCTGGGAACGCGGCTGCAGGCCGAAAACCGCATACACCGGCTGGGCCAGAAGACAAAAGTGCGTATCATCGATATCTGCGCGGACGGAACCCTTGACGAGAGAATCCTGGAATGCCTCATGCGGAAGGAAAATATTCTGGACGGTATCCGGCAGGCGATTCAGAACAATAGCGGTTCCAGGGAGGCCATGAAGAAGTGTATCTATGGCAGCCGGTATCACCATGAAATATTTGACTGTTCGGAACTGGAGGATAAGGATGGCTAAGATATACAAGGACGTCAATGTGTACGACGCCGCGCTGGAACGGTTCCGGATTGTGATGGAGGAATTTGACAATATTTACCTGTCGGTGTCCGGGGGAAAGGACAGCTCCGTCATGCTGCAGCTGATGGCCAGGGAGGCCCGGGTAGCAGGCCGGAAAATTTCCGTTCTGTACATCGATCTGGAGGCCCAGTACAAGGCCACCATTGAGCACATTGACGAACTGATCGACGAGACGAAGGATGTGGTGGACGAGTGGTACTGGGTGGCAATGCCCCTGTCCCTGCGGAACGCAGTGTCCGCCATACAGCCCAAGTGGATCTGCTGGGACAAGAAGGACAGGGCAAAATGGGTCCGGGAATATCCAACCAAGCGGAAGGATGTGATCCTGTGTACGGAGGACCATCATCCCAAAGGGTGGGAGGACTGGTTCTTCCGGGGTATGGAGTTTGAGGAGTTCATTTTGTGGTTTGCCAGGTGGTACAATTTAAAGCACGGCGGGAAGACGGCTGTCGGAATCGGGATAAGGTCCGACGAATCTTTAAATCGGTTCCGCACGATCATCAGTGAGTCCAAGGAACCATACAAGTCCTATCCCTGGACCACCCGGATCCACTGTAAATCGGAACTTTTAAACTGTTGGAATTTCTATCCCCTGTATGACTGGCGGGCGGAGGACGACTGGACGGCTGTAGCCAGGCTGAATCTGAAATTCAATCAGATTTATGAGCTGATGTATAAAAACGGCGTGTCCATTTACGAACAGCGCCTGTGCCAGCCCTACGGGGACGACCAGCGGAAAGGGCTCAATCAATTTAAATTTCTGGAACCGGAAACCTGGGAGAAGGTGCTGAACCGGGTGGAGGGGGTGAATTTCGGCAATATCTATTGCCGCACCTCCCTCCTTGGAAATATGAAATCGGAGAAGCCCGAGGGCATGACCTGGGAGCAGTACGCAGTCTTCCTGCTGGAGAGTATCGGACTCTACGCGCCGGAGGTCCGGGACCACTATTACAACAAGATAAAGACCTTTCTCTCCTGGTATGAAAAGGATGGAATCAAGACGGAGGATATCCCCCAGGAGGCCGACAGGAAGCTGGAATCGGCCAAAAAGGCCGCTTCCTGGCGTAGAATCGCCCGGGCCATCGAGAAAAATGATTTCTGGATGACCAGTCTTTCCTTTGGGGAGACCAAGCGGGACGTCAAGAGACTCTTTGAGTTAAAGAAAAAATACCATAATATCATCCTGCCAAAGGACGCGGACAGCAAAAGTCTGAAACGGATTGCAAACAAACTGATGGAGGAAACTGATGAAGCTGCGAATGAATAACAGGCACAAGGATTTTTATACCTATATGGGCCCCATTTTCGGCTCCCGGGATGTGGAAGCCGAGACAAACGACCGGTTTTATGATGACGACAATAAAGAATGGGTCTTAAACATCTCCCACGGCTGCGTGGACGCGGCCATTTCCATCAATGACGAGGGCGTCATCCGGAACGTCTATATCACAAACGTCAATGCGGGATACGAGATTCTCTTTGAGCTTTTTTCCGACGCCGCGGTATCCGTGGTTCCGAGAAAATACGCGGATATCTATGAAAAATGCGGCTACAAAGTCCGGGACAGATCCGTCAATTTTGTAAAAATCTATGGAGGGGCGGCATATGAAGGCAAAAGTGAAAGAAGCGCTTGAGGAAATCTTAAAGGAGCTTTCCTCCATGGAGCTTACGGAGAAGGTTGACACCTTAAATGAAATCCGGACAGCCCTTCATGAGGTCAGCCCCTTTTCGGAGGAGCCCTGCGACTGTGTGCTTTGGGTTCCCCAGGAACATATCTTTGCCAACGATTATAACCCCAACTACGTGGCAAGTCCCGAGATGCAGATCCTGTATCTGTCCGTAAAGACGGACGGCTATACCATGCCCATTGTAACCTACGATCTGAAGGACGGGAACCGGGAAATCGTGGACGGATTTCACAGAAACCGGATCGGACGGGAACACGGGGATATCAAAAAGCGGATTCACGGATACTTGCCGGTTTCCACCATCGACAAACCTAAGGATGAGCGGATCGGCTCCACCATCCGCCATAACAGGGCAAGAGGCACCCACGGCATACGGCCCATGTCGGATATTGTCCTGGAGCTGACAAGAATGGGCTGGGAGGATGAAAAAATCTGCAAAACCCTGGGGATGGAACTGGATGAGGTCCTCCGCTTAAAGCAGATCACCGGGCTTAAGGACGCTTTCATGGACCATGAATTTTCCAGGTCCTGGGAGGAATTTGAGAAGAATAATTACGGGGAGTGAGTGTGGAGATATATACGGAATCTCACAGATATTCCCCCAAAACAGAGTTTGTCATGAGACTGATACCGAATTCCAAAATCGTATTTTTACATACCTGCATGAACGGTATGGCGTCTGGAATTCGGTATCATTTTATGTTTTGGGAATGGTGTAGTCCCTCCCGCAGCATTTCGCAATCGCCGGTTGGATTGTATTTTTTCACAAAAATAGAAAAAATGGATTGCATATTTAAGAAAAATCGTCTATGATAGGACTATACCAAAAACGTTTACGGCCCTGTAATCAAAGGAGGATTTACGTGATGAAAGAGGCAACAAGGCGCACAAGACCGCAGTATGTTTGCGGAAATGAAAAAATCAAGTTAATCGGTGGGATTGACGGATATTTCCCGGATTTCGGCCATCATCTGGAAAATGAAATGGGAGGTCTCTGGCTCTACCCGGTGAAGCTTTTAGACGGTTTCTGGATGCGGTTTATTGACCACACGGCAGGAACTGTGGATTGCTATATGAAGGCGGATGAATTTGAGAATTATCCCCACAAAAATGTTCTTTCTTATTACGGCGGAGGCCTGGGGCACACCACGGTGGTGGCTCACCGGACCCAGCTGGCCCCCGAGGGAATCAAGGGCATTCTGGTAAAATATGAATTTCACAACCATGGAAAAACGGTCTGCGACTGCACCACCGAGTTTTTGGCCCGGGTACATATGGTGCCGGTGTGGCTGTCCGAGGAAGTGGGCATTCATGCGGGAGAGCGGGTGGACATGACCTGCAGGGACAGAGAACGCTGTTTTGTGGCAAAGGATTCGGACAATCCCTGGTATGCGGTAATCGGCTGCGATACCCCCTGGGCCGAAAGTAGGATGGGAGACTTTTTCGGGCCGGAGATTACGGTGGGAACGGGTGTAAGCTGCGCCATGACCCACAACTTCTACCTGGCTCCGGGAGAGACAAAGAAAATCACCTTCTATATAGCAGGCTCCGAGGTGTCCGAGGAAGACGCCAGGAAACAGTACCAGAAGCTTCTCATTGACAAGGACTACGAGGGAGAGAAAAAGGCGAAGTACGACGACCTGCTTAAGCGGGCTCGGCTTACCCTGGAGGATAAGAAGTTCCAGAATATCTATGAATGGGCCAAGGTAAATGCCGACTGGCTTATTCTGGACCAGGAAACCTACGGCCGGGGAATTATGGCAGGAATTCCGGAGTACTGCTGGTGGTTTGGTTGCGACAGCTTTTACACCCTCCAGGGAATTCTCGGAATGGGAGACGGCAGGCTGTGCAGGGATACCTTAAAGCTGGTGAAGGATTATTCCGAGGAAGTGAACGGCAATGGGCGTATTATTCATGAGATTCTGCCCAACGGCTACTGCCCCAACCCCGGAAATACCCAGGAGACCGCCCATTTTGTTACCATGGTGTGGAAGTATTTTGAGTGGACGGGGGACAGGGAATTTTTAGAGGAGTGTCTGCCCTACATTCATAAGAGTATCGCCTGGCTCCGGGAGCAGGACGACGACGGCGATATGTATCCCAGCGGCTATGGGATTACTGAGATTGCCGGCCTCCTTGAGCGCCGTGTCGACCACAGGGATAATGTTCTGCTGGTGGGCGCGGGAGGCCAGTTCGGGGATGACGCCTCCGTACTTGACG
>CALWLN010000031.1 GCA_944381535.1 uncultured Lachnospiraceae bacterium
CAATGGGGATCCTAACGATACCCAGTCGGCGCTGTGAGAATAACAGGCTGCCGGCCGTAGTGGGAATCGTAATCATAAAGGAAATGAGGTGACAGTCATGGAATTTGAGTTGAGAGGACACAGGGCACTGGTGACAGGCTCCGGCAGGGGAATCGGAAGCGCCATCGCCCTGGAACTGGCCCGGGGTGGGGCCGATGTGGTGGTACATTATTCCAACCACAGGGACAGTGCGGAGAAGATCGCTACCGAAATTCAAAATATGGGCAGGGAAAGCTGTGTGGTACAGGCCGATCTGTGTAAGCTTGCGGAGACGGAGGCTTTGCTGGGAAAGGCCGGAAATGTGGATATCCTGGTGCTCAATGCCTCCGTGCAGATCAAAAAGCCCTGGGAGGAGATTACCCTGGAGGACTGCGAAAAACAGGTGAACTGTAATTATCTGTCCTCCCTGCTGCTGATCCAGCAGGCGGTGCCTTACATGAGGCAGCAGGGCTGGGGACGTATTATCACCATTGGAAGTGTCCAGGAGAAAAAGCCCCATCCCCAAATGCTGATTTATTCTTCCACAAAATGTGCCCAGACGGGCCTTATGTACTCTCTTGCGGGCCAACTGGCCCGGGACGGCATTACCGTCAATAACGTGGCTCCCGGGGTGATCGCCACGGACCGGAATACGGAGGCTTTGAAGGATGAGGCCTATGCCAGACAGGTGACGGACAGCATTCCCATGGGATTTTACGGGGAGAAGGAGGACTGCGCAGGAATTGTGCGGCTCTTGTGTTCCCGGGAGGGCCGCTATATCACCGGGGAAAGCATCTATGTGGATGGAGGAAAACATGTTTGAAAGGCTTACTCATTTTCTGGACGGATTTCTGGAAATGGGAATACCGGGGTATGATTGCGTTGTGTATCAGAAAGGAAAATGCGTTTACCGCCGCAGGAACGGGTATTCTGATATAGAAGAAAAAATTCCGGTCAGAGGAAACGAACGATATCAGATTTATTCCTGTACAAAGCCGATTACCTGTACGGCGGCATTGCAGCTATATGAGAAGGGGTGTTTTCAGCTGGAGGACGAGCTGAAAAAGTACATGCCCGAGTTTGCGCAGATGTATGTCAGGACCCCGGAGGGAATCAAAAAAGCGGAGAACAGCATAAAAATCAAGGATCTGTTCTGCATGACGGCGGGATTTTCCTATAATTTGAATTCGGAACAGCTGAAGCGGGCCCAAAAGGAGACAGAGGGGAAGTGTCCAACCCGCAAAACCATGGAATACCTGGCCAGGGAGCCGCTGCTCTTTGAACCGGGGGAGCGCTATGAATACAGCCTTTGTCATGACGTGCTGGCTGCGCTGGTAGAAGTCTTAAGCGGGGAGCTTTTCCGGGATTATGTACGGAAGCATATTTTTGAGCCTCTGGAAATGGAGCATTCGGCCATTCACCTGGAGAAGGGCGATTGGGACACTCTCACGGAGCAGTACCGCTATGACGGTGAGATCATAAACTGCGGGAACCGGAACGAATTTCGTCTGGGCACGGAATACGACAGCGGCGGCGCGGGAGCGGTGTCCACGGTGGAGGATTATATCAGATTTCTGGAGGCCCTGCGAAAAGGCGGTATCCTGCTGAAATCGGAGACCACGGATCTGATGAGTACCAACTGCCTGTCAGAAAGCCAGCGAAGGACCTACACCGTAGAGGGGTATGGGTACGGTCTGGGAGTGCGGTGTCCCATAGACGAAAAGAAAACAGATTTCGGATGGGGCGGCGCGGCGGGAGCGTTTCTGGCTGTGGACAGAAAAAATGAAATCACGCTTTTTTATGCCCAGCAGGTGCGAAACACCCCCAATACTCAGCAGAGATATCAGTTGATGGAAATGGTCAAGGTTGCTGTCAAGGTATGACAGCTTGCGGCGTGAAAGGAGAAAATTATTATGAGAAACAGAGCGATTGAGGTTCCGGACTGGTTATCCCGGAGCGCAGTTTACCAAATCAATCCAAGAACCTTCGCAAAGGAAGGAACAATCAAGGCGGTGACGGAGAAGCTGGATTTTTTGCATGAGCTGGGGTTTCGAATCCTTTACCTGTGTCCGATCTTTACGGCAGACGATTCCACGGACCAGACGCATTGGAGCGAACGGCAGAAGGCCTCCGGCACCAATAATCCGAAAAATCCGTACCGCATGTCTGATTATTTTGAAATAGATGAAGAATATGGAACCATGGAGGATCTGAAAGCGCTGGTAAAGGAAGCCCACAGGCGTCAGATGAAGGTGCTCCTGGATCTTGTATATCTGCATATGAGCCCCAATGCGGAGATTCTGTGCAGACATCCGGAATATGCGAAGCAGGATAAAGATGGCAATATGGAGTATAACAGATGGCATTTCGCGGAGCTGGATTTTCATTGTTCTGGTTTAAGAGAGTATCTGTGGTGTAATATGGTCTATTATGTAGACGTAGTGGATGTGGACGGCTTCCGGTGTGATGTGGGAGATGGGGTCCCCATCGATTTCTGGGACGAGGGGAAACGGCGCATGACCAGAATCAAGGAGGATGTGGTACTGCTGGACGAAGGCCGGAATCTGTCCTATCTGCAATCTTCCTTTGAATCCATCTATCATTTTGCATGGCACAATGAGCTGTACCGGCTGTTACAGGGAGACTCGGACGCCTGCAGGCTTAAGGAAGTCTGGCAGGAGTATGATGACCAGAAGCCGGAGGGCGGTCTGGTTCTGCGGGATATGGACAATCACGATACGGTTACGGACTGGCCCGTCCGGGCGGAACTGGTGGCAGGTCATGAGGGGATGGAAGCAGTGCTGGCCATGAATTATGCCATTGACGGCATACCCATGGTTTACTGTGGAAATGAGCTTGCGGATTCCTCGAAGCTTTCCATGTTTGCCAACCGCTTCTATCCGGGAACCTATGAAGTGACAGACTGGAGTATTCAAAAGGAGGAATTCAGCAAAAGGCGCCAGACGGTATTTCGCAGACTCAATGGGTTAAAGGCGTCAAGCGATATTTTGCGGTATGGGAAAACGGTCTGGAAGGAAGATGCGGAAAATAAGAAGATCGCATTCTTTGAACGGGTGCTAGTAGCAGGGGCCGGGGCAGAGAGCGGACAGGGAGAGAAGAAGTGCCGTATCCTGTATGCCGGAAATTTTGGAGACACGGCATATGAGCTGGTGATAGAGGGCATGGAGTCCGGGGAGGTGCTGCTTAAGAACCTGGCTCTGCGGGACGGCGACAAGCTGACCCTTGCTCCATATGGATACTGTATGATACGGTTTGGAAGAGGAGAGTGAAAACATGTACCACCTGTATTTTGCTTCCTGCGTGGACGGAGGAGGAATCTATCACTATTATTTGGAGGCGGGCAGGCTGCGGTTGGAAGATAAGACAACCTGTGACCAGCCCACCTATCTGAATGTGACCGGAGATACCATGGAGGTTTTGTTCCGGCGGCCCTTTGAGGGCAGCCGGGAAAGCGGTCTGGCGGCGTATCCACTGCTGGGGGACGGAAGCCTTGGTCCTCAAATGTCGCTCATAAGCACCAAAGGGGAGGTGGCCTGCCATCTGTGCGGCTGGCGGGGGAAAACCTATGTGGCAAATTACAGCTCAGGGAGCGTCTTTTCCTCTGACGGCAAACTGCGGAGTCATTCCGGCGTGGGGGTGCACCCTGTCCGGCAGGAGGCCTCCCACCTTCATTTTGTTTCACAGTCACCGGATCACCGGTGCCTTTTGGCGGTTGATCTGGGACTGGACGCCATTTACAGCTATGATGAGGACTTAAAGCTCCTGTCCACAGCTCATGTTCCTGCGGGCTGCGGCCCGAGACACCTTGCTTATTCCGTGGATGGACGGACCGTCTTTTGTGTCAATGAACTGGATTCCTCCGTGACGGTATTTGACTATTCCGACTGTCGCCTTACCAGGGAAGAAACGGTTCCGGTGCTGGAGGAGAAGAATAAGGATAATATTTCCGCAGCCATCCGGGTACGGGGGAAGTATGTCTATGTGTCAAATCGCGGGGATGATTCCATTTCCTGTCTGGAGTGGGACGGAAAACATCTGAAGCTATGCTCGGTGACGCCCTGCGGCGGCGCCTTTCCACGGGATTTTCTTCTGGTGGAGGACCAGCTGTTCTGCGCCAATGAGAGAAGCGGCAATGTAACCATATTCCGGGTGGATGGGCCCGTATTGACAATGGAAAAGGAACAATTGTTCATTCCGGCGCCCCTGTGTGTGGTGTGCAGGGGAGTTTTGCCGCAAATGGAGGAGGAAGAGTATGAAGATAAGTCTGAATGACGCATGGAAGCTTCACAAGGCAAGAATGGTTATGACGAAGGAGAAGCTTGCGCAAGTACGGGTGGAGAAAGAGGACTGGTATGATTGCTCCTTGCCCTGCGATGTGCGGATGCCGCTCATTGAAAACGGTGTGATCAGGGATCCGGTTCTGGCTGACTACTGCCACGACAGTGAGTGGATCGAGAACTATGCCTGGTGGTATTTTAAGACCTTTGTGTTCAACGATCGTCCGGAGGATTATGAGGCCGTCGAACTTTTTGTCGAGGCCGTTGATACCCAAAGCGACATATTTATGAACGGTATTTGGCTGGGCAGCCACGCCAATGTGCATTGCCCTTTTGTCAAAGATGTGAAGGAGTACATCCATCAGGGAGAGAATGAGATCGTGGTACGTGTAACCACTGGCCTGGAGACGGTTTCCGATGAGGATTTGGCGGAGATCAACTGGGCTGTCTGCCATGAAGGGGACAGAGGTGCTTATGACAGGGGAGATTTTCGGCGGGCCTTTGTACGCCGCCCCCAGTATTCCGTTGGCTGGGACTGGGGACCCAAGGTGGTTACCTGCGGTATCGTCGGCAGCGTGGAGCTTCACTGCTTTGAAAAGGTGGCAATACGGGAAGTGAAGGTGGCGGTGAGGTCGCTGGGAAATCCGGCAGTCCTGGATATCATGGCTAATATTGAAAATCTGGATCTGTTCGCGACCCGGGACTGTGATATCACATTCACAATGTCAATGGATGGAAAAGCCTGTGTATCCGGAGAATGGAGGAGGGAGCTTCTTACCAGTGGTTATAATTATATCGACTTCAGCGTGGAGCTGCCTGACCCAAAGCTGTGGTGGCCCAATGGATACGGTTCGCAGCCCCTCTATGATGTAAGCCTTTCTGTGGTTTGTGAGGGTACTAAGACAACCTTTCCCTCCTTCCAATACGGGGTTCGCATGGTTGAGCTTGACACCTCGTCGCTTGGGGAGGAAGGGGAAGAAAGGCTTTTTACCTGGGTGGTGAACGGACAGCCGATTTTCTGCAAAGGCGCGAACTGGATTCCCAGTGACAGTATTTATGCCCGCGTGTCAGAGAAAAAATATGAGACATTGATCAAAGAGGCTGTGGAAGCCAACTTTAATGTTCTGCGTGTCTGGGGCGGCGGCTTTTATGAGAAGGATATTTTTTATGAGCTCTGTGATAGGTATGGTCTGCTCTTATGGCATGATTTTATGTTTGCCTGTTCTGCTTATCCCGACCACCGGGAATCCTTCTGCCACAAGGTGCGACGGGAGATGGATTACCAGACCAGACGCCTTAGGAACCATCCCTGCATGGGAATCTGGTGCGGCAATAATGAAAACCATATGATTTTTCGCCCAAATTCCAGATGGGGACTTCAGTACTCCCGTGAGAGACAGTATGGTCTCTACACCAGCAATGTCATTGCCAGGGAGGTAGTCCGAAATAATTGCCCGGAGATTCCATACTGGAACAGTTCACCCTACGGCGGCCATCTTCCGGGGGAGCAGACTGCGGGGGATACCCATTACTGGGTAATGATGAACGCAAGGATGGAACGGAGGATAGATCCCTTTGTTTACGATGAGATTACGGGGAAATTTGTCAGTGAATACGGATATATCGGACCATGTACTCTGGACACCATAAGAGAATACTTCGACGGAAATCCGGTAGAGCGCGATTCTAAAATCTGGCAATTGCACAATAATACCTTTGAGAAGGATACGGTGCTTGCCGGTATCGAGAAGCATTATGGGATTGCGGCCAAAGACCTGAGCATGGAGAAGTATCTCTATTATGCGGGAGCCGTGCATGGATTGATGTTGAGATATTCCCTGGAAGCCATACGTTTCAAGGATTTCTGTGGGGGAGCTCTGTTTTGGATGTACAACGATACCTGGGGCGAGGTGGGCTGGTCGATTGTGGATTATTATCTGCGGCGTAAGATTGGCTATTATGGAGTGAAACGTGCCTTCCGGTCTCAGAAGGTGACATTGCGTGTGGTAGAGGACGATCTTGTGGTACAACTATGCAATGACAGCGGTGAAGCCCTTGAGATGGATGCCCAGTACGGATATGTTTCCTTTGACGGAAGTGTGCGCAGGTTAAAGCCCCTGAAGCTTTGGGCCGCTCCCAGGAGCCGCAGTTACATTTTGCGGGAAAAGCTGCAGGAATATGACTTTACCAGGGGAACGCTGGTGGTGATTCCGGCACACACCATTGAGCCGGCTTCCCTGTATACCATGGAATTTCGGAAGTTGTCAGTGCCACGGGCTGAAGTGGAGATTTCGGACTGCCGGCAGGAGGGGGAAAATGTACATATCACTCTTTTCAGCAACAGGTTTGCCCACCATGTAACAATATGGGGAGACTATAAGTTTAGCGATAATTATTTTGATCTGCTGCCCGGCGAGACGCGGGAGGTAATTGCTTATCATGCGAATACCCTTGAGTGGAAGGTTACGTCTATCTGCTGAAGTAAAATGATATTTGATTTTATACATAAGAAATGAGAGGCAGTCCGTCACTGACCTCTCATTTTTCTGCTAGAGATTTCTTTTTCTGTATTGCAGAGGCGTCAAATCTGTCATTCTCTTGAAAATTCGTTCAAAGTAGGAGATACTTCCAAAGCCTATCTGAGTGGAGATTTCCGTGATATTTAAATCCGTTTTGTCCAATAGCATTTTGGCTTTTCGGACACGGCAGATCATCAGATATTCGGTCACGGTAAAGCCGGTGACGGATTTGAAAATCCGTGTCAGGTAGGAACGGCTGATGAAAAAATGAGCCGCGACATCATCCAGGGAGCATGGTTCTCCGGAATGATTCTGCAGATAAATTGCGATTTCATGGACGGTCTGATGAATGCCGGCGTGTATGGAACGCTCCGGGTTCGGATTTCGATAAAGAATGTTTTCCTGTTTCCTCCGGTTTCGGGCGAAAAGAGTCATCAGCTGCACTGTGAGAAGTACCGCCATGGTGTTTCCGCTGGAATCGTTCCGGTCAAGCTCCTGCTTTAGCATCTCGAAGATGGTAAGGGATTTCTGCCAATCCTCCGGTATATATTCGGCGACACCCCAGTAATTATCACCGAAGCCCCGGATGCCAGGGGCTTCCGGTAATGAAAAATAACTTTCCAGCACAGGTTCGTCCAGATACAGCAGAAAACGGCGGAAGGTGGCATTTTTATCAATCATGTTCCCTTGGTGGAGCTGGTTCCGGTTGATCAGAATCGCCATACCAGGCTTCAGATGATAGATATCTTGTTCGATCAGCCAATAGCGCTCGCCTTCCAGCATAAACAGCAGCTCCGACGTTTCATGCATATGACAATGGGACATGGAATAATTTTCTTCAACCAGGACTTCCTCCGCAGACAAGCCGGGAATACTCCTGGAAAAAGTTATTTTGTTCATATTCGAATCCTCATTTCCAAACAGTATAGAACTATTCTATACGATTATGCCAAAAATGTAAAGAATATCTAGGATTTTCCAGTTTCCACTTGTAGCCGATAAGACGAAAAAACTTCAAATGAAGTCTATTTTTCTTGGCAGAATTTTAACTTTGTACTATACTGAGAGTAAGAAAATTAGTGAGAATCTTGTTAAATGACGTCATTGCTTGATTTTGATTTGTAGAATTTGGTGTTGCAGAAACGAAGCATAAGGAGATAGTGTCAAGTGACCTATGAAAAAACAGAGCCAAAGAAAAAGGCTCAGATGAACCTTGAAAATTGCAGATATTTTAGTCTGAGGTAAGCGGCCGCCACCCTTGACAGCACGCAAAAGAACTGCTGTAGGTGAATTACCGACGGCGAAGAACTCAAGAACAGTTAGAAATTCTTCCGTCGAATACAGCAGTATAGCAGTTCTTTTGCGTACTGTCAAAGGCAGGGCTGAAAGCGGGGCTTTCAGTGGCTGGGTTCCTTACCTCGGGCTTGGAATCTAAGAACAGTTGGAGCCTTCGGCTTACAGATCCAGAATTGTCTGCTGGCCGAGAAAGATAAGCAGCTGCCATTTGCCGGGCATGTTGTCAGCACCGTTTAGCATATCGACTTTGTTTAGAGCCTGATAATTATTGTGCTTGTGTGGGCGGAGAAAGTTATAATAGGCCACCCATAAGGCCAAATCATAGTTGGCACCATCGTAGTTATCAAAGCCGTTTGTTGGACGGTAAGAAGCTTTGTAGGTACGGTTGAGGCGTTCAATCAGCTGTTTGTATGGACGGAATTCCTTGGATACTTCGTCATCATTAGTGAGGCCGATCACCTGTGTAATGCTGAATTTAAAGTTATCTTTAAACTTTTTGGCAAACTCCATTGCGGCCAACGGGTAGGCACTATAGCCGTCAGCAATGAATCTGAAGTTTTTGGGCAGTTCGGATAGATGACGGAAAGCCATACGCATAGCAAGGATGCAGGGGCCGACACTGCGGTTGTCAGATACTTGATATCCAATGATGGAACGGCTGGCAGCATCCATGATAAACCAGATATAAGCTTTGATCCCACGGACTTTGATATAGGTTTCATCAGCAGTAAAAACACTGCCTGTTTTGTAGCCGTAATTATCAACAAAAGGTTTGATACAGA
>CALWLN010000032.1 GCA_944381535.1 uncultured Lachnospiraceae bacterium
TGGCTCCCATCACCGGCTTGATGTTGAGGGCGCTGGCCATGAAGGCCTTGAGATTGCTGAGACGGCCATTTTTCCGCAGGGTTTCCAGTGTCTCCAGGACGAAAAAGGTATCCATCTCCTCAATAAAGGCGTCCACCCTGGATACCACCTCTTCAAAGGCCATACCCGCCTCCTCATATTCCTGAATCTTCATGGCGATAAGCGTCTCTCCCACAGAGGCTGATTTAGAGTCAAAGACATGAATCTGCTTCTCACCTTTCTCCTCAATATAAAGCAATTTCCCAAGCTCAGCGCTGTTATAAGAACCGCTCAGCTTGGCGGACAAGGTAACCGCATAGACATGCTCCGCCTCACAGTTGTAGGCCATCATGTACCGCTCCGGGGAGGGGCAGGTGGATTTGGGGCAGTTGGGACTCTCCTTCATTTTTTTCAAAAAATCCGCCTGGTCAAAGGTATCGTCATCCAGGATATGGAAATCGTCCACAAAAATTTCCAGGGGTACCGATTCAAAATGAAAGTCTTTCTTTAATTTCTCCGGCAAATCCCCGCAACTGTCCACCACAATTTTATAGCTCATATTATCCTCCTTACCCTTGTCACAATAGCTTTCATATGTAGTTCTTAATACTACTTAATACTAACATAAACCCTCCCCTTTGAAAAGTCTTTCTTGCGGATTTTATGAAAGTTTAATCAAAATTCACGGTGATCACACAAAACTCAGGCGATTCCATATAATAGATCGTGTCTATCCCATTACAGTAGTCGGTAATTCTCTGCTGATTGACAAAATATTCCTTCATCTGATTATACAGCTCGGAATTTATAAATTTTACCGCCACCGAGGACTGCCCACTCTCCCACGCCTCCCGGAACACAGAGCCGATGGCCTCCGGGTCCCAGCTATCAAAATACCGTCCCTCCTGTACATAGTAATTATGCTCGATGGAGTTACACTCCGGCAGTGGAAAACCCGTCTCCGGCTCATGGTTTAGCCGCAATTCCGTCTCCGTCATACACATAAAATTGTAATTGACGAATTTTTCCTGCTGACTATCCAGATCCAGATAGGTGGAATTGCCCCAGGTAGTGTCCATATAATAATAAATCTGGTCCAGCTCAATCAGATTCCAGGCGTGGGCTTCCCCGTTGGCATAGCCTGAAACCACAGTGGAGGGGATTCCCAGCTGCTCCAGCAGATACTGGGTAGCACATGCATACCCCTGGCAGACTGTCTCCCCATATAAAAAGACGCTGAGTATATTCTGATTCTCCGGTGCTCCCTCCACATAGTCTACCTTTTCAATAAGCGTCTCAAATACATAGCGGGTCTTCTCGTAGTCGGAAGCCTCGGCAGAAATGCCAGCCAGCCACTGGTCCACCACCAGATCTACCTGGCTCTGTAGTTCCTCTTTCTCCTGCTCCTCCATCCGGTAATCCGGCGCAAATTCCAGCCCTATCACTTTTTCTCCCATGGTATAGCTGGTAAAGGTGTAGCCCTGCACCCAGAACAGTCCGCCGTAATCCGCGCAAAGGGCCTGATAGGCCTTTTGCGTGACCTCCGTGTCATTTGTGTCCAGATCTACCTTTTCGTCATAGTTTAAAATGGCATGCAGCATCTGGTCGTAAACTTGCTTTTCCGTGTCATTCAGACATTCATAGGCATATCTGCCGTCGGAAATTCCCTGGATCTGCCCCCGGACCGGTTCCTGCTGCCCGCTTCCGAACTGGGGGCTTGCGATCGCCTGTTCTTCTTCCTCCGGCGTCTTTTCCCCCGCAGACGGCTCTGTCTCCCCGGGGTTCTCCCCCTGCTCCATCTGTCCCGGATTTGTCCCAATGAAATCCTCCGGGAAAAATCCGCAGCCGGAAAACAAAAGCATAGCAAACAGGCATACCCCCGCCAGGATTCTTGTTCTGACTCTTTTCACAAGCTTCGCCTCCTATTCTGACCAATTTCCCGAAGCGCCCAGAATTCTGTCTCCAATGCTCTTCCCTCTTCCACTCTTTGTCCAGGGCTCCCTAAATAGAAAAAAATGCGGTCAATAAATCCGTAATCGCTATCTGATCCTTCACACCCATGGTCTCCACCGCCGAATGCATGGCCAGAAGTGGTACCCCGATATCTATGGTGGGAACAGGAATCACGCTGGAGGCAATGGCGCCCAGGGTCCCCCCTCCCGGCACATCGGAGCGGTTCACAAACTTCTGGTAAGGAATCTCCTTTGCCCGACAAAGCTGTTCCACAATGGCTACCGCCTCGCAGTCCGTGGCGTAGGACTGGGAGCAGGCTTCCTTCAGACAGAGTCCGCCGTTTAACACCGGACGGTTAGTCACATCCATTTTCCCCAGATAGTTGGGGTGGGTTCCCTGGGCCACATCCACCGACAAAAACAGGGAATCGTAAATGATCTCCTTCGTCTGCATGGGAGTTCTCCCAAAGCTTTCGCATATTTTTTCCAGCAAATGCAGAAGCATCAGAGAGGCTGCGCCCTGCTTGCTGCGGCTTCCCACCTCCTCGTGATCAAAGAGCGCGATCAGATTGAACCCTTCCCTGCGGGTTCCGTTTATGATTCCGGATAACAGAGCCTGCACCGAGGTGAGATTGTCTAACCGCGGCGACAGCAGCAGATCCTGCTCAATGCCCACAAGCTTTGGCTCCTCCAGGCAGGTGATCCAGAGCTCATAGTCCAGAATATCTTCCCTGGCAACGGAAAGCTCCTGTGCCAGAAAATCCAGGAAGCCCATGCCCTCCGCTCCGGCTTCCTCCGGCTTTTTGGCGCAGCTTTCTGCTTTCCCGCTGCCCCTTCCCAAAGCGGACAGGGTCCCGATAATCGGAAGCAAATCGGTCTGACGGTTTAATTCCACTCCTTTGTTGACTTCCTTATTCAGATGAATCGCCAGATTGGGAATCACCATCAGAGGACGCTTTATCTCCAGAAGGCGCATGTCCGGGCGCAGAACGTCCTCACTCCTTACGGCCACCCGGCCGCTGACAGAAAGCGGTCTGTCCAGCCAGGTATTTAAAATGGGGCCGCCATAGACCTCCACGTTAAGCTGCCGGTAACCGGCTGCCTCTATGTCAGGATTGGGTTTGATCCGCAGGCAGGGATAATCGGTGTGGGCCGCCGCCATGCGGAAGCTGTCCCGATAGTCCAGCTTCTCCCCCACGGTAAAGGCAAATAACGTGGTGCCATGGTGCTTCATAAAATATTTTCCGCCCTGGGTCAGACCCCAGGTATATTGAAAGGACAACTCCTCAAAGCCGGCTTCCCGAAGCTGCCTTGCGGCTTCTTCTACCGTGAGAGCCGCGCTGGTTCCTGCCTTTAGCATAGTCCTTAATTTTTCTATTTCCGTATGTGCTGTCATTGATGGTTCCTCCTTAACTGAATGCCGTTTTGGCGGCTTTGAGGCATTTTTATCTGCCGTCTATACTGTAACACTACTATACTATAAAAATCATTTTTTTTCGAGTACCAGATGAAAATTTTAATAAAAATATGATATAATAGGCAAAAAGTTACAGGAGAGGAGCCTGCTTCCATGATTGCACTTCAGCTTGTGGATGTAAAAGATTTTATGAACAAATTACTCCGCACAGACCTTATGGACCATTTTTTATTGCCGGAGGCTACTATCAGTACCGGAATCAATTACACCATTGACGGGCATTTGAATCCGGATTACTACAGTCCTGAAGACGAAGCCTATGATCTCATCAAGCAGACGGCTGTCGCTCCCTTTGCTCTGCTTCGGCCCATGTGCGTCCATTTGATCAAGGGCCCACACACGCCCCTGGCCTTCAAGTTTGTATTTCAACTGTCGCCGGAGAATCAGAAAAGGACCGTGGAGAAATCCGGGACCGGTTTTCGGACGGAAGAGATTACAGGGATGTTTTTGAATCTGCGTTTTTCCGAAGGGAAACTCACCTGCACCACCGGGATTTCCTACCGGACCTTCTCCATGAATAAGTCTCTGGAACAGGAATGGGACCGATTAATTTCCATATTTTTCAAACATCATAAAATACCTTTTGAAATTCTCTGAAAATATTTTTTATTTTACTTTACTTTTCATTCAGACTGTGGTATGATATGTCTATGTTGTGAAACACAGCATATATATTTATTTTTTGGAGGTACTGACATGCAAGGTACAGTAAAATGGTTTAACAACCAAAAGGGATATGGTTTCATTTCTGATGAGACTGGAAATGACGTATTCGTTCACTACACAGGTCTGGCTATGGACGGTTTTAAGTCCTTAGAAGAAGGCGCTGCGGTAGAGTTCGATGTAACAGAGGGTTCCAAGGGACCTCAGGCAGTGAATGTAACCACTATCCGCTAATTTTTTTCACCTGAACGTTTAACAATGTACCTGTGTCTATAAATAGAAATTTCGATTTTTTATTAAGATATAAGATATTGATGAACCGTAAGTGATTAGAAAACAGGGGTGTATCAAGATTATAAGCCGTTTGCTTGTAGCTTTGATACACCCCTGTTTTTGTGGTCAACCCTAAGACTCCATGGCCGTATACCGCAGCCAGAGCACGTTGTCCTTCAGCGGCCTGGCCTCCTTCAACCCAAAGGCCACGGGCCCATGGGGAGGCAGAAACTCTCCCTGTTCAAAAATGGAGACGGCGGTGGTACTGCCATCTGCCACGGGAGCGATGACCAGGCTCAGTTCGTCGATCAGCCCCTCCTGTAAAAAGGACCAGTTCACCGTACCGCCGCCGGCAATCATCAACCAAGTCAGGCGCAGATTCATTCACGATATCTCTATCGATGGTTCCGTCAGTCATAATAATCATCCTTATACATTTATTTCAACTGCGCGCCGTCGCCGAAGGCGTTGCCCACCTTTTCTCCCAACACATGGTAGCTGTTATGGGCAGGCTCGAAGGAAATAGGCCGAAATTTTTCAAAATCAATACTTCCGTCCGTCCCCAGAACACTTTCGTCCACACTGACATTGACAATCTGGCCAATGATATTGCCATCCTCGTTGACCTTTAAGAACTTACACTCCAGCGCTACCGGAAGTTCGTCGATAAGGGGCGCGTCCACAAATTCACTTCCAGTCACATGGAAGCCGGATTTCTCCAGCTTCTTTGGCTCACTGTTGGCGGAAACCATGCCCACATAGTCGGAGGGCACCACATGGGAGGCGTCGGCAAAGCTGACGGTAAACGCTCCTCTGGCCTTAATGTTAGCGGTGGTCTTATGGCCTGCGCTTAAGCACAGTACCACCTTATCGGCGTCATACAGACCGCCCCAGGCGGCGTTCATGGCGTCGGCGGTACCGTCCTCATTATAGGTGCCGATGATCAGCACCGGCAGTAGATAAAACCAGGATTTTGTTCCAAAATTTTTTCTCATGATAATCTTGCTCCTTTCCTTATTCCAGTCCAGTTTTTTGGACATACAGGTATGCCCGGAGGGTATTTCATTATTTCTGCTCGTCCACCGGAGGTACCATCTCGGCGTAGGCTTTTAACATCTCGGGTGTGCTGGTATAGTAGCGCTTCTGCTGATCCATGACAGCAATCTTATCCATCTCCTCATCGGTAAGGGAGAAATCAAACAAATCGAAATTATCCTTAATATGGTCCGAATTCTTCGAACCGGGGATAACAATGTTCCCAGCCTGGATGTGCCACCGCAGGATGATCTGGGCATTGGATTTTCCGTACTTCTTTCCCAGTTCGCTAAACAGCGGCTCCTGGATCAGCGCTTTGTCTCCATGGCCCAGAGGATACCAGGCCTGGATGACGATGCCTTCTTTCTCCAGGAACTTTTTCAGTTCTTTTTCCTGGGAGTAGGGATGTACCTCCGTCTGCAGCACGGCGGGCTTTACCTCGCAGACATCCAGAATCTCCTGAATCTGCTCCGCTGTGAAGTTTGATAAGCCGATGGCTTTCACCTTGCCCTCCTTATAGGCCTTTTCCATCAGTTTGTATCCGGCCATATAGTTGCCGGCGGGCTGATGGATGAGCAGCAAATCGATATGATCGGTGTCCAGCCGTTCCAGCGTCTTTTCCACCGCGTCGGCCTGCTCGTAGAAGCTGGGCCACAGCTTTGTCTCCAGGAAGATTTCCTCCCGCTTCCGACCGGATTTTTTCATGGCCCGGCCCACAGCCTTCTCATTGACATAGGCGTTGGCGGTGTCTATGAGACGATAGCCGCACTGAAGGGCGCTTAGGACGGAGGCTTCCGCCTCGTCCGGTGTCAGCAGGAAGGTTCCGATTCCTTCCATTGGCATTTTCATTCCATTGTTCAAAGTTGCGTATTCCATATCAATCACCCTTTCCTTTTATGCTACTATTATAAATCGGGTATACCCAAACCGGAAGTCTCCGTTGGTTACATGGTATAAACCCCAACGTTATGACCTTGCTTCATCGGATAAAATTTGTCCGCTGAAATACTTTCAAACCCACTCTTCGCTGCCGGTAATTATATTATAAAACGCAAATTCGAAAGAGTTCCGCAAGCGGAACTCTCCATTTGTTTTTATATATATGCCCAAAGCGTAGACTTATTATTTGTTACGATGAAAAAGCAGCATCAGAAGGGACCCCAGGAAAATAAACATATCCGAGAGGTTGAATACAATCCGCTGCAATCGCGGGAAACGGCTCTTAAAGCTGAAATAATCCACCACATGGCCTTTGGTAAGGCGGTCATAAAGATTGTTGGCGCCGCCGCCGATAATCATGGCAGCTCCCAGCTTCAAGCCACGGTTTCCTTTTTCCCGCAGCAGGAAAAGAAACATGCCGCAAAAGAGGACCAGCATAATCCCGCAGACAATCCGCACCACCCTTGGACGGCGCTCCAGAAAATTCAGCATGGCTCCCTTGTTGTAGTATTTCCGCAAAATAATTTTGCCCTTTAAGATACGGCTTTCCTCTCTAAGATTTCGTTTTTTGTCTATCTGCTTTTTTACAATCCAATCAAGGGTAAAGATTGCCGCCGCAATTATTATAAATATCATAGTTCCTCCCTGTATACATCCACGCACACCGGTGCCTTCTTACTGTGCCAGAAGCATTTAGCCTTCCGCTAATTGTTTTCGCAGTCTTGCGTTTTCCTCTCTCAGCCTCTGATTTTTTTCATTCTGCTCCATAAGCAGTTCATCCTTCTGAAGCAATTCCCTGTCCTTTTCTTCCAATTTTCTCTCCTTTTCCTCCAATTCCTTCTGTTGCTGTTCCAACTCCTTCCGCTGCTGTTCCAACTCCTTCTGTTGAAGATCAATCATGTATTGCACGGTATTTTGGTCAAGGATTTTCAACGCCTCCGAAAACATATTCAGCACCTCCTCCGGCTTCCTCATGTACTCCGCCATGTCACGGTATATCTCTTCCAACCACGGATAGTCTTGTTTCAAAGCTTCTGCCGCCGACACGTCCTCCACCGCCAGCAGAGATAGCCATCCTGTTTGCTCACTTCTATCTTTAGGATAAAGGATTTTCCGGAATACGTCAAGGGCAATGAGACAATATTCCTGCAGAAGCTCCAGCTCTAAGCCGGTATCAAAGGTTATTTTTCCTCTGTGGATATACCCCAACCCCTCCCGGTGAAATTCCATGGTACTGGTCTCAAACAGAACAATCGTATACACCTTTTTCATATCGCTATATGTAAACGCTTTCCCTTTCTCCCCCTTCACCCGGCTGTATTGCCGCAGCACCAAATCCGAGGAATAACAACTCATCCGCTCCCCTGGAAACATATATGGCACCTTCTGGACCTCCACATTGGCCAGGGAACCGTCCTCCAGTTCCACCAGGATATCCATAATCAGCAGCGCACCGCCATCCAATAACGTTTCCTCGCTGGGCAAAATCCGCTTCACTGTTACCTTCTGACCCAACAGGCTGCTTAAGAACCGTGAAAGCCTCCCCGGATGAATCTCCGGGTGAAACAGACGTTTAAAAAACGGGTCATAGGTAATTGGTAACGTTTTCTTTCGGGTACAATAGTCCAGGAATCTCTGCCGCCACTTTTCCTCCATGGACTGGTAGCGGCGGAACAGCGCCGGTTGCTCCTTTAAAGCCTGCACAACCTCCTTCTCTGATTTTGCGTACAATAACGTTTCCTTTTGCTTCATAAGCAATCTCCTCCTCGAATCAATATTATTTCTGTCATTTTGGAATAAGTAGCGCGAGCGCGCCGGAAGCTTAGACCATTTCTGATAAATCAACTATAACACAGAAAAACCTCCGAAACAAGCCATAATTTTCCATAAAAAACGCCCCACCGTCATATGATAGCAATAAGGGTAATTTAACAGGAGCAGCCATGGATTGCACAAAAGCCGTCTATTCCGATGAATACTATGACTTGATCGTAGAAACGGATAACCAAAGAGAACGCTTTTCCCTGCCGCCCTGCCTGCAGGAAATCGACAGCCGCTATGTGGTAGGCTACTGGCCCAGAGAAGGCCTGCCGCCCTTCCAAGTCACCAACTATACTTACACGGCCATCCCCAAGCTGTTCACTACCCTGGATGAGCTTGCCATGGAGGCCAGCGGAATCAGCCAGATACAGAACCAGCCCCCCCTGTCCCTAAAAGGGCAAGGGGTTCTGATTGGAATTATCGACACCGGAATCGACTATCAGAATTCCCTGTTTCGCAACGCGGACGGCTCCACCCGGATTGCCGCCATCTGGGACCAGACCCGCAGGGAGGGACCGGCCCCCGAGCATTTTATCTACGGGGCGGAGTACCGGGCCGGACAGATTAACGAAGCGCTGGCCTCGGAAAATCCCCTGACGGTGGTCCCTGTCACGGACGAAAACGGCCACGGCACCTATGTGGCCAGTCTGGCCGCCGGAGGGGCGGACCCCGGGCAGGCTTTTGTGGGGGCGGCTCCCTACGCCGCCATCGGAGTAGTAAAACTGAAGGAGGCCAAACAATTTTTGCGGGACTTTTTTTTCGTGGGGGAGGAGGTCACCGCCTTTCAGGAAAACGACATTATGGCAGGCATCGCCTATCTGGACCGGCTGGCCTATGCCCTTGACATGCCCCTGTCCCTCTGCGTAAGCCTTGGCACCAACTGGGGCAGCCACGGGGGCGTCAGCCCCCTGTCCAATGTGCTGGACGGCCTGGTCCGTAAGCTTAAGCGCTCCGCAGCTGTTGCGGCAGGCAACGAAGCCAACCGGCGCCATCACTACCGGGGCGTCATTGCGGAAAACGGAGCCTTTGATAACGTGGAGATCAATGTGGGCAGCTCCCTGCCTGGCTTCACCCTGGAGCTGTGGAGCCTGGTGTCCGAAACCTTCACAGTGGAAATCGTCTCCCCAACCGGGGAACGGATTCCCAGGCTCAGCCCCCAGAATGTCCGCCGGGAGTATACCTTTATCTTTGAAAATACCCGGGTGAGCATTGACAAAAATATCAGCTTCGCCTCCAATGATCTACAGTTAATTTTCATGCGCTTTGAAAAACCCAGCCAGGGAATCTGGAATGTCCGGGTGTATGGAGAGAATGTGTTTCACGGAGAATATCATATGTGGCTGCCCCTGGAAGCATTGTTGGGCGGTGAGGTGTTTTTCTTAAATTCCAACCCGGATACCACCGTCACCGTTCCGGGAGGTGCCCGTTTCCCCATGACCGTGGGCGGCTATGACGACAGGACCGGAAGTATCTATCTGGATTCCGGCAGAGGGTACACCATTGAGGGGGCCGTCAAGCCAGACTTTGTGGCCCCGGCTGTAGGGGTGCTGGGGGTGGGCCTGCGAAATCGCATTGTCCCCAGGACGGGCACCAGCGCCGCAGCCGCCATCACCTCCGGCGCGGCTGCTCTCCTGCTGGAATGGGCCGTGGTCCGGGGGAATTATCCCAGACTCACCTCTGGGGACATCAAGGGGCTTTTGATCCGCGGCGCAGACCGGGACCCCCAGCGGCAGTATCCCAATCGGGAGTGGGGGTACGGACGTCTGAATCTCTATGAGGCCTTCAGCAGTATCCGCACCCTGTAATCCTAACCCGGCAGCGCCTGATATCCCCGCATGGTGATAATGGGCCCGCCGGTGTTTTCAATATAAGCTCTAGTGATGGTCACCTTGCCGATGTTGTCATCCTTAGGAATCTCATACATAATATCCAACATAAATTCCTCAATGATGGACCGTAAGGCTCTGGCTCCCACATCCTTCTCTCTGGCCTTCTTCGCGATGGCCCGCAAAGCGTCCTCCTCAAATTCCAGCTTCACCTCGTCCATGGCCAGAAGCTTCTGGTACTGCTTGATAATAGCGTTTTTGGGCTCCTTTAAAATCTCCACCATCATGTCCTCGGTGAGGGTGTCGAGAGTGAAGATCACCGGCAGACGTCCCAAAAACTCAGGTATCATGCCGTATTTTCGGATATCCTCCACCGCCACACGCCGTAAGAGATTCTCCTCCTCATCGTATTTATCCTTCAAATCCGCACGGAAGCCCATGGAGGAGTGCTTGTTCAGCCGCTCCTTGATAATGTCCTCAAGGCCAGGGAAGGCGCCGCCGCAGATAAATAAAATATCCTTGGTGTTGACGGTGGCCAGGGGTACCATGGCGTTCTTGCTGTTGGCTCCCACGGGCACCTCAATCTCCGCGCCCTCCAAAAGCTTCAACATCCCCTGCTGCACGGATTCGCCGCTGACATCCCGCTGGTGAGTATTTTTCTTCTTAGCAATCTTGTCAATCTCGTCAATAAAGATAATACCATGCTCCGCCTTCTCCACATCATTGTCCGCGGCGGCCAGAAGCTTGGTCACCACGCTCTCGATGTCGTCGCCGATATAGCCCGCCTCGGTGAGAGAGGTGGCGTCCGCAATGGCCAGGGGCACGTCCAGAAGCTTCGCCAGGGTCTTGACAAGATAGGTCTTGCCGCTTCCGGTAGGCCCGATCATCAGCATGTTGGACTTCTCAATCTCAATGCCGTCCAGAGTGTCGGAGGCCACCCGCTTGTAGTGATTGTAAACCGCCACGGACATGACCTTCTTGGCATGCTCCTGGCCCACCACATACTCGTCCAGACTGGCCTTGATCCTGTGGGGCGCGGGAATGGCCTTGATATCAAGAACCGGCTTTTCCTCCTTCTCTTCCTTTGGTTTTTTCTTCTTAATCTTCTGATTCTGGGGCATCATCCCCTGCAGATCCGACAGATTGATCATACTGATATTTGGCATGCCCGGGAAACTGATCCCTGGCATATTCGGCATGTTGGCGGGGTTAAAATTGCTCATATCCCCCAAGGGGAACCCGGCCTGGTTCATGCTGTCAAAGGTTTTCTGCATACAGTCGGCGCAGATGCAGATATTGTTTGGAATCTTGATCATCTTCCCGGCCTTGCTCTCCGGCCGGCGGCAGATGTAGCAGATGTCCTCGTACTCGTCTTTATGTTCCTGATTGTCCTCAGTGGCTTCCTTGGTCTTGTTCTCCTCCGTCTCCACTTCCGACAGTAAATCTTTTTCTGACATGAAAAAATCTCCTTCTTATCCTATCCTCTCAGGTCCCGGGACTGCCGGTCCGGAATGAACCGGAGCCCCAAAGAACCTTCCGCCTTAAGTATAAGTCAAGAAAAAAAGATTCTCAATAGAAAAGTCAGAAAGATTATAAATTTTATATTTATTTAAGATTTTTCGCAACGTTTTCACCAATCATAAAAAATAATGAAAACCCACAACCCTCTGCTCTATCACATCATAATAAAGCCCAACAGTAGTATCCTGCTCCATCATCAGAAGCAGGCAATCCTGAAGCTCAATCATCTGAATCGGTATATCCTCCTCCACGTTTTCCAGGCCATAGGAATCCGCCAGTTCGCTATAATTTTGCGTCCCTTGCCAGGAATATTCATCCCGGACCCGCATGGACAGACCATAGGAAACCTCCTGGCAGAACCCGAATAAATCCACATAAAGGCCCCAATCTTCCGCATAGATACTGTCCCAATACGCCGAATACATCGCATTAAAGATTGCCAGCGCGCTATCATAATTTTTCTCCATCCGATTTAAAAACGCTTCCCGGTTCTCTTCCCATTCCTCGCTGTCCTTCACTCCCTCCTCCCGGACCTGGATGCAGGAAAAGGAACTAATGTACATAGGGTCACAAGAAATTTTCACCTCATATTCCCCGTCCCCCAGACGTATCACCTCGTCGTAAAAAAAGAACTCTACGGACTGGTCGTCCCAGACTCCCTGTTTCATACTATCCCAGATACTTTTATTCTGTTCCTCATACCAGCGGGCGACCTCCTCATAATCTTTATTTGCCGCCCTGGCGATCAGGTTGTAAAACACCTCGTTTTCCAGATACGTAAGGTCCGTAGACCAAACATAATCCTCGACAACGCTCCCTGTGGTTCCCGGATTCTCCTCCGTGGGATAATAGTTCCATGGATACAACTGTATGTCGTCCTCCAGCCTGGAATAAAACAGGTTGGAAATATTTCCCTCCATGGTAACCGGCTCCGGCTCCGGGGAGCTTTTCAGCACCTGCTCCCCACTAAACAGAAGGCCCCCGTAGCCAACCGCCAGAATAGCCACTGCGCATACCACGGTAAGAATCATGGCCTTAACGTTCTTCATGAGCCTTTCCCCCTTTCATGCGCACCGTAACAACAGTTCCTACGCCCGTCTCGCTTGTGATCCGCAGATTTCCCCGGTGAAGCTTCGCAATCTCCACACACAGGGCCAGGCCCAGGCCCGCGCCGCCGCTGGCACGACTTCGGACCTTATCCACCATGTAGAAGGCCTGGGTGATCTTCTCAATTTCCTCCTTTGGAATCCCAATCCCCTCATCCGTCACCGTGAAGAAAAAGACCTCCTTCTCAAACCAGCCCCGGATGATGATGGATCCTCCCTCCCGGCTGGCCTTGACCGCGTTGTCAAATAAATTATAGACCAGGGATTTTATCAGCTCCCGGTCCATCCACAGCTTTCCCTTTTCGCTCTGGCAGGAAAAGGCCAGGTTGTGACTTTTTGCGATCACGCCCAGGGAAACGGCGATTTCAGAAAAAAGCTGCTGCACTTCCTCCTGCTGCCACTCCACATTGGCCTCCCCCACGGTGATCATCTCCATCAGCTTTCCCGAAAGGGTCCTAAGGCGGCTGGCCTCATCCTTGATGATTCCCGCGTACTCCAGACGCTGTTCCCCGGACAGGTTACTCCTGATTAACAGCAGATCGGAGAAGCCCAGGATGGAGGTGAGGGGTGTTTTCATCTCGTGGGCCAGATTGTCGATAAACTGCTTCCTGTCCTCGGCCACATTCTGAAGGGCCCGTATATTTTCCTCCACCGCCTGGGCCATCCGGTTCATATTGAAGGCCAGCTCGGAAATTTCGTCCTTCCCCTTCTCCGGCACCCGCCGCTCATATTCCCCTTGGGCGATAGCTCTGGTTCCGGCGTTGATTTTCTGTAACGGCAGCAAAAGCAATTTCACAGCCGCCAGAAGAATGACCGCGATGACGATGGCGCAGGCCATGCTGACCGTGCGGGCGCTGTCCAACATATTCCGGTGCATGAGCACCACATCCCCTATATCGGACACCGTGAGAAAATAGTAGGTGTTGGTCTCTAAGGACTCCTTTGACAAAATATACAGAGAATTTCCCTTCATCTGCATATAGCTCTCTCCGCTCTCCGCCACCTGGTTCAACAATTCCTCCTCTGCTGTAAGCTCCCGGTTCTGAAACACAGGCTCCAGGTTTTTGTCATAAAAGGAAATGCCATTCTTGACATTCTCCTCCCCGAAGGTGCTCTCCATATAGTCCGTCACCTGATTCTTTTCCAGGAGAATGGCGTTCTGCCGTAACCGCTCCGACAACAGCATGCTTTTAAAATTGGTGATTAAAAATTCATGCTCCGTGTAAGCCGCCTGCTTTCGCTGGTCCATGGCCAGCTCAAAACTGTTTTTCAGAAGCAAAATACTGGTAACGCTCACGGCAAGCATTACCAGCACCATGGTATATAAGAAAATTTTCTGCCACAGCTTCATCTATCTCATACTCTCCAATCGATATCCCAGCTTGGGGATGGTCACAAGACATTCCTTCAAGTTCAGCTTTTTGCGAAGCTGCTGGATGTGAATGTCGATGGTTCTGGTTTCGCCCTCATACTCAAAGCCCCAGACGGCGCTTAAAAGCCGCTCCCGGGACACAGCCACGTCCTTGTGCTGCAGAAAAAATACCAGCACTTCAAATTCCTTAGGAGTCAGGTAGACAAGCTGGCCATTCTTTTTACAGGTATGCTCCTCAATGTTGACGGAAATGTCCCGGTATTCATAAACCTGCACGGTCTTTTTGACTCTCCGCAGGATCACCTCGATGCGGGCCAGAAGCTCCATGGCCTCAAAGGGCTTTACAATGTAATCCTCAGCCCCCAGACGCAGGCCCCGGACCTTGTCGGTGAGTTCCTGCCGGGCGGTGATGAAGATAACCGGAGTGTCCGTATTTGTGCGATTTCGCATGATCTCAAAGCCGCTCATGTCCGGCAGCATGACATCTAAGAGGATTAAATCAAATTCCTCCTGTTCCATCTTCTGAAAAGCCTCGGCGCCGTTGGCGCAGACCACGCCCTCATAGCCGCCGATAGCCACGGTGGCCTCGATCAGCTTGGCGATGTTGGGGTCGTCCTCTACGATCAATATGCGTATCATTTTTCCTGCTCCTCACTACGTACGGTATCATACATAGATTATAACAGAAATTCAAAGAAAAGAATGCAGAAAAATGTAAAAAAAATTTAAATTTTGCGGCGGATGATCCGCTCACGTCAGTTTTACGGAGCGCGTCACAAAGCCATAGCGAAAGGCTACCCGCATATTTTCTAACAAAAAAGCGGAAGGAAACAATTCTCTCCCGTCTCCTTCCGCTTTTCCTGCCGGGTTCTCACCTATTCCGCCCGGAACCTGTCATAAGCAGCCTGGTTTACCTTCACTAGCTCGTTCATGCCGTATTCCTCCAGCTTTTTGCAGTATTCTTCCCATGCAGCGTCATCGTTGATATCCTCCACGCCCATGATGAACTTGTGCTCCATCTCCGACAGATAGGTACCGTATTCGGTGCTGTATTGGTCGATAATAGCCTGTTCCTCATCCGTATAGGTGAAGTAACGACTGGGGAATTCCTCAGCGGTGGCATAGGGAAGCACCTTGTCCCGATATCCCAGCTGACGTATCTGGTTGTTGCCCGGCGTATCGGTCACATAGTCCCCAAGCTGCAGTATGCCCGCCATACCGTAGGTGATTTCCTTATATAGATAGTCGGTGGTAAAGTCAGCCCCACCGTCCGCCGTGGTCAGTCCGTAGGTTCCGTCGTCATTTAAGTGGATGCATACGCCCTCCGGGCCGTAGTTGAAGGCCAGTCCGTAGATTCCGGTTCCCTCCTGCACCTCCTCCGTGGCAAAGGCAATATCCACCAGCTTGCAGATTTCCTCCACATAGGGGCTCTCGGCGTTGATCACAAAATAGTTGTCGTTCATAACCACTCTGGGAGCCTTACAGATGGGGGTATCCCCTTCCTTAGCCACCAGCGGAGACATAGTTCCAAGATGGATCTGACCGTCCGCAAACATATCCTCCGTCACGCTCATGGCACACTCCGCGAAGAAGATAGCGGAGCCCTCCTGTACCAGAGACAGCATGGAGTTATTGTCCAGCGTCAGATACTCCTGATGAAGGAGCCCTTCCTTATACAGCTTCGCCAGATAAGCCAGGTAGTCCCGGTATTGTTGGGAATTGTGGTCATCGATCACCGTTCCCGTGCCGTCGTCATAGGTACCCGGATTCGTTCCCTCACCAAAAGCCGGATAGATTAGGCTGGAAAGGTAAGATCCGTCACTGATATTGGTCACTAACGGAGCCTTCCCACCGTTCAAATCCCGGCAGGCCACCAGCACATCATAAAACTCGTCCAAGGTCGTGGGCTCCTTTAAATTATGCTCCTCCAGGAAATCCGAACGGTAATGCATACGTGCCATGGTGGTGGTAACGCTCTCCTCGATCCGAGGCAGGCCGTAAATACCGCCGTCAGACTGTGTGCTAGACTGCTTCGCCAGGGGATACTGCTCGAAAACTGCCCACAGGTTCGGCATAATATCGGCGTAATCATTGTAATCCACGAATTTCTGGCCCAGTACACCGTACTCATAGGTGACGGAGTTGTTCATTCCCGTCAGGAAGAAATCCGGCCACTCGTTACTTGCCATAAATACGTTAAACTGCTCCGACTCAATGTTGATGAAATCCACATGGATATTGGTCAGCTCCTCCAGCTTCTGCCACAGAAGCCTTTCCGTGGTCATGTCCTGTCCCACCACCACACAGGTCACCGTAATGGGCTCCTCCACGATTGGGTAAGACGGCGTGTAATCCTCCCCGGTACCCTCATCTTCCCCCGGCTCCTGCTGTTCCGTCTCCGGGTCCTTAGTTCCCGGCTCTTCTTTCGTCTCCTCCTTACCGCAGGCGGTCAGCATAGACGCCGCCATAACCAGCGTCAGGATTAATGCCAACATTCGTTTCTTCATACTACATTCCTCCTATCTTGTTTTGATATAAAAAATATGTTTGATAAAGCAGAGTATCCTCTCCGCGAATATCCCCATGTATCTTCTGCCGCGCGCACTACCCCTTGACAGATCCGATCATCACACCCTTAGCAAAAAATTTCTGCAGGAAGGGATACAGAATCATCACCGGAAGGGAAGATACCACGATCACGGCATATTTCAAAAGCTGCGCCAGCTGGTATTGTTCCGCGGCATACTCCGCCATGGTCCCTTCCATCATGGCGGCGCTGGTTTCCACCTCCACCAATAGACGCCGTAGCACCAGCTGCAACGGCTTGTACTCGTCGCTGTTGATATACATCATGGCGTTAAAGTAAGAATTCCAATGGCCCACGGCAAAATAAAGAACCATCACGCCCGTTAAGGCCTTGGCGGTGGGCATCACCACCTGCAAAAAGCACCGGTACACGGAACATCCGTCGATCATGGCCGCCTCCTCCAGCTCCTTGGGCAAATCGGAAAAGAAGGTACGGCAGATGATACAGTTGTACATACTGAAGGCCCCCAGAATCACCAGCACCAGCCTGGTATTATAGAGATTCAGCTTCTGTACCAGCAGGAAGGAGGGAATCATACCGCCTCCGAAATACATGGTGATCATAAAAAAGGTCATAAAGAAATTTTTACCTGGCAACGTTTTTTTAGAGAGGGCGTAACCACAGGGAATCGTCACCACCAGATTGATGGCTGTCCCTACCACCGTATAGAGAATAGTATTGGCGTATCCCGTCATAATTGCCTGCTCCTGAAATACCCGCTTGTAACCGTCCAGCGTAAAGCCCACGGGAAACAGCCACACTTTGCCGCCGCCTACCGCCGTTGGGTCGCTCACCGAACAGGATATGACGTAAATAAGGGGATACAGCACAATCAGCGTAATCAATATCACCAGCGCGTATGCCACAATCTGGAACACGCGGTCTCCTTTTTTCACTCTCGCTTTCATGAATTTGACTCCTCCTTAAAACAGACTGGTCTTGGTGGTCCTTCGGGCAAACAGATTCGCCAGAACCAAAAGTACAATATTCACCACGTTATTGAACAACCCAACCGCCGTGGAAAAGCTGTAGTTGGTATTGACAATACCCCGTTTGTAGACATAAGTGGAAATTACCTCCGACACCTCGATGTTCAGATCATTCTGCATCAGGTAAATTTTCTCATAGCCCACCGACGCCAGGGAACCCACCCGCATAACCAGCAAAATAATGATGGTAGGCAGAATCCAGGGGATATTTATGTACCAGATACGCTGGAGTCTGGAAGCCCCGTCGATACGGGCGGCCTCATGAAGCTCTTCATCCACCGTGGAAAGAGCCGCAATGTAAATGACGGCGTTCCAGCCCATTTCCTGCCAGATACCGGACCACACATAGATGTGGCGGAAGGCCCCCGGCTGGGTCATGAAATAAACGCTCTCGCCTCCCAACGCCTCAATGATATTGTTCACAAGCCCCATGGAGGGCGAGAATATCAGGTTCAGAATACCCACCATAACCACCACGGAAATGAAATGGGGCGCATATAAAATTGTCTGTACCGGTTTCCTGAATTTTTCCTTCACCTCGTTTAACAAAAGCGCCAATAGAATCGGAATGGGAAATCCCGCCACCAGGGAATACAGTGTCAATGTCAGAGTGTTCGACAGCATTCTCCAGAAGTTAGGTCCCTGGAAAAATTCAATAAAATGCTTAAAACCCACCCAGGGGCTTCCGCCGTAACCAAGCACCGGCCTGAAATCCTGGAACGCGATCTGGATTCCGTACATAGGCCCATAACAGAAAATCGCTACATATATGATTGCGGGCAGCATCAGGATGTAGTAAGCACGGTGCTTCCAAATCCTCTTTCCTACCCTGCGCATGTCCCCGCTTCTGCCGGGGCCCGCCCCTTTATTTCTCTTTCTCCCCGTAGCAACTGCTTTTTCTTCCGGCATAATCTTCTTTCCTTTCTAGTCCTTATTTTTTCTTTTCTATCGTTTGCGCAACTTTACATTTAAAATAGCATGTTGCACGTATCCCTTACAAGACAACTTTTTTGTTTTGCAAAAATTTGCACAAATATTCTCTTTTTTACTTATATTTCTTGACTGTTTTTTCGTGTCACCCCTTTCTTTTCTATTGGTAATTTTTTGCGTCGCAAAAAATTGCACGAATGGAAAGGCGATTTCCCGTTGATTTTGACGCTATATCAAGCTATAATATAAAAGAATCCGGTACCGCAAAATTCCGCGCCCCGTCATTGATTTACCTGGCGCTTCCACAGACAAAAGAATTGCTGTAACGGAGCAAAAAACAGAGCAAGAAAAGGGAGGCTTTTATCCATGGAGAAACAGAAACGGCATTTGGTACATTTTACTTCTTACCGGTATCTGCTCCGTCTTGTCAGCACCTGTATCGCCTTCCTCCTGATTCCGTGTGTTGTTATGCTGTATTCCACCATGCACCATTCCTACCGGAAGCTGCGGGAGGAAAGCGCCTCCTACTATCTTTCCCTGACCAAGAATTTCTCCGACCTCTTTGTAAACGAGCTGAACGATCTCATCCGCGTTTCCACCCAGATCAATTACGACTCCCGCAATTCCAGCAAGGAGGCCTATGCGCTGGGGCCGGAATACCTTATGCAAAGCCCCTATTTTTTCAGCGAGGCTTCCGATGCTATCTCCTTATATTCCTCCAACGCCAACAATACACTGCTGGGGGTTTATTATCCGGACCAGGACTGGCTTATCACAAACGCCCACAAATACAGCGCCGCCTCCTTTGTATCGGACTATCTGGAGATTCACGATAGTGCCATTTCCAGTCAGATTCAAGCGCTGCTTACAGAAACAGTCCAAAATTCCGACCAGAAAATACACATGTATTCCCTGTTTTCCCAGAACCACTACCCCCAGTCTCTGTTGGTGACCGTGTCCACCTACCTGGGAAACAACCATTCCCCCTCGGTGCTTCTGTATCAGCTGAACCGTTCCTCCCTGCCCACGCGCTTCCTTATTTCAGCGGAATCCGAGAATCTCCAGTTTGGCATTTATGACGGAACCACACAGAAGCTGCTTCTGACCTCCGGAAAGAAGAATCTGGAGCTCTCCGAATGTACGCTTTCCTTTGACCCCTCCAGCGGGCATACAGGCCTCATCTCCTCCCTTGTCCACGAAGACAGGGACTATACGGTTTTTACCATTTATGATGAAACCCTGAATTATTATTACGCCGCCGTTTCTCCCTATGACGAAGTCTACCACAGCGGCCTTAAGTATTTCCACACCATGCAGTTTGTGCTGGGTGGCTCCATCGTACTGCTTCTTGTACTGTTGATGCTCTCCATTTTTATCAACTACAAACCCATATATTTCCTGTTCCGGAAGCTCAATCCCCACACCGGGGATGAGAAGCTGGACGAAATCAACACCATTTCCATGGCCATCGACACGATGACGGATGAGCTGAATGAACTGAACAATCTGCTCAAGGATTATTTCCTGGAAAATATTTTAAGCGGTAAGCAGGTCAGCGACGCGCTGTGCCGCCGTCTTGGCATCGACACCCACGCCGGGAAATACCGGGTCTACACCTTGTCCCGGATAAATCTCAACACGGAGGAGCGCACATCCCTAGTGGGGGATATCAGGGCGCGCTTTCAGACCTCCTCCTTTATCACGGATATTTTGACGCAAAATATCACCGTCATCATCTGCCTTCTGCCGGAGGAAGCGCCTCCGGGCCTTACCGAATATATCCAAAAAAGGCTTTCGGAGAGCCACCCCGAGGCCATTCTCAGGGAAGGTTCCACCGTGGATTCCATCAATACCCTGCGGGAATCCTGGCTGTCCTGCCGCCCGGACGAGTACGACGGGAAATATCCCGAACAGCAAAAGGGCAAAAATACGGCCGTTTCACAAAAGACGGCACAACTGGCCCAGGATATTTTGGAATACCTGCAAGAGAATTTCTGTGATCCCGCTCTGAACCAGGCGTCGGTGGCAGACCATTTTTCCATCTCCATCTACACCTTAAGCCGCCTGTTCAAGAACCAGTTCGGCTTTGGCTTTGCGGAATTTATTTCCAGCCAACGGGTGGAATATGCCCGCCATCTTCTTTTAACTACCGACTGCACCATCAGCCAGATCGCCCAGATGGTAGGACTTCCAAACGCCAATTATTTTTCCAAGCTGTTCAAGGCTTCCACCGGGCTCTCTCCCAGCAAGTATCGGGACAGCCTGGAGCGCTGAAGAAAATTTTTTAAGGAGGACATTTTATATGAAGAAAGTAACAGAGAATTTCCGCCGGGACTATGAGGCGGAGGAATACGACGTCATCGTCGCGGGCGGTGGCATTGCTGGAATCGCCGCCGCCCTTGCGGCAGCCAGGAATCATGCGGGCCGCGTACTGCTCATTGAACGGCAATACGCTGTGGGAGGCTTAGCCACCCTGGGCCTTGTCACGATTTACCTGCCCCTCTGCGACGGGATGGGCCACCAGGTCAGCTTCGGTATCGCCGAGGAGCTTCTGCGGCTTTCCATCCGATATGGGGCTGAGGCAAAATATCCGGACGCCTGGCTGGAACCAGGCAAAGAAGAAAAACGCGCCCGGCAGCGTTTTGAGGTACAATTTCCCGCCAACACCTTTGCCCTTCTGGCGGAGGAACTGCTTCTGCAGGCAGGCGTAGAAATTTTGTATGGCACTGCCGTCTGCCAGACCCAGGTGGAGGACGGACGCATCACCGCCCTGTTTGTGGAAAACAAGTCCGGCCGAAACGCCCTCTGTGCCGGAAGCTTCATCGACGCCACCGGGGACGCTGACCTCTGCCACCTGGCCGGAGAGCATACGGCGGTCTTTGGGCAGGGAAATATCCTGGCCTCCTGGTATTATTATCTGAAGGAAAATGAGAACCATCTGAAAATGCTGGGCTTTGCGGACATTCCAGATGTGATGAAGACAGAGGAAGAAAAGAAAAAAAGCCAGGGCGGTACCCGCTACACCGGACTGGACGGATGGGAGCTTTCCCGCATGACCCTGGCCTCCCACCGGAATCTGCTGAATGATTTTCTTAAGGTTTCCGACAACGACGGCAAAGCCCTCACCGCCATGGCCTCCATCCCACAGATTCGCATGACCCGGCGGCTTGCAGGCCGCGTAACTCTGGAAGATAAGCCGGACACGCACTATGAGGACAATGTAGGAAGGATTGGCGACTGGCGCAGGAGAGGCCCCGTGTACGAGATTCCCTTCCGCTGCCTTAACGGCAGCCGCATCCGCAATCTGCTGGCCGTTGGGCGGTGTATTTCCGTCACCGACGACATGTGGGACATCACCCGTGTCATCCCGGTCTGCGCCGTCACCGGGGAGGCCGCCGGTACTGCCGCCGGGCTGACCTGCGATTTTCATGAAATAGACATTTTAAAGCTGCAGGAACGGCTCCGGGAAAATGGGGCGCTGTAATAAGTGCCGGAACGATCAGACAGGGGAGCAGGGGCCAACCGCCGCCATGCTCCCCTGTCTTTTCAGATTTTTTACGTAAACAAGCCTGTATCCAAGGCTCCCTTACCAACCTTCTGCCTCCCGTCATAGTATCTCAAACCGCGCCTCTCCGTACTGGTGAAGCTTTTCGAGAATCTCGTCGCACAGGGGAATCGTAACCTCCCGCTCCTCCCCCTGCTTTAAGAAAAATTTTCCAAAACCGGTCAACTGCCGGTTCAGTTCCGGATAGCCCGGAGACTTTGCGTACACCTGGATGACCGCTTTTCCGTCACAGCCGCCGGTATTTTTCACTCTACACGTAACCGATTCCTCTCCAAATACCGCATCGCTCACCTCAAAGGTGGTGTAGGAAAGGCCAAATCCGAAGGGGAACAGGGGCTCCTCCTTGAAATACCGGTAGGTCCGGTTGTCCATGGAGTAATCCGCGAAATCCGGGAGCTGGTCGGTACTCTTATAGAAGGTCACCGGAAGCTTGCCGCTGGGGCACGCCTTGCCGAATAAAATATCCGCAATGGCGTCTCCTCCCTCCGCTCCGGGATAAAAGGCCTGTAAAATGGCGTCGCAGAGCTGATTGGGCAGGGACAGGTTCACGCAGCTGCCGGTAACATTGACAAAGATCATGGGCTTGCCCATGGCCGCAACCTCTTTCAGCAATTTTATCTGGGAGGGCGGAAGTTCAATGTCTGCCTTGTCGCCGCTGTTGGCTCCGTTGTAGGCGTCCCCTTCCTCTCCTTCCATAGAAGGATTTAAGCCCATGCACAGAATGACTGCGTCGCTCTTCTTTGCGGCAATCAAAGCCTCCCTTAAGGGCTGCTCCTGCCAGTCATAACTCTTGTCATCGAAAATATGACAGCCTCTCGCGTACAGCACCTTCCCTTTGGCGGCATGGCAAATCCCCTGCAGGACCGTGCTGTAGTGGGAGGGCGTTCCCTGGTAATTGCCCAAAAGCACGCTCTTGTCATCCGCATTGGGACCAATGACCGCCAGATTCATATCCTCTTTCAAGGGCAGAATTCCGTTATTCTTAAGAAGCACCAGGCCCTCCCGGGCCATCTCACGGTTCAGCTCACGGTGCTTCTCACAGTCAATGACCTCATAGGGAATCTCATCGTAGACACAGTCCTCATCAAACATACCAAGGCGGAATCTGGCCTCAAACAGACGCTCCACCGCCTCCGTAATGGTTTCCTCCTCGATCAGGCCCGACGCAACCGCTGTTTTCAGCCACTTATAGGCGGAACCGCAGTTGAGATGACAGCCGTTGTTCACCGCCAACGCGGCACTCTCCGCCGGATTCTTTGTAATTTTGTGATGTTCGTCAAAATCGCAGATGGCCCCGCAGTCGGAAACTACATACCCGTCGAAGCCCCATTTCTCAAATAAGGTTCCCTTCAGATAGGTTTTGGAGCCGCAGCTGGGCTCTCCGTTGATCCGGTTGTAAGCTCCCATAACCGCGGAAGGCTTTGCGTGGTCGATGCAATAGCGGAAGGCCCACAGATAAGTCTCCTCCAGGTCCCGCTGGTTCACCACCGCGTTGAACTGATGGCGCTCTCCCTCCGGCCCGCTGTGGACCGCGTAATGCTTCAGAGTGGCATCCACCTTGCGGTGAGTCCCATCCTCGCCCTGCAAGCCCTCCACAAAGGCGCAGCCCATGGCTCCGGTGAGATAGGGGTCCTCCCCGTAGGTCTCATGGCCCCGGCCCCATCTGGGGTCCCGAAAAATATTGATATTGGGGGACCAGAAGGTAAGTCCCTGGTAAATCTGGGTATCCCCAAATTTGCGGTATTCGTTGTATTTGGCTCTCGCCTCATCCGAAATGGCGGTGGCCACCTCCTTCATCCGCTCTGTGTCAAAGCTTGCCGCCATCCCGATGGCCTGGGGAAATACGGTGGCGGTTCCCGACCTACCCACCCCGTGAAGACACTCGTTCCACCAGTTATAGGCCGGAATATGCAGCCGTTCAATGGCCGGAGCGTCATATCTCATCTGAGACATCTTCTCCGCCAGGGTCATCTGTGCCACCAGTGCTTTTGCCCGTTCTCTGTAATTCATGCCTTTCCTCCTTATGCATCTTTCTATACTGTCATCATTCTGTTTAATCTACTACGATCCGGTAGGACGCCTCAAAGGTCTCCCCCGGTTCCAGCCGATTACCCCACTCTCTCTGGGAAAGCTCCCCGTGAAACTCCATATGGTCCGCCCTGCCGTACCAGGGCTCAATGCAGACAAAGGGCGCCTGCTTCCCCTTGGGCGACCAGATACCAAATAGAGGCGCGTCAAATTCCACGGCAAGATACTCCTCTCCCGCCGGCCGGACCAGCGAAACACGATGGGCCTGGTGATTTTCTATAATCAATGCGTCCCGGTCAAACAAATCTCCGGCAATCTTAAGCTTTCCGTCCTCAAGGAAATATTCTCTTTTCTCATCGGTAACTCCCCAGGACTCCAGCACTCGGCTCACAATTTTGTCCCTTGTGTCAAATAAAAGGCTGTAATCCGTCTGCTTTTCCTCCGGATTCAGAGGGCAGTTAAAGGCCGGATGTCCCCCGATGGAAAAATACATGGTTTCCCGGGAGGGATTTATTACCCGCCAGAAAACCGTAAGGGTTCGTTCCTTCAGGCGGTATGCAAGCTCCAGCCGGAAAGCGAAGGGGTATTTCTGTAATGTCTCCTCCGTTTCCCTAAGGCCAAAGCAAATGCTGTCCTCAGTCTGGGTAAGCAGGGAAAATTCCATATCTCTGGCAAAGCCGTGCTGAGACATGGAATAATGTCTGCCCTGATGAACGTATTCGTTATTTTTACAGGCTCCCACAATGGGAAAGAGTATGGGAGAGGTACGGCCCCAGTAGGCGGCGTCGCCGTGCCACATATACTCCTGGCCGGTAAGATTATCTTTTAAGGATTTTAATTCCGCTCCGTGGGACGCGATTTGTGCTGTGATTTCTTGATTTTGCAATGTGTACAGCGGCATATCTTTATTCCTCCTGCTATTATTTATCCATAGGGGTGTTCAGAGAACCTTCCTCCCCACAGAATGAAAATACCCGGCACATGTTTCCCGTACCGGGCGTTCTTACTTTTTCATTTACTGGCTTCCGTTCAGAAATTTTTCTACGCTCATTAAAAATTTCATTGCTTTTTCATATTGCTCCTGCGCATCCTCTTTGGAAACAATAAAGAAATCTGAGTAATCACACTTTTCTCTAATGCGATATGCAGAATCAATGATTTTGTATGTATTTTTATCAAAATCTCCCGCATGAATATGATACTGGTTAAAATGAGCTATTACCGATGCATGTTTGGAAGCATCAAACCCATCCATTGTATTTACTGCCCGTATTGCATGAAAGATAGCATAATAAGAGCGATTGACTGCGCCTTTATATAAACCATTATCCAAATTGACTTTCGCAGTTTGGAGATCTTCCCTTGCACGTTCTAAACGATATTTGGACAAATCTTTTTCGTCAGGCTGCATACAGAACCACTCCTTCTTTTGCTACATTCCGATAGAATGGAAGTACTTGTTTCCACCTGCTAAATTCTGCATAGCACACATCTATAATAGAAAATACCTTTAAATATTCTAACGCAAAATCAGCAGAAACATCAGACAGCTTATCTTCATAGCTTTTCAAATCCTTTGCGGAAGTATCCACCAGAATCATAATATCTATATCTGATTCCGGTGTGGCGGTTCCTCTTGCGACAGAGCCATATAGAATCACTGATTTTAGCTTTTGCCCATATATTACATTTAAATTTTCTATTAGCTTATCTAAAACCCCTTGTAATTCTTTATCTTGAAACATACCATCACTTCCTTTTTTTCATTACCATTATACTATATTTTCCCTTTTTTGTATATGAAAAAATATTACTTCAAGCTTTTTTCCTTTTCAACAAAACAGCAAGCACCCAAAACACTAGAACTCCCAGCAGGGCCCCGGCAGCGTCAATGCATACGTCCGTAAACTGCCCGCTTCTTCCAGGCACAAAAAGCTGGTGGATTTCATCGGCAGCCGCATAAACCGCAGCTGTAAGCCAGGCCAGAAAAAAGCGCAGACCGGGCCGGCCGGCAGCAAAATGATATGTGCCGAAATGAAATGCCAGAAGAATGGCCAGAACACCGTATTCGCTCATGTGCGCCAGCTTGCGGACAGGAAACTGCATGGCTTCGATACGCGTCTCCCGCTCCTGCCGGGAATAGGTTTCACCGGTAATGTACTCCTGTACGCTTATCACCTTGTCGGCCACAGCTCGACTGAGGCTCCCGGACTCCTGGCCGGACTGGGCGGAGAAGGAGCCGATCAGAAGCATCCAGCAAAGGGCCAGGATTCCGGTGATAAGGCGTTTCAGCCAACGATATTTGATTGATAAATGTCCCCATGTCCGACTCATTCTCTTTGTTTACCTCTGCATCGGCGGGTCCGTGGGATTCAAAACCGGATACCACACGTCTTCCATCACAATATAACAGTCTCCGAAATCCCGATAGAAAAACGCGGGATACGCCTCCCCAAAATCAAAGAAGAAATATTCTCCTGCCTCAAGGTTATCGCCGGGATAAGCCCCTTCCTCAAAGGTCACAGCTTCCCCCAGTGTGAGGTTATTCGCCCATTTTTTCAGGGATTCTAATTCCTCTCCACCCAGAGCGAATCTCTCCTCCGTACCGCCTTCTCCGTGTGTGACCGTTACGAAAGAAACTTCCGCCGGAATTTCCAGACCGGATTTTGCGACATCCTCCACTTCCCCTTCATTTTCTGTCTCCGAAAGTTCTTCTCCTGTCCCATCCATATCACCGGGACTCCCCGAGCTGTTATCTCCTTCATTCGTACTGCCATTGTCACCGCCTGATTCTTCGGGAGCAGATTCTTCTTCCGTGTCCTGTGTCTCCTGGCCTACGCTGCCATCCCATTCTGAAGACCCATTTTCCACGGCAGCCCCGTCCGACTTGTCGCTAAAGTAAGCGCTGCGCAGCGCGGCAAACACCCCGGCCGTCACCAGCAGCAGGCAGGCCGCCGTCGCAAGGATTCGCCGTATTCTGCCGTTAAGAGCGAAGTTTATCACCCTGGAAGTTCTCTGCTTCTGCCACAGCTCCGCCTCCTCCACGTAGACAGCATCGATTTTTCCTATGGCGTCTATCAGCGTATCTGTTTTCATACCACAAATCCCTCCCTTCTCAGATGGTCCTTTAATTTTTGCCGGATACGGAACAGGGCCGTTTTCACATTGCCCTCAGAAAGGCCGCACCGGTCAGCGATTTCCGCCACGGTGTCCATATACCAGTAACGGCGCACGAACAGCACTCGTTTTTCCGAGTCCAGTCCCCTCAGAAAACGGTTCAAGCTCTGCGCCAGCTCCTGCTCCTCCAGACGCCGGGAGGGCTCGTCCCCTCCGGCACAGTCGGTAAGCTCGTCAAATATGTAATCCGCCTGGCCGGCGCCCCGCTTGGCGGAGCGCTTTTTGCGGTAACGGTCCAGGGAAAGATTTCTGGTGATGGCTCCCAGAAACGCGGATAAAATAGTGGGGCGGGCCGTCGGCATGGCGTTCCAGGCCCTAAGCCAGGTATCATTTAGGCATTCCTCGCAATCCTCTCGATCCGCCAGGATGTGCCAGGCGATACTTCTGCAATAGTTTCCGTATTTTTCATCTGTTTTCATGATTGCCCTCTGGTCTCTGGCCCAGTATAAATCGATAATTTCTCTATCTTCCATCGACAGCCTCCCCTTACGCCTCTTTTCCTACAGAATAGCACAACGAACGGGATGATTCAAGACTCCGGACGCCGGATTTCGCCATCGCACCCACATTAACGGGCGCTCTTACTTTTCATAGGGTGAGGAAATCAAAAAGTTTGTTCACAGAATCAGAAGGATTTTTAGGTTTTGTCTGGAGGTCGCCCTGGGTGGCGCATTTGTTAACGCAGACACGCTCCCGCTCAACTCAAGACGCAGCGGTACTAGGCTCGCCGCCCGTAAACGGTCGGTTCACCAAGTGCCGGCGTCTTTCCATGGTCTGCTTATAACAAATGCGCCACCCAGGGCTACGTTCCAGTCAAAAGCTAAAAAAGTTCAAATCTCTTGTGAAAACAGCTTTAGCAGTTGTATATTTCCCCACCCCGTGAAAAATAACCATTAACCGGGGTTATCCATAATCCCCAAGAACAGGGGAAGCCCATTTCTCGTATCCACGATCCCATACACAAAGGGCCTGTCCAAAATCACCGTTTTTATCTCCGTGGGGTCCGGCTCCGGCGCCGCACCGTCACCCGGTTCCACCGAAGTGACAGCCGCTGCCCGGGTTCCGGTCTCATCCACCTCCACAAAGGTTTTCTGCCGCACACTGCTGATATAAATATTCCTGCTACTCTGTCCCATTCCTTTAAAATCCGCCTGATTTTCATCAAAGGCCAGGAGCATTCCCATGGATTTCAGCACCTCATTTAAGTCCAAATCGGTCTCCGCCTTAAATTTCGGCAAGCCCGCGTCCACCAGGGCGTACTCCGCATTGTCTATAAGCCCCACAAGCTTCTCCGGGGTCAGCTGTTCCACATAGGCATCCACATCAGTCCCCTCCTTGGGCAGCAGCGCCAGAAAAGCATATTCGGATTCGTAATGCTTTATAAATCCCACAGCCATTTCATCGGCAAGATATGTCCCCTCCCGGGAATACATCATATCTACGGTCTGCATTTCTCCGTCCTCCGGGAAAAAGTCTGCCTTGCGGACGTCATTTTTCTCATATTCCTCCGACCACCGGGCCTCGAAGGCCAGTGCATTGATCAGATACATCACAGCCTCCGCCGGGATTTCATTTAAAATCGAGTCTATCATGCCATCGGTCTCATACTTCACCCAATTGTTGATATCCCGCACCGTATCCTCGTCAAAAGGAGCGCCGTAAATCCCGGCCTCATACGCCCCGGCCGCGTCCATCAGAAAATCCTCCTCCGGCACGAAATCCGTATCTCCCATCCGAAACCAGATGGAATTTGCAAAATGAAACTGCGCCTGTTCCTCTCTGGGCAGATTTTGCAGGAAGGATAAGAGCTGCTCTTTCCCCTCCTGAGCAGAGAGTTCCCCATACAGAGTCTTTGCCATCTCCACCTCCGTCTCCTCCCTGGCCCCGCTGCGGGTCATTTCCAGGGCCAGCATGGCGGATAAAGGCGATACCATCATGTTTTCCGGGTTCCCCGTGGCATTATTTTCTTCCCTGCGGCTCTCCCTTAAGAGTTTTAAGGAAAAATCTGCGTAGTTTTGCCGGAAGGTGTCCGTGATTGGAATATCCGCATAGACTTCAGCGCCACCGGTTACTGCCAGACCAGGCTCAGGCGCAAATTCCTGGGTGGAGGCTGACAGCGTTAACGTCTTTGGACCGTCGCTTCCACATCCGACAGAACCGATCACCAGCGCCAGACCAAGAAGCCCGGCGGCGTATCTTCGCAGTTTCATGCTCTTTCCCTCCCATTCCATTCATTTGTTTCCTGATTGCTCCGTTTATTCCGTTTCCACCCGGTCCACAACTCCCAGGAAAATCGGAAGCTGCATTTCAGTGTCCACAATGGCATAGACGAAGGGGCGATCCAGGATGACATTTTTCGGCTCTATCGGTTCTACCGCCGCGCTTTCCTTCGTCATCTCCACAACCGTGGCGGCCCCGGCCCTGGTTCCAAGCTCATCCACCTCGATAAAAGTATCCTGAAGTACCCTGCTGATGTAAATGTTTCCGCTGCTTTCACCCATTCCAGAAAAATCCGCCCGATTTTCATCAAAGGCCAGAGGCATTCCCATTTTCTCCATCACATGGTTCAGCGACAGCTTCGTCTTAGCGGAAAATTTGGGCAGCCCCGCATTCACCGGGGTTTCCTCCGCCGTTTCCATCAATTTCACAAAATCCTCCCCGGTGAGTTTCGCCAGATACTCGTCCACGGAGGTTCCCTCTGCCGGAAGCAGCGCCGCAAACGCATAGCCCTTCACATAAGGCTTTAAAAATCCAGTGACCGCCCCGTCGGAAAGATACACCCCCTCATCAGAATACATCATGTCCACGGTCTGGGTCTGCTCCTCTGCAGGAAAAAATTCTGCCTGGCGAATCTGGTATGTCTCATAGGTCTTCCGCCATTCCGCATCGAAGGCCATGGCGTTGATGAGGTAGAGAATGGCGTCCTCGGGGATTTCATTCAGAATATCCTTGATCATGCCATCCGTCTTGGCCTCCACCCAGCGGTTGATATCCTTTAAGGTGCTCTCGTCAAAGGGCGCTCCGTAAAGCTCCGCCTCATAATCCGCAGCACAGCCCTTCAGAAACTCCTCATCTGGTACGAAATCCGTCCCCTCCGTCCGAAACCAGATGGAATTGGCAAAGTGAAACTGTGCCTTCTCTTCACTGGGCAGGCTTTGCATATAGGACAAAAGCTGCTCCCTGCCTTCCCGGGCGGAGAGCTCCCCGTACAGGGTCCCTGCCATCTCTGCCTCTGTCTCCTGTGCGGCTCCGCTCCGGGTCATCTCCAGGGCCATCATGGCCGACAGGGGAGACACCATCATGTTATCCGTCTCTTCGGCGGCTTGGTTTTCCTCCTTCCGGCTCTCCTTAAGCAGCTCCAGGGAAAACTCCGCATAGCTTTGACGGAACTCATCGGTCATCGTAATCCTACTGTAGTCCACCCTTTGGGTGTCATTTTTCAGGTCATCCCCTTCCGTAAAATTCGTGGTGGAGGCGGACAGCTTTGCCTCCCCGCCCCCGGCTCCGGCGTCGCCGCAGCCAAAAGTTCCTGCCGCCAGCAGGACAGCCGTCGTCACCGCAACCACTCGCACTACCGTTCGCTTTCCTGTGCCTGTTCGTTTTTCCATTCCGTTTCCCCCTCTCCTTGCATTACCGTTTCAAGATAACAGTGTTGATTACATCTATCGGCCCGTCAATGGTCCTGAATTTCCATTCCGCCCCACTCCACCACGGTAAATCCCGTCCGCTCAAAACCCTCCAGCGTCTGAGGCTCTATGAAAACCGGTTTATCCAATCCCTTCCAGGCCATAAAGACACGAAGCACACTGTCCGGCGCCGGCGTAATCTCAAGCTGCGCAGCCTGGGTATAGACTTCCTTCTGGAAAGAAATCAGATTATAAGCATTTCCCTCCATGCGGGGCAGCCAGTAGATGATAAACTCACTGGCTTCTCTCTCCGTCAGACCAAGCCTGCTAAGAGCATCTTCCAAAAACGCGGCTGTCTCCTGGCCCGGAACTACGAATCCCTTCGAAAGGTCATAGTCCGTTTCCGAAACGCCTTCCCAGAACAGGCAGTAATACTCCCGCCCTGTTTTTAAGTCTGTCAAAGTACCGTCCGGCCTGGCCAGAACCTGCCACCCATTTTCATACGCAGGATAGGTCGTTGTCAGTTCCCCCTTATAATCCAGCTTCACCGACACCTCTGTTTCTTCCTCAGGATAGAGGTAGATCACCGGCTTTTCATCCATCCCCATCTCCGGAGATTGGTCTGCCTCCTGCTCCGGCAGAGGCTTTACCTCATCCTCCAGCAGACGGATTTTTACCACGTTACCGATATGGGCCGGGTCAGACTCCTGTATATCCCCGGTGAAGGTGACCGCTATGGAGTCTCCCACCTGTAGCTGCTCCGGGGCAATCTCTGTGTAATTCCACTCAATTTCCGTATCCTCCGTCACGGAAAATGTGAAATCCCCACGAAAATTAACATCATTCACTTCCAGACCTTTCACTGTGAAATAGGAACTGTCTGCACCTCTGATATCTGTAATCTCAGCGTAAAAAGTCAGTTCTTCCGAACTGTCCTTTGTTCCCCCTGCCATTGTAAACCCAAGCAGGTAAAACCCAGCCGCAACCACAACCAAAATAATCACGGAAACGACTATCTTCCATTTTCTCATTCTCTTCCCTCCGGCAGCCATGCCGGTTCCTTTCCCGGCAGCGCCTCTGCCAATCCACTTATTCCACCTGGTCCACAACTCCCAGGAAAATCGGCAGCTTCCTTTCAGCATCTACAATGGCATAGACAAAGGGGCGATTCAAAATGACGTTTTTGGAATCAGGGGCCTCCACTGTCCCCCCATTCTCCATCTCCACAGCAGTGGCCGCTCCGGCTTTGGTGCCAAGCTCATCCACCTCAATAAAAGTGTTTTGAATTACCCTGCTGATATAAATGTTTCCGCTGCTTTCACCCATACCGGAAAAGTCCGCCTGGTCCTCGTCAAAGGCCAGAGGCATTCCCAGATTCATCAGCACCTGATTTAAGGACAATTCTGTCTCCGCGGTAAATTTGGGCAGTCCCGCATTTACCGTAGTTTCCTCCACATGGTCCATCAGCTTCACAAAATCCTCCCCGGTAAGCCCCGAAAGATACTCGTCCACGGAAACTCCCTCTGCGGGAAGCAGCGCCGCAAAGGCATACCCCTCTGCGTAAGGCTTTAAAAATCCTACAGCCGAATCATCGGAAAGGTAATTCCTCTCGCCGGAGTACATCATGTCCACGGTCCGGGTCTCCCCTTCCTCCGGGAAAAAGTCTGCCTCATGAACCTGGTAGGCTTCATAGGTCTCCTGCCATTCGGCGTCGAAGGCCATGGCATTGATCAGATACAGAATCGCATTCTCCGGTATATCATTCAGAATATCCTTGATCATGCCATCCGTCTCTGTCTCCACCCAACGGTTGATGTCTGCTAAGGTACTGCTGTCAAAGGGCGCGCCGTAAAGCTCCGCCCCATAATCCGCTGCGCAGGCATTCAGAAACTCCTCATTTGGTACAAAATCCGTCCCTTCCGCCCGAAACCAGATGGAATTGGCAAAGTGAAACTGTGCTTTTTCCCCATTGGGTAAATTTTGCATATAGGCCAGAAGCTGTTCCTTGCCCTCCCGGGCAGACAACTCCCCGTACAGCGTTTTTGCCATCTCCGCCTCCGTCTCCCCGACGGCCCCGCTTCGAGTCATCTCCAGGGCCATCATGGCTGATAGGGGCGATACCATCATATTTTCCCGCTTGTCTGTGGCCTGGTTCTCCTCCTTTCGGCTCTCCTTAAGCAGTTCCAGTGAGAAATCCGCATAGCGCTGACGGAACTCGTCGGTCACTGTAATCTTATCGTAGGCCGTCCTTTGCCCATTCTTTTTTGCGTCATCCGCTTCCGTAAAATTTGTGGTGGCGGCAGACAGCTTAATCTCTTTGTCCCCGGCTCCGGCGTCGCCACAGCCAAAGGATCCCGCTGTAAGCAAAAGAGCGGACAAGGTGGCGACAGCTCTCACCGCAACTCCGGAAGGTTTCCGTACAATTCTGTCTGCATTTTTTCTTCCTGTGATACTACGCTCTCTTCTTCTCATATTGATTTTCTCCGCTCTATTCCGTTATTTCCGTTCCGCCCCATTCCACAACGGTAAAACCGGTCCGCTCAAAACCCTCCAGCTTCTGAGGCTCTATCTCCACAGGTTCCTCCAGTCCCTTCCACGCCATAAATACCCGAAGAAGGCTGTCCGGAGCCGGATCAATCGTAAGCTTAGCGTTTTCGGTATAAGTTTCCTTCTGAAAGGAAATGAGATTGTAAGCATTTTCCTCCATCCGTGGCAGCCAGTAGATAATGAACTCGTTTGCCTCCTTCTCCGTCAGCCCGAGATGCCCCAGCGCTTCCTCCAGAAATGCGGCAGTCTCATCCCCGGGAATCACAAAACCGCTGGAAAAGTCATACTCTGCTTCAGATTCCCCTTCCCAGAACAGGCAATAATACTCCTGTCCGGTTTCCGGGTCAAACAGGGTTCCATCCGGTCTGGCCACCACCCGCCAGCCATCCTCATAGGCCGGATAGGTGCTTGTGAGCCTGCCTTGGTAATCAAGCTTCACCGACACCGACCTTTCTTCCTGGGGGTAAAGATAGATCACCGGCTTTTCAGACGAATATTCCTCCGCGTTCTCCTCATTGTTCCCTATAGTACATCCTGCAACCAAAACCATACAACACAACATCATCCATCCCGCAATCCTCTTTTTCATCCGCTCATCCTCCTTCTCATTATCTCAGGCTATTTAATACTACCTGGCTTTCTTTGCCAAACATTTTTCTCTTTCATCCGGTATAACGCAAAAAAACCAGAAAGGTTACAATTTTGCAAAAAATCACATAAATTTTTCCATAAAATTTCCGGCAGATTTTTCTGAAATTGCCCTTGACATTTTTGTCTATTGATAGTAGACTAAAAGTAAAAGTCATGTCTATTCTCAATAGACTACAAGTAATATACCTGCTCCTGACCGGCCAGGAATGAACGTATCCATTTTTGACTGGCTGCAATTTTTATTCCCGCAAGCAACGATCCAGGCAGCGGAGTATTTAATTTTATTACTATCGTCCATGAGAAATGGACAGAAAGGCGGCGCAACATGACTGACGGAAAACTTGGTGTGGTGGAATCACGGTTTGCCGACCTTATCTGGGCGAATGCTCCCATTGCTTCCGGGGAATTGGCGAAACTCTGCGAAAAGGAGCTGACCTGGAAGCGGACCACCACCTACAATGTACTGCGGAAGCTCTGTGACCGGGGAATTTTTAAAAATGAAAACGGAACTGTGAAGGTGGTCGTCTCCCGGGAGGATTTCTATGCCGCCCAGGGGGAAACCCTTGTGGACGAGGCCTTTGACGGGTCCTTGCCGGCCTTTCTGGCCGCATTTACCAGACGAAAGGCTTTGTCCGCCGACGACATAGCGAAAATTCGGGAGATGATTGATTCCGCCGGGGAGGTGTAAGGATGGGTGCTGTTTTCCTCAAGCTGCTGAATATGGGTATTACGGCCAGTTGGCTGATTCTGGCGGTTTTGCTGTTGCGCTTCCTCTTAAAGAAAGCGCCGAAATGGATTTCCTGCCTGCTCTGGGCGCTGGCGGCCCTCCGGCTGATATGTCCCATCTCCGTCGAGAGCAGGCTGAGCCTCATTCCCAGTGCAGAGACCCTGCCCCAGACCGTCATGACCGGAAATTCTTTTCAGGTGAATACCGGCCTTAACGCTGTTGACGCCGCCGTCAATACCTATCTTGGCGACCATTATTATGAAGGCGTTTCGGTTCCCGCCGATTATGGAAATACAGTTCTGAATCTGCTGGGGTTCCTGTGGCTTCTGGGCGTTATGGCACTGGTGACTTACAGTACCGTCAGTTACCTCCGACTGCGAAGACATGTCAGCGCCGCAATCCCTTTTAAGGAAAGTATCTGGCTCTGCGATTACATAAAGACGCCTTTTATTCTCGGCGCTTTTCGGCCCCGCATTTACCTGCCTTCCGATCTGACTGAGACTCAGAGGTCCCATGTGTTGGCTCACGAGAGGGCCCATTTGAAGCGGCGGGACCACTGGTGGAAGCTCCTGGGTTTTGGGCTGCTTACGGTATATTGGTTCCATCCTCTGGTCTGGCGTCTGCCCCCTGGCCTTCGGGGAAACCGGTGTGAAAGAGCGGATTCGCTCCGTGCTGAATTATAAGAAGCCGGCCTTTTGGGTGATTCTCGGGGCTGTGGCCGCCTGCATCGTGGCGGCGGTCTGCTTTTTGACGAATCCGGTCATCCAGAGGGATACCTTGAAGTGGGCAAAAGATTTATCGGCGGAGGATGTGGCCTCCATAGAGCTTGTGGTTCTGCCCCAGAATGCAGACAAGCAGTACAAAATATTTGCCCCGGAAGAAATCAATGGGGTGATCTCCCTCATCCGTGAGACACGTCGGACCCGCCTGTCCTACTGCCGCTATCCCGAGGCATTAAACGGCGGCGCCACCAGCTTCTATCTTCAGATGAAGGACGGTTCGGAGCATACGTTTCAAAATATCGGAAACGTGTACCTTGTCATTGACGGGGATTACTACAACGCAGATTACAACTGGCTGAACAGCTGGCCCTATACGGAAGGGGATTCTCCCCTGCCGGAGGGATTTTTTGATGTGGCACCTTCTGACCTCGAGGAGTAAAAGGAACTATTTATGGTAAACAGGAAAAAACAAATCATCATATTGTTATTTGTATGCATTTGCATAATCATCATTGGTTGCTGTCTCTTCCATTTTCGTTATTATTTTTTCGGAACCAGCAGCGCACCGGTGAAAGCAAAGGAAAATAAGGACTTTGGCCTTGCCGATTTTCACAGTTCTGTGGACAGGGATAACGACGGGATAGACGACGCCACGGACATCCTTGCAGGCGCAAGGGCTTACATTGCCACAGAACCGGTCTATAAAAGCAAATATTACGCCACCGGCTATCCCGACGACCACTACGGCGTCTGCACAGACGTGGTGGCACAAGCACTGCTGCATGCGGGCTATGACCTTATGGAACTGGTTCACAGCGACATTCTGGAACATCCCCAGGACTATGCCATTGAGGAGGCGGATATCAATATTGATTTTCGCCGGGTAAAAAATCTCAAGGTATATTTTGCCAACACCGCCATTTCCCTGACCACTGACCCCCTGGAAATCAGCCAGTGGCAGGGCGGCGATATTGTCGTCTTTGAAAATCATATCGGAATCGTTTCCAATATGCGAAACAGCAAGGGCGTGTCTTATGTGATTCACCACAGCGGTCCCTTCCAGGCCGCCTATGAGGAGGACATTCTGGAAAGCCGGAAGGATATTGTGGGGCATTATCGGGTCATGCCTTCAATACCCTGCAACCCTTTTTAAAAAAGCACAGGCCGTATTTTAAAATGGGGCGGTAGCCGTCGGCGGCAAGCTCCGCCTCGTAATTCTGTTCCTCTATCTGGGCCAGGGCCTCCCTGCAACCTGCCTCCATCCTGTCAAAGCGCTCCGTCACCTTCAACTCCAGAATCACGGCACGGCCCATAAATTTTTTCTCCCGAAGGACAATATCCGGCCGCCCTGTTCCGCTCTCCCGGTTGGACTGTGTCAGATACCCCGGAATCCCGGAACATAAGCCTGCCAGAAAGCCGTGATAATAGCTTTCCTTATAGTCGAAATAGCTGATGGTGTCCAGAAGCTGGGCGGAAATGAAATTCTCAACCCCAGTACAGTCTCCCTGCTCCAGGGCGGTTATCAGCGGGCTTTTGTCCGTTACTTTCATTTTCTTTCCAAACCACTCTTTAATGGTAGTCTCATAAATATAGGCAATCTCCTCGTTTGGAATCGCCAGCTTCACATAGATATTTCTCCCTTCCTGCCGCTGCCCGCATTCCTTTAAATATCCGGTAAAATACAGGAAATTCCAAACGTCCATCCCAGCATAGTCAAGGATGTTCTTTTCGCTAAATTCGACCTTCGCCTTCGGCTCGTTCTCATTAATCTCAAAGAACCGCCTCGCACTAAGCTCATTCTGCACTTCGTTTGAATTCGCTAAGTTGCTTTCGGCGTCGTGAACAGGCTTCTCTATGGTCTCCCCATCCATAAGCCTCTCCAGGTCCTCCCTGGTATCCTCATCCGCCTGTTCGATCAGCTCCCAGATGATGTTGTTGGAAGAAGTATTGGACCAGTAAGGCCTGGGGAAATTTTCTTGATTCACGGTCTTATCATATACATAATTGATAATACTCCAGGGATTGTAAATTTCCTGGCCCCCATACCGATATCCGTCATACCACCGCTTTAGTTCCTGGTATTTCTCCGAAATGCCGTAATATTCCAGCATCTCTTTCACTTCACCCTCCGTAAAGCCAAAGCTGCTGCTATAAGCCGCGCTTAAAACAGAGTAAACCTTAAGATTGTTCAATCCCGTAAAAATACTTTCTTTACTGATTCTCAGGCACCCCGTAACCACACCGAAGGCCAGATTAGGATTCGTCTTTAACGCAGATTCAAACAGGGAGCGGATAAAGGCTATCATCTCATCATAAAAGCCCATGAAATACGCATTTTCCAAAGGCACGTCGTACTCATCAATCAAAATTACCACATTTTTTTCATGATAACGTGCCAAATCCTCGGACAAGATTCGCAGCGCCCTAGCATACACCGCTCTTTCCGCTTTTCTCTCCATCACCGCCAAAAACTGCTCTTTATCTTCCTTGCTTAACCGGGTTCCCTCCAGCACATAGCTGTGCCGCCGGAATTCTTCCGCAATATCATATACAAGGCTTTTATAGGCCATATGATAGTCCGGCTGCTTGGCCGACTTCAAAGACAGACTGATGACCGGGTATTGCTGCTGATGTTCCAGGTACTTTTCTCCGCATTTTGTTATCGCCAGCCCCTCAAAAACAAAACAGTTGTCAATCTTCTCTCCCTTTTCTGTCCGCTCGTCCTCAAAAAAACGGCGAAGCACGCTCAAATTCAAGGTCTTTCCAAACCGCCTTGGACGGGTCAAAAGGAGGACCTTCCCCTCTCTGTCCAGCAGCTCCTTGATCATCAGACTTTTATCCACAAAATACAGATTCCGCTCGGCAATTTCCCTGATATCCTCATATCCCACCGGGAGTTTCTTTCTGTCCATTTCCATCACCCCTTTTATGTACCTGTATCGTTTAGTATACTCGAAATCCCCGGAAATAACAATCCCCGGGCGCGGAATTTACGCCATAGCTTCCATCACGGCAGCCTCTTTCTGGAAATGTTCAAACATGTTTGTTTTATAGAAAATTCAGGCATCGATGTTACTGTACAAATATGAAAACCCATCAGTCAGAAAATCAAAAATTCCAATATTGACAACGGTCGATAAATATACTATAATATCGACGGTTGATAAAATAAAAATGAGGCGGTGATATTTTGAAAAAAATAAAAATAGGTTTAGTTGCAACAAATCAATTGAGCTTTCCCGGCAATAAAGCGGCAGCATTTCATCGCTGTACGGAGGGTATGCGTTGGCTAAGCGAGGAATTAAATTTCGACCTTGTGATCTATCCTCACGATGTTATTGTCCGTGAGGATGCGATTGCGGCGGTAAAGGCAATGGAGGAGGAAAAAATTGATTTTCTTCTGGTCCTTCACACCTCGTATTCCGCAGGACAGTTAGCGCCGGTGTTGGCAAAAGTCAGAAACGCAAGACTCGGTTTCTGGGCTATACCCGAGGGTGAAGCGGTTGAGGGTGCGGTTCCGTTCAATTCGCTTTGCAGTATCAATATGCATCTTGGCATCGTAGCACACTATCTGCGCGACTATAAAATACGGGTAAAATGGTTCTACGGCTACCCTGAGAATGAAGAGTTTGTACGAAGGCTCGGAATTACTGTCCGAGCCCTTACGGCGATCAAAAACCTTTGCTCGGCCCGTATCGGTCTTGTAGGCGGCATTGCGCCCGGCTTCAATGATTTGTACGATGATGAGCGCAACCTGAACCGCCGTTTCGAGGGGATATATTTTAACCGTCTGCACGAATATTCGGAACTTGACGATTTGGCAAAAGCATATAAAGCCTCCGAAATAGAGCCTGTTATGAAGGAAATGCTTCACTGCTCCTGCGGCTATTCGGATAAGGCGGCGGAAAAAACACTGGAAATAAGTGCGCGCTTTTATAAAGCTTACCGCAAGTTTATAAGGGATAACGACTATGATGCGGTGGCTGTCTCCTGCTGGCCGAAATTTCAGAACGAATATCAGTATTCTATTTGCTCGGTGATAGGTCAGCTTAACGATGAGAGTACCGTTGCCGCCTGCGAGGGTGATGTCTTAAGTGCCGTCAGCATGCTCGCCCTTAAGTACATCGCCGGTGACCGTCCGCCCATGCTTATGGATATGGGAGCCTTTGACGAAACCGACGACACGGTGCTTTACTGGCACTGCGGTCCGGCGGCATCGTATTACTGCAAGAAGGGCGGCTATAAATTGGGCTGCAATTACAGCGGAATGGCACACGAGCCGAACAAAGGAATTACCGCACGCTGCGGCGTTGCACGGGATATGGTATTTGATGACATGCCGGTTACGGTAATGCGTTTGAGCGGCGAATGTGACAAAATACTGATCTCCGGCGGAGAATTTATGAAACAAGACAAGTTCTCTCCCCACGGCAGCCGTGGCTGGTGCGGAAATCTCACACTAAACGGTGAGAAAATAAACGCGAAGGATTATGTGAACACAATTCTTGCCACAGGATTCCAGCATCATTTCCCCATAATCAGGGGTAATTATACAGCGGAATTGAAGGAATTTGCCGCATGGCTTGGGCTTCGTGAAATTAAGAAGGTCCCATATGCAGATTGGCTTCAGATTATTGATTGAAGGGAAGGCTGAACACATATGAAAAATGAAATTTCAATCCGACAGATGACAGAGGCAGCGCGCCGTCTCAACAAAAAAGGCGACCGCTTTACCCTGCTCGGAATAGGACCCATGTCAAAAACACTGCTGCGGGCTGTACTGGAACTGGCCCAGGAAAAGGATTTCCCCGTTATGCTCATTGCCAGCCGAAACCAGGTGGACAGCGATGAGTTCGGTCACGGGTATGTCTGCGGTTGGGATCAGGATCGTTTTGTCGCCGATATTGAGGCGGTGAAAAAGGAAATCGGCTTTCACGGTCTTTGCTACCTTTGCCGGGATCACGGCGGTCCGTGGCAGAGAGACGAGGAAAGAAAAGCAAAGCTGCACGTTGCTGAGGCGATGGAACGCTGCATCCGCTCCTATAAGCACGATATTGATGCAGGATTTGATCTTTTGCATATCGATCCTACAAAGGATCCGGAATACGCCATGGGTACGGTACCCTTTGACCTTGTTATCGACCGCACAACGGAAATAATCTCCGAGCTTGAAGGCTATCGTTACGCAAAGGGTCTGCCCGAAATAGGCTACGAGGCTGGAACAGAGGAAACAAACGGCGGTATAACCTCGGCGGACGCTTACGGTGAATTTATAGATAAGCTTGTAAAAAAGTTTAAGGCAATGGGGCTTGAAGCACCGGAATTTGTAGTAGGTCAGACTGGAACGCTTACAAGACTTATGGAAAATGTCGGTAATTTCAGCCGTGAGAATGCGTTAAAGCTTTCCGCAAGCGCCTTAAAGCACAGCGTGGGGGTAAAGGAGCATAACGGAGACTATCTTTCCGATAAAATACTTCTGGAACACCCGTATCTCGGCGTTACAGCCATGAATGTGGCTCCTGAGTTTGGCGTAGTTGAAACCAGGGCGTATTTAGAGCTGGCAAAGGTCGAAGAGCGCAATATTCCTGTAGAGGCTCGTTCCTCTCTTGCCGAAGTGATGAGCCGCCATGCGGTTATGAGCGGGCGCTGGCGCAAGTGGGTGCTTGATGATATGGCAGATGCCCCGGCTGAAGAGATTCTTAAGGAAAAGGAGCTTACTGGACAGATAACTGATATCTGTGGCCATTACACCTATGAGATACCCGAGGTGAAGGCGGAGCTTGAAAAGCTGCTTGAAAATCTTGAGAAAATAAACATACACGGGAAGGACTATGTAATATACAAGCTGAAAGAATCGGTGGATCGTTATGCCTTCTGCTTCCATCTGCATGGAACCACCTCAAAGCTTATCGCCGAGGCGATGGGCAAATGAGCCTGTATGCAGCCGCAGACATCGGCGGAACAAAAACGGCAGTTGCGCTTTTTAGCGGAACGCAACTTATTGCAAAGGATGTTTTTCCCACAAACGGTGAAAGCGGAGCCGATAACCTTGTACAACGTATAGGCGTATCTTACCGCAGGCTGCTTGACCGCTGCGGCATCAAAGCGCATGATATAGCCGCAGCAGGGGTCGGCTGTCCCGGACCCCTTGACTTAAAAAACGGCAGGATCGTACATATCGCCACGATAGGATTTCATGATGTTCCGATTAAAGCAATGCTTGAAAGAGAACTTGATTTACAGGTATTTCTTGAAAATGACGCTAACTGCGCCGCTCTTGCCGAGGCGGTGATAGGCGCTGGTAAGGACTTAAGTTCCCTTGCCTATGTCACAGTAAGCACCGGAATAGGCTGCGGAATCGTAGTAAACGGTAGTCTTCTGGACGGCGTGTCGGATTGTGCCGGTGAGCTTGGCCATCTGACGGTCATGCCGGGCGGCATCATGTGTCCATGCGGTAAACGAGGCTGCCTTGAGCGCTATTCATCGGGTACCGCCATCGCCAACGCCGCAAGCGAGGCTCTTGATGAAAGGCTTACGACAAAGGATGTATTTGACCGGGCAAGAAGCGGTGATGAAGTCTGCGTACATATCATAGAATATGCCGCCGACCGTCTCGCCTTCGGTCTTTCTGCTATTTGTCAGATCATCGACCCCGGCGTTATTGCTCTCGGCGGCAGCGTATTAAAGAATGCGGATATTTTTATGCCGTTAATCAGAAATTTCCTTGCGGAGTATGCAAACGATGCGGTCCTGAAAAATACACGGCTCTGCGTCTCGGAGCTTGACGGAGATCAGGTGCTTTACGGCGCTGCGATTTATGCAGAAGGTAAAAAGCTTGATTTTACAGCGTAAAAGATTTATATTTAAAGGCAGCGGGAGCTTTTTCACTGCTTTACGCTTGAAAGGAGAATTATGAGAGCAGTTTTTATTGACCGTGACGGTACCATGGGCGGCGGCTATTATGTTGAATATCCAACAGATTACGCTCCGTATGAGGGTACCCGCCAGGCGTTTTCCGAGCTTAAGAAAAACGGTTTTACGCCGATCGTTTTTACAAATCAATCCTGTATTGCCCGCGGGAAGGACGGCGGCTATGATTTTGCGGCGGAGTTTCGTGATATCGGTGCGGAGGACTGGTTTATCTGTCCGCACGACAGCGATGACAACTGCGACTGCCGAAAACCGAAAACCGGACTTTTGCGCCGCGCAAAGGAAAAATACGGTCTTGATATGTCGGAATGCTTTGTAATAGGTGACCGCTGGAGCGATATGGTTTCGGGCGGTAAAATGGGCTGTAGACTCATACTTGTGCTTACCGGACGCGGAAAAGAGAGCCTTGCGGCGGACCGCAGCAAATGGAGCGAGTACGAACCGCTTTTTGTGGCAGAACACTTAAAGGAAGCGGCGGATATACTTTGTAAAAAATATAGGGGATAGTATTATGGCGAGCTATGAACAGTATTTACAAAGACAGGATAATATAAACAGCATCGTGTCCTGCCTGCGCCTTCTGGGAGATATGACGAGGCGTGAGCTTTGCGACAGGCTGAAGCTGAGCTGGGGCTGCGTTTCGGAGCTTTCCTCATTGCTTATACATTCTGAGATGCTGCTGGAAAAAAAATCCAATGGCGGCGACAGGGGAAGAACACCTCTGCTGCTTACGCTCAATCCCAAAAAACGGGTACTGGGAACAGATATAAACACTATGGGGATCAGTTGCTGCCTTTGCGATATGTATGGAAAAGTTATAAAGGAGCAGCGTTTTGATACTGATTTTTCCGATAAATCGGGACTGCTTAAAAGCACCACCGGCGCGGTTCTCGAAACACTCGGCAGCGATCTGGCGGAATGTGTGGGTATAGGAATCGCCATGCAGGGTATTTGCAGTGACGGTCATCTTTGGAATTTCCCGACTGAGGGTGGATCCTTTGCGGTCGCCACAAGCGAGCTTGAAGGTCTTTTTCAGATCCCGACCGTGGTTGAACACGACCCTAACTGTATTCTGCTGGGTGTTACGGATAAAAACGAAAATGAGACTACCGTTATGGTTCGTCTCGATAACAGTATAGGTATGGCGGTTTACGCAAATAACGGCTTTTTAAAACCGGGCGATATGGAGCTTGCCCACATTGTTGTAAAAGAAAACGGCAGGAAATGTAGCTGCGGACATTACGGCTGCCTGCAAACGGTAAGCAGCATAAGCGGCATAACAGAAGCGTCGGGGCAGCCGTTTGACAAGCTGGCGGCATCGGCACAAACCGACAGAGCAGCCAAACGGTATTTTGAGGACGCCGGAAAATATCTCGGTATGGCGCTCGGGAATTTCTGCAATCTTATATCCGCCGATCGTATCATGCTGTGCGGAGAAATGGCCGGCTATAAATCGCTTTTTGCGGAATCGCTGAAGCAAGCGTTTGAAAGCACTGCGCTTTATCCGAAACGGACCCGTATCGTATATTCTGATATAACAAACGCCGCCTACGGCGCGGCAAAATTAAGCCTTATCAACTATTTCTTTAAACAGAGTGAGGAGAAACCAAATGTTAACGCAATCTCTTAACGGGATTTGGAATTACAAAATCGGAAAAGGCGGGGAAAGAAAAATTAAGGTTCCTTTTTCAGCCTTGGCGGTAGGACACAGCGAATGCAGCAGAAGCTTTCATGTTGCAGCGGAGTACGAAAAGATATATCTTAAATTTGACGGTATAACCTATTCGGCAAAGGTATTTGTAAACGAAGCTGAAATAGGAAAAATGTTGCCATACTGTGAATACAGCTTTGATATTACCGATTGTGTAAAGCGGCGCGGTAACAGCCTTAGGGTGGAGCTTGAGGATATATCTCCTGCCTTCGGACCCACTGAGGGCTGGGAAAATTTCGGTGGGATCATAAGGGACGTATCGCTTGTTTATCTCCCGGAAAATCATATAGAGAACGTGTTTGCTCATTCGGTACTAACTGAAAATTATAAATCCGCCGAACTCACCGTTGAAACCGAATGTACAAATACAAACAACTCGGAATTTGAAATCAGTCTTTCATACGGTGGAAAATCCGTGCTTGAATACACCCAGTCCGCATTAGAAGCGCCGGTCAAGGTTACGATAAATGATATTCATCCCTGGTCACCGGAAAATCCAGAGCTTTATGTGCTTACCGTCAGGCTTAAGACCTGTGGAACCGTCACGGACACCTACATCTGTAAATACGGTTTTCGAGAGCTTTCGCACGATCGCCACAGATTTTTTCTTAATGGCAGACCTTTATTTTTGGTCGGTGTATGTAAGCACGAAATGGTTGCGGACAGCGGTCACTGCCCAACGGAAAGGCAAATGCGCGATGATTTGCTCATGATAAAGGAAACCGGATGCAATTTTGTAAGATTAGTGCATTATCCGCACAATAAAAAAATACTTGATTTTGCCGATGAAATAGGTCTTTTTGTTTCGGAAGAGCCGGGTCTTTGGTGGTCTGATACTTCTGACACTGAGATTGCTAAAGCCAGTCTTGAGGTTCTTAAAAGAACTATTTTGCGGGACAGAAACCACCCGTGCATTGCATTCTGGTTATGCTTCAACGAATGTAGATTTACGGAAAATTTCCTAATTGACAGCGCCGCAGTTTGTCGGAAATATGATCCCACGCGTATGGTTTCCGGCGCGAATTGTATGAGCGACGAGGATACAAAAAAATATTATGGCATCTGTAACTTTGATTTTTATACCATGCACCCGTATTCGGCTACCTTCGAGCGCGCAAGGCAATCAGCAGAATTTTTAAACGACAAGCCGTTGATATTTACGGAGTGGGGCGGATATTATGTCTATAACAATCCTTCGCTGCTTGCTGATTTTATCGAGGAAATGAACAGGCTGTATACGGAAGCATCCGACGATGGCGCATTGGCAGGAGCCTTTTTTTGGTGCTGGGCGGAAGTCAATGATTTTAACCGGGGAGCGCCCGCCTGCACGGACGGCAGGCTCAAAGAAGGACTTGTGACATATGACCGTAAGCCTTTGCTAAATTTTGACGCTTTTTGCAAGTCGGTTTCTGAAATCGGGAAAAAGAAAGAAGAAACTCCATTTTGGCATACAGCCGAAATAGAGATGGACTTCGGAAAAAATTATTTAAAAAACGGTGATTTTCATCGTCTCGAAGAGAAAATGAAACAAATTTCGACAGAAATGTCTCCAAGCAGCGTTATGCGTCCGAGAAAGCTAACAAAGGGACCTGTGCTTAAAGAAGTTTTAAGCCTCAATGACATTCCTGTAATGATATGCGATGGAGATGAACTACAGATTGAATACAACAGATTTACCGAAAACGTAACGATCGTAGGATTGGTAAGTATGAGTAAGGGTTATCCGTTGTCGGGAGAATACGGCGAAGATGTTTTTACACTTGAAATATCCTATGATAGCGGTGAAACAGAAAAACACGCATTTAAAAACGGCGTTGATGTGACAACAGCATTTACCGTCCATAAATCATCACGAATAAATCCTGTGGCTGAATCGGCAAAGCGTACACTCACCTTCGGTTATGATAAAAACTTTGAATGCTATGTTATAAACTCCGTAACGCTAAAAACAGAAAACCGTTCTAAAATCAAACAGCTTTCCTTTCATTCTTCCGATAACGGATACGATTTACTGCTTTACGGAGTTTTTTAGGATTTCCCATGCATGTTACCATAGGAATAATTCAGTAGCCCAAATCGTCATAACCGAAGGGCGCGTCTTATGTGGTTCAAACGGTCCCTTCCCGGCTACCTATGAAGAAAGCATTCTAGGCAGCCGGGAGGACATTGTGAAGCATGATCGAGTCAGTAAGTAGGACCACAAAAAACAGCAAAATTATTTGGCCTTCACTGGAAATTTTACACCGATATTTTACAGAAAATCCGAGGTATCACGCTTTCCGACAATCTCAAACAGAAGCCCTGCCTGGCCTAGCCATGTTACTTTCATAACAGATCTCTCCTTGATTTTTCAACATTCACAACGCAGTCTGGGTATCATTTGGGTCCCCATTTCGCGCAAGCTCATATTCCTTTGCCCAGTCCAGGCTGCGGTATGCAGCCCCTCTTGGTTCTGTACGAATCCAATGAAGCAGCATATCCAACATTTCCTCTGTCCAGGTATTCCGGTCAATCTGGGCCGTGGTAAATTTGTTCTGACTAATCATCTCAAAACCAAATTCATCTTTCACATGAGTTTTCGCAGCACCGTCCACCACATCCGCAACCAGATGGCTTGGAATAAAGAGCACACCTCCGCCGGCGCCAAAGACCACATCCCCCGGCAGGCAGACCGCTCCGCCAAAATTGGTTACGGTATTAAAGCCCGTCATGATAAATTCCCGGATAGGCGTTGGGTCAACGCCACGATAATACACCTGTACATCCGGCACTTGTCTCATCTGCTCTATATCCCTAACGCCGCCCCAGATAACGGCGCCGCCTGTTCCGGTACGCGCTTTGACCGCAGTTGTCAGATTCCCTCCCAGAAAGGTTCCTTTATAAATTTTGTCATACATGTCGGCTACCACTACGTCACGCTCACCCAGGCTGTCGATGACCCACTGATTATAATTTCCTTTACGGCCCTCCTCTGCTCCCTTTGCAAACATGACGTCATGCAAATCCGGACGCGTAGGACAGAAATTGCAGGTGACCGCACGCCCGATTAATTTTCTGCCGTCATCGTGCAACGCATGCATGGGATTGACTCCGCCGCCTACAAACTGGTTCTCATAGCCCTGTATGAAAATGGGTTTCCACACCTCCTCCAGTGTCATACCGCGCAGGGCATCCAAATATTTATCTGCCACCTTTGGCCTTCCATCCGCCAAACGCTCCCCTTTCCACAAAGGAGTCAACGCTATGATTTCTTCCCTATCATTAAAGTTCATACGTTCCACATTCCTTTCGCTTAAGCCTCTATCATGATGTCTTCCTGTCCTTCGCCAATAAAATCAACTTCACAGGACTCCCCATCCACAAGGATATCGTAGGTTCCATAATATCCCCGGAAGGAAGCTTCACCCTTTTCATCTGTTTTCAGGGTAAGCTCCGTGTTCCATTCACGACGAATCAACTGGTACAATACCTGATAAGAGGGTTTTTCGCACAATGCGGTGTCAAGCAGGCACCCCAGGCAGTCCCCCTCATCGTTCCATGCAGGCCCGTCCTTGAAATTCCAGTAAATAATACCGGCCATATTGGGGACACTGAACCACAGGCGATACAGCTTCTCTATCATCTCCGCCTGTATTTGTTCCCCTTGCTCCCTGGTAAGGCCACTAAACCTGGAAGGAATCGTGACCTCGGATATGTACATGGGAATTCCCAGTTCACAATACTTCAAATATTTCCCGTAAATTTCCTCCAAGGCCAGATATTCATTATTCAAATGATGCTTTGCCGCGCCTTCATTGAAAAAGTGGAACTGTAAGCCTATGGTGTCAAGCCTGATTCCCTCCGCAAGGATTTCCTTATTCTCAGCAAAGTAGAAATCCGCATCCTTGCCTGCGTTTACCTCGCTGGCCTCGTTTCTCTCCAGTTTTGTTTTTGACCCAAACAGTTTCTGTGCTTCCTTGAGGGCCCATTTCACATACTCCGTCTTTCCCATTTTCAGCAAGGGAAAATCCGGCGTCCGCTCCAGGCAGAAATTGGACTCATTGGTCACGTCAAACATATAGTATTTTCCGTCATAGCGCTTCGCAACCTCAGCAAAATAATTGACATACTGTTTCTTTAAGGTTTCAACCTCCCTGGACGCCCACTTGGGATACCAGGAATCCGCCAGCAGTGGCTGTCCCTTGGCCTTCAGACCATACTTTTGCGCAAATTTTAACACCCTATCCGCCGGAGGACGTCGGAAAATTTCCTCACTGCCCTCCTCAAAACGGAATTTCCCTGGCTCTGTTTCCGTGATACTCCAGCAAAAGGTTGTAGTCACAAGCTGAAACAGCTTCGCAAATTCCTGTTCATAAATTTCATTTTTCTCCCCAAGCTGTCCCAGCATAAGCCCGTTACAGCCAAAATCAAATTTATGGGATTTCTGAGTGACTGTGATATCCGCATTTCTTAAGGGTGCGCCAGTCTTGTCCGTAAGCCGCAGCTTAAAATTGCCCTTACGGTATTTTTCCGTATTCTCTTTTATTGCCGGCTCCAGCTTTTCGTAGGTAGCCCTGTATTTTTCCAATAATTCTTTCATATCACACACTGCCCCCTTTAATATTGACATCTGGAAAGATGCCTGTCTGTATCCGGCCTCTCCCCTAGCAATGCTTCCGTTTTCAGATTCTTGAATCTCTCATGATAGTAAGCAACCTTTTCCGCCTCCAGCTCTACGCCGATTCCCGGCGCATCCGGCACCCGCATCATGCCGTTGACGTACTTGTGCTTGCCGCCCTTTATCACATCATCCAACTCATGGTGGTAATGACCGTCTATGGAATAGTGAATCTGAGGTGTGGATGCCGCAATCTGAATATTGACGGCTGTGGAAATCCCAAGCTCCGCCCCTGCATGCATGCTCATGCCAAGGTGGAAGGTCTCGCACACCGCCGCAAGCTTCTTCGTCGCCCAGACACCGCCCCATTTATGAGGATCTGCCAAAATGATATCACAGGCATTTTCCCGGATTCCCACAGGAAGGGTATCAAAATCGACAACACACATATTGGTGGCAATGGGAATATGAATATCCTTTCGGATTCGGGACATGCCTTCGATTCCCCAGCAGGGGTCCTCCAGATATTCCAGCCCAATTTCATCCAGTTCACGTGCGTACTTAATGGCCGTCTGAGGACTCCAGCAGCCGTTGGGGTCAATACGTAGCCTAAACTTCGGTCCAAAATGCTCCCGCATGGCCCGCAGGACGCTGATTTCATGTTCGGGGTCATGGGCACCTCCCTTCAGCTTGAGGCAGTCAAAGCCGTGCTCGGCAATGGCCTGCTCACAGAAACCGATAATCTCCTCCGCCGTCTTCTCTCCTCCTTTTCCTGTTTTCTCATCCTTCATGCGAAAGAATACATAACCCGAAAAAGGAACCTCCTTCCGGTACATTCCCCCAATCATTTCACACAAGGGCCTGTCCGCCTTTTTTGCTATGATATCCCACAGCGCAATCTCGATTCCTGCCACGGCGCTCAGTCCAAAGTAACCGTTAAAGTAGGATTTCATATGGAATTTTTCCAAAATGGTCTCGATGTTGAAGGGATTCTCACCCTTTAACTTTCCACCCATCTCACGGATGAGCTCCTCAATTCCATTGTCGCCTCTTGTCTCCCCGATTCCTGTAATTCCTCCATCCGTATAAATCCTTACAATTGTCCTTGTGGTGGAATTCCGGTATCCTTGGGACCATAGAATCGGAGCCTCAAATGGCACATTTACTCTGATTGTTTCCACTCTCTCAATCTGCATTTTATTCTCCTTGTACTATGCTTCGTGATATAAGTTTAACAGCCCTCGTCAGCTTCCGGGAAACAGATGGGCCTCCGCTCCGCCATCTACGACGATTTCCGCGCCGGTAATATTTCGGGAGGATTCGGAGCTTAAAAACCACACCGCATTAGCGATATCCGCAAAGTCCGCAATGTCACCAATCGGCACTCTTCGCTTCTTTGCCTCTTTTCCCTCATCGTTCAAAAGCTCCCACCGCCGTGTCTTGATGGAGCCTGCTATGACGGTATTGACTCTTATATGGTACGATCCAAGCTCTACCGCAAGGGCCTTAGAGAGAGAAAGAATTCCACCCTTGGAAGCAATATAGGCACTCCTGTTGGAAATGGCCCGCCGACAGGTATTGGAGCCGATGAACACAATTGCTCCTCCGCCCTCTTTCATTTGCAGAGCAGACTGCTGAGCAATCAGAAAATTCCAGCATAAATTTGTTTCCAGCACCTCCCGGAAGCGGTCCATCTCTGTGGTAAGACAGGGCATATCCATCCCGAGATCGGCAGCATTTAAGACAACCGCTTTCAACCGCAGATCCATCCCTTTGATATCGGAAAACATTTCATACACATCACTGCCCGCTTTTCCGGAAAGACGATAACCCTTTGCGCACACATCATAGTTTTTGCGGATTTCCTCCGCCGCAAGATCAGCGCCGTCCCGGCTTCTGCTTGTGAGTAAGACCGTATATCCTTCGGACGCAAATTTCTCCGCAATCGCATAGCCTGTCCCACTTGACGCGCCTGTTATGATAACTGCATTTTTCATAAACTCACCCCTTCACACTTCCCACCATAATGCCCTTCACAAAATGCTTCTGCACCAGGGGATACACGCACATCAAGGGCAGGGTGGCAATGACAATGATGGAATACTTCAGGGCATCTGCCTGATTCTGAATGATCTGTGCCATCTCAGGATCCTCCACGATACTGGAATCAAACCTGCTGTTTACCAGGATATCCCTCAAAAACAACTGCAGAGGATACAATTCCCGATCGTTCAGGTACAGGAATGCGTTAAAATAGGAATTCCAATGTCCCACTGCATAATACATGGCAATCACCGCAATAATGGGCCGAGACAGGGGAAGGATGAAATTCCGGAAAAACTTTACCGGAGAGCAGCCATCCACCCTTGCGGCATCCTGCAGTTCACCGGGGATATTTGTTTCTATGTAATTCCTGGTAATGATCACATTATAGGCGCTCATCAGGCCTGGAACCAGAACAGCCCATACGGTATTCAACATATGGAGCTCCTTGACCACCAGATAGCTCGGGATCATCCCACCGCTGAAAATCATGGTAAACATCAGAATCTTATTTACCGTCTTTCTCCCTGCAAACTGATACTGGGACAGGGGAAAAGCACACAACAGAGTGACCGTCACATTCATAATCGTACCAACCACCGTATAGAAGATGGTATTCCGGTAACCCAGCCACACCGCTTCGTATTTCAATACATTTTTGTAGCTGTCCAGAGAAAAATCCACAGGCAGCAGCCATACCCTCCCCTGACTTACGGCAGTGGGGTTGGAAAAGGAGGCTGATACAATATTCATGAGAGGAAGCAGCACCACGATCGTAAGGAATATCAAAATTCCCACGCAGAAATGGTGAAACCGTCTGTCACTTGCTCCTCTGATTGCTTTTTCCCGAGATCTGTTCATACTTTGTCGTTTCATGACTTCCCTCCTACCAAAGACTCGTATCCGACACACGCTGGGACAGCTTGTTTGCAGCCAGGATCAGAATCAGATTGATCACCGAGTTAAATAATCCGATGGCCGTGGCATAGGAATAATTGCTCTGGGCCAGTCCTACCTGATACACATAAGTGGAGATCAGCTCCGACGCAGAACGGTTCAGGTCATTCTGCAGCAAAAATACTTTTTCAAATCCCACAGACATAATACGGCCCATATCCATGATCAGCAGCAGGATGATCGTTGACTTAATGTGTGGAAAATCCACATATCGCACCCGCTGCAGCCTGGAAGCACCGTCAATTCTCGCCGCCTCATGGAGATTCAGGTCCACCCCGGACAGGGCTGCAATGTAAATAATGGCGCTCCATCCAAAATGCTGCCAGGCACCGCTCCACACATAGATATGACGGAAGTTACCTGCCTTTGCGAAAATATCCGAGGGGTAACTTCCCGTAATTGCCTCCAGGATGATGCCGTACAGCCCTGTGCGGCTGTTAAAAATCTGCATGATGATGCCTACCAATACCACCACAGAGATGAAGTGCGGCAGCGTCACGATGGTCTGCACCACCTTCTTGAAGCGGGGACGCTCCACACAATTGAACAACAGCGCAAAGCCTATGGGTATCACGGTATTGACCACCAGGCTGTACAGTGACAGAATCAGGGTATTTCCGATAACCCTGGTAAACTGATAGGATTCAAAAAAATTAATAAAATGCTTAAGGCCTACCCAGGTACTGTTCCATATCCCGCCCTTTGCCGTGAAATTACGAAACGCGATCTGCAGCCCAAGGAGAGGATAATAGGCAAATATCAGCAAATACGCAAGAGGAATGACCAAAAACAGCCAATACTGCCAGTCACGTTTTAAAGCCAGCTTCATTCTCTTTCGCAATTTTTATACCTCCGTTCCATTCTCTGAAAAGAAGGCTGCCGCATCCGACACGGCAGCCCCTCTCATACAGGATATTACTTATACATACGGTCATATACTGTCTGAACCGTCTCCACCCAGGTGGCTTCGCCAATATTGTCCAGCTCACTTAAGTAAGAATCCCATTGAGCATCCAGATCAATGTTCCCGCTCAACACATTGGCCTTGAACTCATCTACGTAATTGAAAAGACTGGTCTCAATATCGCCGATGGCATCTCTCTCTTCCGTTGTAAAAATCAATACGGTGGCCGTCTCATCGGGGTTATGCCCTGAAGTCTGATACAGTGCCAGGCCTGCATTCAGATTCTTCCGGTATGTGGTAAGAGTCTCCTCCGTATAGGCAAGGCCGTTGGCGATGGAATACTGACGGACGTAGGGTCCAAGCTGCAACCAGCAGGCATTCTGTGCTTCAGAGCCTCCCCAGAAGGTAGCATCATCGTATGCCACGATGGAGATATCATAGCCCTCCATGCCGCACACATAATCAGAGGCATTTTCTACATTTTCAATATAATCCCAGTTTACGCCTTCTTCTCCCCAGCGTGTCAGAATGCCGAGATGCTCGCTGCTGAGCATATCTCCCAAGCGGAATGCCGCTTCAGGATTCTGGCAGTTGGCGGTGATCAGGAAGGTGGCCTCAGCTGAGGATGGACGGAAGGTGGAATAGTTGACGCCATCCGGTCCGGTCAGGGAATCAATGCAGATATAATCATCCATACGTGTCTCTGCATGGCTGGCCGCCATCCAGCAGAAGGCAAATACGGTAGGCTCCTCGCTGTTCAAAAGGGTCTTGAACTGAGCGTCATCCATGGTCAGGCTTTCCGAGAGAATCAGACCCTCATCAAACAATCTATGGATATAGTCTAAGCCTTCCTTCCACTCCTCTGTACTGAAGGCAGTGGAAACCGTGCCGTCCTCTACCACCTTGTATTGAGGATCTCCTGCATATACGAAGGCGTTCATCAGGTAGTTAAAGTAAACGTTAAAGCTTCCGATGCCGCCCAGCAGGCCAATCTCATCTGCCTTGCCGTTCCCGTTTAGGTCTGTCTCGCTCACAGCCTTCAGCACCTCATAAAATTCCTCTGTGGTGGTAGGAACATCCATTTCGAGGGCATCCAGCCAGGGCTTATAAATCCACATTTTGTGTGGATATTCATTTCCATAGGACTGGTTAAAGCTGGCCAACGCATATAAGTTTCCATCCGGGCAGGTAATCTGATCCGTATACCTTACTCCGGTCCGCTCATACGCTTCGTTAATATTGACAGCAAGCTCCGGATCATTGTAATAATCCGTCAGAGGAATGATGGTTTCTGCCTGGGCATATTCCCATACATTTGCGGGAGAAAAATATCCGATGATCACATCCGGAAGGTCACTGATATCTCCTACCGTCAAGGCTGTGCTGACTTTCGTTCCATAATCAGCAGAAGGCATCACTTCAAATTCCAGATCAAAATTTCCTTCCTCTTCCAATAGAAGTGTTTGAAGATTTGTCTCCCAGTCCTGAATCCGGAGATTCTCCTGTACCCAGATCTTCAGCTTTGTTGGTTCCCCTGTTTCCGCGCTGCCCTGGTTACTGTCCTGGTCGTCCTGGCCATCCTGTGTCTGCTGCTGTCCCCCCTGGCTGTCATCATCTTCATTACTGCTTCCGCATCCTGCAAGGACACTTACCACACACGCTGCCGCAAGGGTTAAAGCTAACAATTTTTTCTTCATAATCGTTCTTTCTCCTCCTTGGTTGTTCTTAATTGTTTGTTTTTGTTGTTCATGATATCACCTGACATGTCTTTTCGTGATGGTTCAAGTATAGCGAACACCCGTCCATCCTGCAAGTTTCCATTCAGAAAGCCTTTGATTCTTGCAAAAGCCACAGGTGTTTTTCTTTTTTTCCAATCCTTTTCAAAATGCAATGGCCATTTTCCTTGATAGCCTCTGCCTTTCTTGCTATACTTCTTATTATGATGAACATTCTGTTAATCATCCATGAACTTTTTTATCAAAGGAAAGGCTGAACTCATCCATGAAAACTAAAATACACAACATTTTTACCCATAATATCTTATTGCAGATCGTAAGCTGCTTCCTGATCTTTGCCGTCCTGTCCAACCTCATCTATCTTCCCTGCTACTTTTATGTGAAGAGCATGAACCGTAAAACCGTAATGGATCACCTGCAATACCAGCTGGAAAACGGCATGGATACCCTGGACACCTCCATTGAGGCCTCCTTCAATCTTTCCAACACCCTGTCCATGCTCTCCAGTCAGTACAGAGGCCTCTATTATGAACGTGCCGATTTTGACGATCTGGCATTAAACCTGCTGCGGAATACCGTGAGCAACTATCTTCTGCCCTTTGGCGATATCACCGAGTTTGGCCTTACGGCGGATGATACTCTGCTGTTTACAAAGAGCAGGATTTACTATGAATTAGACCCTCTCTCCTTTGCACATTATTTTTCCTGCGAGGATGAGGACTACCTAAGCTCCTTCTCCGGCTCCTACTGTGTGCTGCCGGCTACCTTGTTTTCCACCTATGACCGCATCCAGGACTATGAAGCCATCACCATGGGCTGGCGCTGGTACAAAAGCAATATGTACTTTTTTGCCCACTATTCCCTGGATGACCTGTTTGCCCTTTTCGCAAGTCCGGAGGCTCTGGAGTCCTGCTATCTGGCCATCTATTGCGGCGACCAGCTCCTGGCGGAAAACGGCAGTCCCCTGCCGGTGGAGGCCGAAACGCTGACGGCCACCAGCAGCAACCAGTTGAACATCCGGGTCCTCCTTATGCCCTCCGACAGCTATCTCCAGCAGAACATGACCCATATGACGCAGCTTGTCCGTATCTTCATCACTGCGGTCCTGCTGGCAACCTTCCTGTGGATTCTGGTTTTCACCCTTCTGATGTGGCGACCCTTCCGGAATATCCACAAGGCCCTGCACAGCACCGGACATCTTCCGGCGGAGAATGCCGGAAAATTTTTCACCAACGCCCTTATCAGCGACATTACACGGCTGGGAACCCAGTTGTCGGACTACGAGCACCTGCTGGAGGAGCAAAAGGAACGCATGCGCACCCACATTTTCGAGAAAGCCCTGTACCGGGGCGTGTACAGCGAAGAGGCACAGGCTTCCTTCTACGGGGCCTTTCCCGATTTTCCCGGGAAATGGCGTCTTGCCCAGATTCAGTATGCAAAGGAGCTTGAGACCGGAGACTTTGAGACTGAGACCGGAGATTTTGCTACTGAGACCGGAGACTTTGAGACTAAATCCGGGAACTTTGAGACCGAGGTGAATGAGGACACTGATTTGGGGGACGCCGGTTCCGGGATTTTCCAGTCCATTTTGCTCCATCAGCTTCAATCCGGCCTTCCGGACCTTCTCCTGCTTCCCCAGGACCAGGATACCCTGCTTGTATTGGTCCCTCTGCCCCAGGAGGGAAGGGTGGACGAAACGCTGAAGGACCTGTGCCGGCTTGTGGGAAAACAGCACCATTTTTCCGTCAGCATTTTGTTCAGCAGAGCCTATGAAGACCCTGTGTTTCTGGTGGACGCCCTGCAAGAGCTGGAATATGAAGGCTTCTCCACTGCTTCCCAGGTTCAGAGTCTCTCCATACAGCAGCTGCAGGCCATTTACTCCGCCCTGCAATGCGGCGACGATAAAACTGCGATTCATGTGCTAAAGAGCGGCACTGCCAGAATGCTTGCCACAGGCGACCAGTTCGCTGCGCAGTTCACTCACCGCCTGTTAAATTGTTTTCTGATTCACCTTAAATTGGAAAATAACAGCTTATTGAATATACCGATTCCGACCTATCGGCCGGATAAGATACGTAAACTCTATGAAGAAAAATTGCCGGAATGCTTTACGCAGATTGCCGGATGTCTGAAGCAACAGCATGCGGAAGAGACGGAAAAACTGAACCAGGATATTCTTGATTTTATACAGGCCAACCTTACAAACCAGCAGCTTAGCGTAACCCTGGTGGCGGAGGAATTTCACATCTCCGCCCCCACCCTGCAGAAACGCATAAGCACCTGCACCCACATGACCTTCTCCGCCTACGTGGAGACTGCCCGGATGGAGAAGGCCCGGCAGCTTCTTAAGGATACCAACGCCACCGTCAAGGAAATTGCGGAGGAGACGGGCTACATCAGCACCAATTCCTTCTACCGGGCCTACAAACGCCGCTACGGGGAACCGCCTCTGACCTATCGAAACCAGGAGGAGACGCCCCGGAAGTCCTCGTAAATGCCAGGGGACCCTTCGGCTCTTATGACTCCGGAACCACAGGGTAAAGCTGAATCATATTTCCCCCGTCAACGGTAAGCTCCGCGCCTGTGGTATTGCGGGACTCACCGCTTCCCAGATACCAGGCCGCGTTCGCGATATCCTCAAATTCGGCGATATCCCCAAGGGGTGTATAGTTGGAGGGAGCGCTCCTGCAATTGTTGTAATTATTCTCCCAGCGGACGGTCTTGATCATACCGGGAAGCACGGCATTTACCCGGATATTATATTTCCCCCAGTCAAGGGCCATGGCGCGCATCATGCCCAGAGCTCCGCTCTTGGAAGCGCTGTAGGCGATGCGGTTGGGAATGGCCCGGTATGCCGTATTGGAGTTGATAAAAACGATGGCGCCGCCTCCTGCCTCCTTCATCTGAAGAGCCGCCTGTCTTGCAAGCATGAAATTCCAGGTGATGTTTGTGTTTATGACCTCTATAAACTCCTTCACACCAACGGTAAGTCCCTCCTGGCCAATTCCCAGATTCGCGGCGTTTAACACAAGGCAGCTCAGGGAAAATCCCCTGGCCTTTATATCCGCGAAGATTTCCTTCACGTTCTCCTCGTCCAATACAGCCATGGCATAGCCCCTCGCCTTCACATGGTAGTCAGCCGCGATCCGGTCGGCCGCCCTCTGGGCATTTTCCCTGTCGCGGCTCCCAATGATCACATGATAATTTTCTCTCGCGAAGCGGGCGGCAATGGCATAGCCGGTTCCGTTTGTTGCGCCTGTTACAAATACCGTTTTTTTGTTCATTCCTGCTTCCTCTTTTCCGTCAATGGATTTCGAAATAACTGGCCGCTTCCGGCAAGTGTTTTAAAAATAAAAGGCCGTTTCCGGCGGACGGATCTGGGTCAGTTCCCCGGTATAATGGCGAAGGGTATGGGGGCGGTAGGGGTGTTCTAAGCAGGCCGCCTCATTTATCTCAATGCCAAGACCGGGCTTATCCGGAATCGTAATATAACCGTCTTTATATTCCAGCGCCTCATTGCTGATGGTATTGCGGTAGGCAACGTCCGAATACATGATCTCCAGAATGGTAAAATTCGGACTGCACGCCGCCATCTGGAGGGTTGCGGCGTTGGCCACGGGACCGCTGGGATTGTGGGGCGCAAAGCCCAGATAGTAAGCCTCCGACATGGCACCGATCTTGCGAAGCTCACCGATACCTCCCGCGTGGCTGACATCGGGCTGGATGAAATCAGCGCACCGCTTCTCAAACAGTTCCCGGTAGCCGTAGCGGGTATAAAGCCTCTCTCCGGCGGAAATCGGAACCGGGGACTTCTTTTTCACCTCCAGCAGCGCGTCTAGGCTGTCCGGTGGCGTGGGTTCCTCCAGCCACATGGGATGAAACCGCTCCAGCTCCCGGGCAATTTTAATGCCGGTCGCGATATTGAATCTGCCGTGGGCTTCAATCAGCAGGTCCATCTCCTCCCCCACGGCCTCCCGGACAGCCGCCACACATTCCATGGCATCGCTTAACTCTTTGTTAGAAATCTCAAGATAAGCCTTCCCAAAGGGGTCCCATTTGAGGGCGGTCACGCCCCGCTTTGCGGCAATACGGGCCTTCTTGGCGAATTCCGAGGGCGTCCTGGCTCCCGCGAACCATCCATTTACATAAATCCGCACCTTATCATGGACTTTACCGCCCAACAGCTGGTACACCGGAACGCCAAGGGTCTTGCCCAGGATATCCCACAGAGCGATCTCCACCCCGGACAGCGCGGACATCAATACCGCACCGCCTCTCCAATAGGCGTCCCGGTAAATGCTGTGCCAGTGGCTCTCGATATCCAGAGGCTTTTTGCCCACCAGATATTCCCGGATACTTTCAATCGCCCCCACCAGAGCCTGTTCCTTGTACTCCAGAGTAGCTTCGCCCACGCCGTCAATCCCTTCGTCCGTATAGACCTTCACAAACACCCAGTTTGTGCGATAGCAGTCCACCACAAAGGTTTTTACGTCTGTTACTTTCATATATGAAATCCTCCTCCCGAAAATGTTACAGCGGTATTTCCCGGAAAATCCGGGGTATGATTCTGCCTTCGCACTGAAACCCCTCCGGGTCCAGATCATCCAGCATCCCAAAGTGAACGGGAACCACCTTCTTCGCCTTACACCTTGCCGCGAAGCGAGCGGCGTCTGCCATGTTCATGTTATTTCCGGCCCCGTTAATGGGTAGAAACACTACATCAATCTGCTCCGGCAGATCCCCAAATATCGCTTCATTGTACAGGGTATCTCCTGTGATATAAAAGGTTTTCCCCTCCGCCTCTAAAATAACTCCGATGGCTGAGGGGTCCGAATGCTCCGCCTTTACTGCTTTTACAAGAAGCCCCTCCCCCAGCGTCACCTCCGTCCATCGGTTAAACATAATATAATTATGTCCCGGTCCATAGGTACGAAGTGTTTTCCAGGCGTCTGACGGCGCCAGCACCTGCAGCCCGCTGGTGTTCATCAGAAGAGGCTGTAACGTCTCCTGGTCCATGTGATCCACATGGCTGTGGGTACAGATCACCGCCTCCGGCTTCAGTTCCCGAAACGCAGGTTCTACCGGGACGCGCCTTCTCTCTCCGCCAAGCTTTTCCACGCTATTGGAAAAATAAGGATCTATCATGATCCGGTATCCCTCCACATCAAACAGCAGCCCTGCCTGGCCCAACCATATTACCTTCATAGCATATCCCTCCTTGATTTTTTGCGGCTCCTATATTAAAATAGAAGTGCCACAAGAATAGTTTACCTTTATATACAAGAGTTTTATATAAAAATTGTATCCTTTTCTATCAGAATATTAACCTCCCCGTTGTTTTCCGGCGGGGCTTCCTGGCATTTTCAGACCCGGAAGGAAGGGAGCCAAAGAATGAGTGAGCTTATTTTACCCAAAATCGTTAATGCCGGAATTTATGACGCAAGTACGGCCCACAAAAACAAAACAGAAACCAGGAAACGCCGCGTATCTCTTTTTGAACTGGAGATACCCATGGAAAACGGCGGGGTATCCCATATCAATGACATGGAATACCCCATTTTTTCTGATCACGTGATCTGCGGAAAACCGGGACAACTACGTTATACCATGCTTCCCTTCCGTTGCTATTTTGTACACCTGCTAGTGGAAAAAGGGAGCCTATATGAGTATCTTTCGATTCTGCCCGACCATTTTCAAGTGCCGGAGCGGGAAAAATACTGCCAGCTTTTTTCTGATATCATAACAGCCTTCTCCTTTCCCTCCGAAGGCAGCGAGATTTATCTTGCCGGAAAGGTCCTGCATCTGATTTATTCCCTCTGTAAAGACAGAAACGGAGTAAGCGGCAGCAACTATTCCTGGAATTCTCTGATTTCCGAGGCCATTTCCTACATGGACGAGCATTATTCCGAGAATCCCCGGTTATCTGATATCGCTGCCGCCCTAAACATCAGCCCCATCTATTTCCACCGGATGTTTTGCGCTGCTACCGGGCAGTCTCCCTACCAATACCTGTTGGATAAAAAGCTTGCCTACGCCAGGAAAATGCTTCTTACCACACCACTTCCGCTCTCTGATATCGCCCTAAGAGCCGGATTTTCCTCCCAGTCCCATTTCGGCTCGGTCTTTAAGAAGGAAACAGGGAAAACGCCGCTTCAATACCGGAAGGAAATGTACCGGACCTATCCGGAATGACATTCAGCCGCAAAAATCCCCAAAGGTGAGAAACAGCGGGTAATCCAGAAGCGGCAGGTTTTTGAACTGCCAGCGGTATTCCCCGTGGGACTCACACATGGATTCCGGCAGGCGATAGATCATGCCGGTCATGGGGTCCACCAACCGGACCTTACCGGGAAGCCCAGCGCTCTGAAAGGACAGGGTGGATTCACAGGTGGTCGTCATTAAATTCGTTGCGTTCCAATAGGCATAGGCGGCAGAACCGTTGGGTTTCCGGAATCCTCTGGTGACAATCGTAGGGTCCGTACAATCCATACCAAAAATCCGCCGGGACTCAAGGCACTCCTTTTTTACAGGAAGTTCCGCCGCATACACCTCTTCCGCAAACATAGACGCCAGATTCCGCAGCGCATAATAGGAGGGTTTCGGCGTATATGTGCCAACACTACGGCCATCTTCATCGAAATCCGCGCTCAGAACGCCGAAATATCCATAATCCAGATAAGAAGCTTTATCATCCACCTTGCCATTCAGCGCCTCAATCATGTCCATGCAGGAGAAATACGACGTAAACAATACCTCCGTGCTTAAGTCCATCACCGTGTGGCGCAGTAACTGCTTGGCCTGCTTTAATTCGTTCCAGCTTCCCCCGGCAAGAGCTCCCGCGCCGTCGCCGCGGGATTGGGAACCGCTTTCTCCCTGAACCACCTTCATCCCGGGATTGTAACAACGCCCAAGGGCCCCGAGGGTCCGGACCGTCTCCGGAATCCTTGTCTCGTCCGGCGTATACTCATGGTAGCTTAAGGCGTCCACAGCCTCCCCCATTCCTGCCAGCAGGGCTTCATCCGCATAGTGTAGATTCCGCATGGCAAAGGCTCCGCCAATGACCCGGGCCTCCGGGTCAGCCTTGCGGAGGGCTTTGGCCGTTGCGCTGGCGAATTGTCCGTACTGCGCGGCATTCACCTGGTGATTCCAGCTATATCCCAAATCCGGCTCATTCCAGACCTCATACCAGGTAATCCGCCCCGCAAAATGCCTGGCAACCGCAGTTACATAATTTTCCCATCCTCTTTGATCCTCTTCATTATAAATGGGCGGTATGCCCACTGCGCCGAATATTTTTTTCGCTTCTTCATCATACAGACTGTTCCCATAGCACAGGCACAACCAGGGCTTTAGTCCTCTTTGCAGCAAATTGTCCACCACCGCGTCCAGCCAGGCAAAATCATATTCTCCCTTTACCTTCTCCGTTCTGGCCCAGCCCGACTGGATACGGACCCATTTTACGCCAAGCTCCGCCACCCTGTCGTAAGCCTTGTCGGGATCAAACACGCCGCGGTCAAGCTTTTCAAACCCGATACCGATACGGGACTGGCCTACCTCCGTGGAATGTCTGGCCTTAATCCGGCCATCTTGAATCAATCGTTCCATCGCATCATTTACCTCCCATTCTTGTAATAATACAATCCTGCCTTGTGTATTATCTTAAGCGCAGGTACAGTGGATAGTACTTTTCCACCGTATGATATAATCTTATCCTGATTCCTTTGGAAGTTCTATAAATTTGTTAGGTATTTTTATCAAAATCTTAACTTTTAACAGGTATACAATCCGAATGACTTACACAGAAAAAATCCACCTTGCCCTGTAATATCCCTGAAGAAAATGAATGGGTAAGGGGCCTCTGTATTCATCAAGATGAATCATCGAAAATGCCCTCCCATATAGTTCAAGGGCTTCTTCCGAAGGTGGACACCCCGGTGTCATAGCTGTTACAATAACAATATTTGCCACATCCTGCAGCAGGAACTTGGTTGCCTGACCTTCATATATAGGGCAAAAATCAGGAAGTCCTTCCCATACGGAAACCTTTCGCTTTTCCATAGGAAGCCGGCGGAAATCATAGTGTTCATCTCCCATCTTGCGCAGGTTCGAAAGCAACGGCTCCAGATTTTTTACTTCTTTCAAAATATACTCCGACACCATATTCATCAGATACTCATACTTTTCACGCCAGCCTGTATCCGGGTCTGCCTCCCTGCAGACATATAACGCAGCCTGCATTTGCTGTAATGTATAGAGGTGCCAGTAATCCTGCATTGGAAGAGATTTTCGATATGCCTCTTCCCTGACCTTCCGGTACATCATAAGCCAGTGTTCTTCTCCACTGGCCTCCCATGCAGCCAGGTAAATCATTGGAAGCCTGCAATACTCATGATTTCCCAAAGTGTCCCCCCACATGATATTAACCAGGGTAGAACCTCCGTCCTCCCGCAGCATATCAAAATCATTTTCCGGAACAACATTGCGTTCGGCCCTTCTGGCGATTCCTGTCAAAGCTTCCGTTAGTTTCCTCCTTTCCTCCGCAGTACAGATTGACGAGTGAAGGTACCGAAAAGCGCCGAATACAAATAATGTATATTGATCTCTGGAGGAATCAATATAATGGCTTTTTCCATCTGCCGGCATAACACTGCGAGGCAAAAAGCCTTCCGAGCTGGCGGAGAATGCACAGCGCAGCATTCCTGCTATCAGCCGGTGGGCCACGCCCTGGATTTCCTTGCTGCCCTCCATTTCATAACGGCAAAGACAGGCATCCAGCATCGTACCAGCATGAATCATGGCATCCTCCGTTCCGGTTCCATACCCGCACGGATTTGGCCATGAACGTACCGCTTCCTCCGGCAGGGGGCATTCCCTCTCATCCTCCACAGGAAAATCATAAAGCTGATCTGTTCTGGGGTCCAACAGTACTTTTGTCGTATACTCCCATGCCCGGTTGATCTCTTGTTCCGGGGGTAGCTTCGCACTCCAATCCATGTCAAGTTCCTCCTAACCTTTCACCGAACCAATCATCACACCTTTCACAAAATGCTTCTGCACAAGCGGATAAAACGCGAAAAGCGGTGCCGTAGAAACTACGATCAGCGCATACTTAATCAGATTACGCAGTTCTGTCATCTGCTCCGCCAGATCCGGATCTATCATGGTAGCGAAATCATTTTGTACAAGTACATTTTTCAAGAAAAGCTGCAATGGAAACAATTCTTTATCGGACAAATATAAAAAAGCATTAAAGTAAGCATTCCAATGACCCACTGCGTACCACAATGCCAGAACAGCAATCATAGCCTTGGACAAAGGCAGTACAATCCGGAAGAAAAACCGGGTATCGCTACAGCCATCCATTTTCGCAGCTTCCAGAAGCTCATCCGGAATATTGCGTTGGATAAAGGTTCTGGCCACAATCATATTGTATACGCTCATGCAGCCCGGCAGAAGCATGGCCCATACCGTGTTCATTATTTTTAGATTCTTAATCAGAATATAATTAGGAATCATTCCTCCACCAAAGAGCATTGTAAAAGTAAACAAGAACATGATGGGACCCTTGCCGTGCAGCCGCTTGCGCGACAACGGATATGCACAGGCCAGTGTCAAGGCAATATTCATCAAGGTTCCCACAATCGTATAAAATATGGTGTTACGATATCCTATCCAGACGTCCCTATATTTCAGCACTGCCGTATAACCCTCCAACGAAAAATCCACTGGCCATAGCCATACCTCTCCCCTGGTTACGGCTTCCGGAGAACTAAAGGAGGTGGATACTACATATACGATGGGATACAGGACAATAACCGTAAGGAAACCTGTCAGCAGGTAAGTGAAAAAGTAAAAAAACCTGTCCCCGCCCGAAGTCTTATTTTTTTTGTTTTTCCCTGTGCTTACGGACATTAAATGCTTCATCCTCTCTCCTCCTTCTACCATAAACTGGTATCGCCCACCTTGCGGGCAATGCCATTGGCAATTATAATCAGCAAAAGGTTCACACAGGAATTAAACATTCCAACCGCAGTGGCAAAAGAAAAATCAGATGTTCCTGTGGCTGACAGTCCTACTTCGTAAACATAGGTAGAAATAATATTGCTGGTGGACAAATTTAACCCGTTCTGCATCAGATACACCTTCTCGAATCCAATACTCATAACGGATCCCATTCTCAGAATCAGATTTATGACGATTGTGGGAATAAGACACGGAAGATCAATATGTAGAATCCTTTGAAAACGCGTTGCCCCATCAATCTGGGCCGCCTCATGATATTCCGGGTCCACGCCGGACAGTGCTGCGGTATAAATCACGCTACCCCAGCCAAACCCCTGCCAGATTCCTGACCAGACATACAGGTGCCGGAATCCTTCGGCAGAAGCGAAGAGATCCGAAGGATAATTTCCTGTCAATGCTTCCCCTATCATCCCATACAGGCCAGTACGGGAATTCAACAGCTGAAACAAAATACCCACCATAACCGTAGTGGAAATAAAATGGGGAAGATTTACAATGGACTGTGAAAATTTTTTAAATCGCTTCCCCTTTAGGCTGTTAATCATCAATGCAAAACAAATAGGAATGGGAAATCCTGCCACAATCTCATAAAGTGACAAAATAATCGTATTTTTTATAATTCTCCCGCTCTGATAGGATTCGAAAAATCGCGCAAAATTTTGTAATCCTACCCAGTCGCTTCCAAAAATTCCCTTTCTTACGCTGTAATCCTTAAAGGCGATTACCAGACCTCCCATGGGAACATATGCAAAAATAATGATATAAATAACAGGAAGCAGCAGAAACAGATATAACTCCCTGTCCCGCCAGATTTCCATTTTGACTTTTTTTAAATTCTTTTTCCTCATATTGCCCTTTCCATATTTAAGACTGATTACCGGCAGGCCCGCATTTCTGCACACCTGCGCGGTAATCCTCTCAAACAGATTTTACATCAGCTCTATTTTGTTCTGTCATACGCAATCTGATAGGTTTCCAGCAGTTTCTGGCATCCGATTTTCTCCAGTTCTGCCAGATAATTATCCCATTCACTGTCGATATCCTTCTCGCCAATTAAAAACTGGCAGGTAATCTCGTTAAAATATGTATTTAGGGAAGCCTTAATATCTGCGGTTTCTTCCGTCTCCTGGTCTGTCATGGGAAGAGCACCTACCACTTCCTCGGGAGCGTACTTCAGGCAGTCCATAATCGCAGTATTTTTCCTGTTTGAAAATTCCAGCGCCAGTTCCTCCTCTTCTGTGCTTGCAGACTGTATCGTAGCCATCGCGTTTAAAGCATATGCACCTAACATCCACGGCCCCTGCTGGATGTAACTTACGTTCTGCTGGGCCATGCTGCTGAAAAATCCCACGTCGTCATAAGCGATAAAATAAATATCATAACCAGGAAAGCCTACCGTATACGCAGATTTATCCTCCACCTCTGCCTCATCCCAGTAATCCCAGTTTTCTCCGCGCTTTCCAAACCGGTTGGTAATGCTCATTTCCTCACTGCACAAATAATCACATACCAGGAAAGCAGCTTCCGGGTTCTCACAATCGGCGGTAATAACAGCACCTGCGCTGGGGGTTGCCGGAACATACATGGCATTCTGTTCTCCCTCGGGGCCCAGCAATGCCGGAATATGAATGTAATTCGCCTGCCTTTCCGCATCCGTACCTCCCATATGATAGAAAGCAAAGGAAAACAATACCATTTCATTGCCCTTCCACACTGCCTCATATTGTTCATTATCCTGCGTCAAGGTCTCTATCGGAATCAGTCCGTCATCAAAAAACTGCTTAATGTACTTCAGCCCTTCTTTCCACTGGTCAGTGGTATAGGCAAAACTAAGCTCTCCGTCATCCACCACCAGGTAATTGGAGTCGTGGGCATAAACATAGGCCGACATCAGACAATTGAACCAGCCTCTGTTTCCACCGGTGCTGAATCCATATCCCGTCAAGGCAATTTCATCATTTTTACCGTTACCGTTCAAATCATTGCCTGCAATCAGCTTACATGCCTCGTAAAATTCCTCCGTTGTCTGAGGAACTTCCTTGCCAATCGCCTCCAGCCACGGTTCATACACCCAGAGCTTGGAGTATACGGAATTTGCATAATTTTCTGTATAGGAAGGAACATAATATACCTCCCCGTCTGCGCTTTTCATCATACCATATACATCTGTCCCCGTCTTCTCACTGACCTCCCAGAAATTTGCCGACATATCCGGATTATCATAATATTCATTTAAACTTATGATAGCGCCCTCGCTCGCCCAGCTTAAATATTGTTCGCCAGGATTAAAAATAATATCCGGAAGCTTATCGCCACTCATAACCATAACGTTCATCTTCGTTTCATAATCGGCGGACGCATAGGTAACAAATTCCAGGTCAACCCCCAATGCCTCCTCAACGGCAAGTGTCATTTCATTTGTATTATAATCTGACACCTGTATACTATCCTTTACCGCGATTGTCAGTTTGGTTCCCTCTGTGATTGATCTGGGATCAAAATCCGCTGTTCCGCTTTCCGGAGCCTCTTGTGTCTCTGGCGTCTCTTGTGTTGTTCCCTCGTTTTCCTGACTTGTTTCGCTGTCACTGTTGCCACATCCGCCCATGGCAGCCACAAGCATACTGCAGGCCAGCAACAGAACAGTTAGTTTTTGCCATTTCATAATGTCTACCTCCTTGAAATGTATTTTGTAATTATTGTAATTATGGAATTCCATGACTTCATTTTACCGGACTGTCACCCTATGTGCATTAGGATAATTTAGGATTTGACGGGAAATATCACTCAGACCTTTTGACATGGATACGGAAAAAAAGATTTGCATCATGAAAAAACGCTTTTTCATGCATTTAACTTGATTCTGTAAATCTTGAAATGATACAATGTTATCAGTAATAAATGCGCCATACGCCCATAAAAATGTCAGCGATACGCGGGAACAGACAGGTAACACAGAAGGGAGATTTGATTCATGAAAAAAGGACATTCCACGAAAAACCACGCTATATTCCAAAGGCTTTTGCTGATCTTCACTCTGGCCTCCCTGATCTTTTTTTGTCTGGCCCTGTTTCCCCTTTTTGCCTATCTCCAGTCCACTTTTTCAGAGCTTCAGATGGAAAAAGCAAGACAACAGCTGAAGACCGGCGCGGCAGAGCTGGAGGATACGGTCACCGGTGTCCTCAATGTATCCTCCATACTATCCGCCGACCCACGTTTTTTATCTCTCCGTTATGAGGAGCCCGATTATACTGCCGTGCCTGCCAACATCCGCAATCAGATCAGAAGCACCTTTAGCGGATTAATATATCCTTTAGACGCAATATCCGATGCGGCCCTGCTGTTTGACCAGAACGTAGCTATCACGCGAAACACCATTTTTATCGAAGATTATACCTGCTATTATCCCGACTTTTTCTGTGTAGACAACTTAACTTACAATGAATGGGAAAAACTACTGTCGGATCAGAAATCCGGTTTTTTACCGGCGCACCAGATTACAACCCCCCAGGAAGAGTATAATGCCCTCATATATGTTACAAAATGGGGAAACTCCGCTTATATTTATGTGTGCCTTGACATCTCCACCATCAAAGAAATGTTGATTGCGGATCCCGACCGTAGCGGTTACTATTTTACTATCACCGACGCCAAGGATAATCTTCTCTACAGCGATTTACCGGAGGATAATCAGGACTACCAGACTCTGGGACAAACTATCTCCACTGGCGGTCTGTCTATTGACATCCACATCGCAGATGATGTTTTTTACAACAAAATGCAGCCCCTGTACTTTTTCCTGGGAATTTATTGCTGCATTTGTTTCATCATACTGGTTCTTGTCATCCTGACCGGTACACATATTTCTTCCAGACCAATTATCAACACCCTGCAGACATTGGATCTGACACTGGAACAATACCAGAGTATGTTAGATACCCAGCAAAAAATTTTACAGGCTCGTTTCCTGGAAAAAGCCATTAGCGGACAGCTGATTTCCCCCAAAGATACAGCCCTGTTTCATTCCTATTTTCCTGATTTTCCAGACAACTACTGCCTGCTGCTCCTGCGTCTGCAGGTTGAGGAAACTTGTGACGGGACCCTCTACACGGATCCCATGTCTTTATTGCAATCCTTTTTAAGCGGCGTATTACCCCATGCCTACCTACAGCAGCTTAACGATTCTGAATTACTACTGCTCATTTCAGAAACAGAGGCCGAAAAATATCTTAAAACTCTTAACTTTATGGTAGAAAATATCAATCAAGAGGAACCATCCTATGATATCCGTTGTGTTTCCAGTAAATTTTTCCGATATCTGGAAAATCTTCCGGCTGCATATCATCAGGTACAGGAATTAATTGAACTTCATTTTCCCTGTAGTCAACAGCGGGTTTGTACCATGTCAGACTACGTAGAAAAGCCATCAATCCAGCAACAGAGTCTGCCCTTTACCATGACAGATTTAATGACGCTTTACATTGCCATCAATTACGGTAATGTCCAACTGGCTATCGAAAAACTCCAAACATACTCGGAAGAGCTGGAACAACTCCATAATACTACACTGAACCGCCATATGCATGAACTGATTTGTTCCTTATTAACATTTATAAAAATAGAACACCCTCTGCTTCTCATGGACCTACATATACCCGCCTACAGGACAAACGACGACCAGAGCCCGGGCAACAGTCTATATGTCCAACTGGAGGATACGGTTAATCAGTTCTGCCAGTTGATTCAAAAAAATCTGCAAGCTGAGAAAGATCCTCTTGTCAGCGATTTGATTTCTTACATTGATGCGCATTATACAGACTGTGATTTGTGCTTTACCACATTGGAGACACATTTTCACTGTTCTTCCTCCACCATACGGAAGACTTTTAAAAGCGCAACCAATGTAACCGTATCTCACTATATTGAGCAGAAACGGATGAATCTTGCCTGCGAATTATTATCCCAGAAGGATAAAACTATTGCGGAGGTAGCTGTCAAATGCGGCTATACGAATCCCAATTCCTTTTATAAAGCATATAAACGAATCTATGGATGCGCGCCCACCCAGACCGCGTAACGCAAAAATTCCCGGCGGCATTTTGTTCTGCCACAAAATGCCGCCAGGACTATGATTTTCTACAGAAGCTCTATTACCGGCACCAGAAAATCGTCCTCCGTTTTCTCGGCCCACGCCCGCACCTTATCGTTCAGCTCCACCAGCTTTTTCCGGTAAAGAGTATTGTGGGCCAAATTCATCTGCTCATAAGGGTCCTCATTCAGGTTAAACATCAGCCAGGGCATATTTTCAAAGCACACATATTTGTAGCCGTCCGTTGTGATAACGCCCCGCCAGGCTTTATCCACAGAATGGGCGTGCCCCGTAGGTATGACAGACTGAATATAAGCGCTGTCCGGCACTGTCTCCGGCTTGGGATTGGCGCAAAGCCTCAAATAAGAATAATCCGTTCCCTCCATCCAGTCGGGCTTGGGAATTCCGCACAATCCCAGTGTGGTGGGCGCAATGTCCACATGATTCAGCGGCACATTTCCATAATTTCCACATCCCCGATTGTCGTAGCCCATGGGCTTTTCCCCGGAAATGATGAAGGGAACCCGGATGGATTCCTCATAGGGCGAGGTTTTATTGGTCTGACCGTGGCTGCCGTGCATATCTCCGTGGTCGCTGAAGAACTGGATATGTGTGTGGAACAGCATATCCGTCTCCTCTAATTTCCGAATGATCCTGCCCACATTGTCATCCAGATTTTCAATCATGGCGTAATATCCCGCCAAATCCCGGGCAGCCTGCTTCCGCACGCTTGGGATATTTGGCACATTTTCCCGGAACTGAACCGTTCCCGGCGTATGACGTTTCATGTATTTTTCAGGGGCCACATAGGGATTGTGCGGGGGCTGAACAGACAAGACCGCAAAAAACGGTTCCTGGTCCTCTGCCTTTTGGTCCAGATATTCCAACATCAAATCCGTAAGACAGTCAGTCTCATACCCCGGCAGACGATACTGAAAAGCATTTTCTCCCTCTCCCCCGTGCACCCAGCAATCCCACTGACTGTTGTTGTTCTCATAGCCCGTCCAGTGCTTAAAGCCTCCCCGGCGCTCCGGCGGAACCACATGAAGAGCGGCCCTTCCCGTGCTCTCCTTAAATCCGTCCAAATGCCACTTGCCAATGTAGCAGGTATCATACCCGTTTTCATTCATCACATGGGCGATGGTTTTCTGGGAAGGCGGCAGCTGATATTCATGGCCCGGCACACATTTATGCGGGTATCGGCCGGATAGCATGGAGCCCCGGAAAGGACAGCACAAGGGAAAGCCTCCCACCGCCCCCTCCAGATTCACCCCGGTCAGCGCCAGACGGTCCAGGTTGGGAGTGTGAAGATTGGGGTCTCCGTTAATTCCTAAAGCCTGGGCCCGGTGCTGGTCTGAAATAATCCATAGTATGTTTGGTTTTTTCTGTTCCATATCTGCTCTCCTATCTTTACCAAAAATCTTATCTGTTTCTTTAGCGGCTTCCAATCACATTTTCTTGTTTATGGCACTGGTGCTACCCCTGTCATTTTCTACAGAAGCTCCCTCAACAGTTCCTTCACCAGCTCCGGGTTTGCCTTTCCCTTCATGGCTTTCATGGTCTGCCCCACCAAAAATCCCATGGCTTTTTCTTTCCCATTCCGGTAGTCCGACACAGACTTTGGATTTTCCGCGATTATACGCTCCACACAGGTCCGCAATGTATTTTCATCGTGAACGGTCCGTAGGCCTCGTTCCTCCACATACTGCTCCGGTTCGATATCCTCCTCAAAAATTTTCTCGAACACTTCTTTCGCCACGGTACTGTTGATGGTTCCGTCCTCGGTAAGCCGAATAAGCTTTGCCAGATTTTCCGAGGAAAACGGGATTTCCTCCTGGTCCATACCCCGTTCTTTCTGCAAACGCATAGTTTCTACCATCAGCCAGTTAGAAACTTTCTTGGGCAGGCCGCAAAGGGCCGTAGTTTCCTCGAACATGTCCGCCATTCCTTTGGCGGCGGTGAGAAGCCTGGCATCATAGTCCGGGATGTTGTATTCCCGCTTATAGCGGAGCAGCTTCTGCGGGCGAAGCTCCGGCTGTCTTGCCCGGATTTCCCTGATCCATTCCTCGCTAATCACAATGGGAACCAGGTCCGGTTCCGGAAAATAACGGTAGTCCCGGGTGTCCTCTTTGGAGCGCATGGCATAGGATTCTCCCTTGTCGTCATCCCAGCGACGGGTCTCCTGTATCACGGGCTTTCCCGCTTCCAGCAATTCCGTCTGCCGTGCGGCCTCGGCCTCAATAGCTCTGGTGATGGCTTTAAAGGAGTTCAGGTTCTTCATTTCCGTCCGGGTGCCATAATTCTTCTCTCCCACCTTGCGGACGGAAAGATTCACGTCCACGCGCATGGAGCCCTCCTGTAGTTTGCAGTCGGAAGCACCCAGATACTGAATCGTCGCGCGCAATTCGTCCAGATAGGCAATCACTTCCTCCGCCGACCGCATATCCGGCTGAGAGACAATCTCAATTAAGGGAACGCCGGATCGGTTGTAATCCACCAGAGAACAGCCCTCTGCCACATCATGGATGAGTTTTCCGGCATCCTCTTCCATATGTATCTCATGGATACCGATGCGCTTTCTCCCGTTTTCCGTCTCTATTTCAATATAGCCGTCCCGGCAAATCGGCAGATAAAGCTGTGAAATCTGATAGTTTTGGGGATTATCCGGATAAAAGTAGTTTTTGCGGTCAAATTTGCAGTATCGGGCAATGGCGCAGTTGGTGGCAAGGCCCACAGCGATGGCGTACTCCACCACCTGCCTGTTAAGCACCGGCAATGCGCCGGGCATGCCGGTACATACCGGACAGGTGTGAGTGTTGGGAGCGCCGCCGAAAGCGGTGCTGCAGGAGCAGAAAATTTTAGTTTTGGTGGCCAGTTCCACGTGAACCTCCAGGCCGATGACGCTTTCGTATTTATGTTTCACAGGCTGCTCCTTTCCGGGACGGCGCTACCGTATACCGGCCTTCTGTCATCTCTGTCCCCTTTTTCTGTTATGCTGGCCGCATTTGCCCTCTCGAACGTATAAGCCGCACGAAGCAGCTTCTTTTCCTCGAAGCAATTGCCCATAAGCTGGAGGCCGATGGGAAGCCCTTTGCTGTCCTTTCCGCAGGGAAGGCTGATGGCGGGCAGTCCGGCCAGATTTGCGGAAATGGTATAAATGTCGCCCAAATACATTTTCATGGGGTCCCGAAGGGATTCCCCAAGCTTTGGCGCCGTGGTGGGAGCCGTGGGGCCCAGAATGATGTCATATTTTTCAAAGGCCTTGTCAAATTCCTGCTTAATCAACGCTCTGGCGCGCAGGGCCTTCAGATAATAGGCGTCGTAATAACCCTGGCTTAAGACAAAAGAGCCCAGCATGATTCTCCGCTTTACCTCCGTCCCAAAGCCTTCCGTGCGGGTGCGTTTATACATGCTGTGAAGCCCCTCATATTCCGGAGCGCGATAGCCATATTTTACCCCGTCAAACCGGGCCAGATTGGAACTGGCCTCGGCGGAGGCGATGACATAGTAGGCGGGGATGGCGTAGTCTGTCAGATTCAGTTTTACTTCTTCCACCAGGGCTCCGCAGTCCCGCAGTGTTTCGGCTGCTTTCAGGACCGCTGTTTTTACCTGGGGATCAAGGCCGCTTCCGAAGTAATCTGTGAGGACACCAATTTTCATCCCTTTTATGTCCTCCGCCAAGGCGGAGGTAAAATCGTAGTCCCGGCGTTTTACGGAGGTGCTGTCCTTTTTGTCGTGGGAGGCGATCGCCTCCAGAATGGCAGCACAGTCGGCCACGTCCCTGGCAATGGGGCCTATCTGCTCCAGGGAGGAGCCGTAGGCGATAAGGCCATAGCGGGAAACTGTGCCGTAGGTAGGCTTTAAGCCCGTCACACCGCAAAACGCGCTGGGCTGGCGAACGGAACCCCCGGTGTCGGAGCCCAGAGCGTAAAAGCATTCCTCCGCCGCCACAGCCGCACAGGAACCGCCAGAGGAGCCGCCGGGAACGTAGGCAGTGTTCCGGGGATTTTTCGTGGGGCCGTAATAAGAGGTCTCCGTGGAGCTTCCCATGGCAAACTCATCCATATTGGTTTTCCCAAGAAGAATGGCCCCGGCTCTTTGAAGATTTCTGACGGCTGAGGCGGTGTAGGTGGGGATGAAATTCTGAAGGATTCTGGAGCCGCAGGTGGTCCGGATTCCTTCGGTACACAGGTTGTCCTTGAGGGCGGCCGGCACGCCGGCCAGAGGACCGGTAAGTTCCCCGGCTGTAATTTTTTTCTGAACCTCCTCTGCCTGTTTCAGGGCGGATTCTTCCTCCACAGTTATGAAGCTGTTCAGGGTGGGTTCCAGATTTTTGATTCGTTCCAGGGTGGCTTTTGTAGCTTCCACTGCGCTAATCTCGCCTGCCTGTATTTTTTTGCCCAGGGTGAGGGCTGTCCATTCTGTCATAGTGTTCCTTTCACGGATTCATTCCAGCGTTTTTGGCACCTGAAAACTTCCGTCCCTCTGGGCCGGAGCATTTTTCAAAATGGCCTCCCGGTTGTTCTCCTGTTCCACGATGTCCTCCCGGAATACGTTATTGATTGGAAATACGTGGGACATGGGTTCTGTTCCGGTGGTGTCCAGTTCGTTCAGCCTGTCGATATAATGAAGCATTTCACCCATATCCTTTTTGGCCTGCTCCCTTTCTTCCGGGGAGAGCTCCAGCTTGGCTAAATTTTCCAGTTGGCTGATGGTTTCATCGGTGATTTGATGTCTCACTGTTTCTTTTCTCCTTCTTCCTGCTGGCCATAAATCCAGGTTACCTTTCCATCGGCAAATTCCATGCCCAGCTTGCGCTGAAGGTTCATGGAGGCCTCATTTCCCACAATCACCTGGCCGAAGGGCACCCAGCCTTTTTGCAGGATAAAGTTTATCATGTATTTTTGTAAAATGGTTCCCAGCCCCCGGTTCTGATATTCCGGGAAAATTTCCAGCAGCCCCATGCTGCCCTCGGTGTGCATGCCGATGAAGCCCGCCAGATTATTTTCCACAAAGATACCGTGCATGACACCGAGGCTCACCAGTATCCGCATATATTCCGGGTCGTCTGACAGGTGGTAATGGTCTGCCATGGTCTGGCAGTAGCGCTCGTCCAGGAGCCGGATGTCGGCGTCTGCCGGAATGGAGAAGGGTTCCTTTTTGGTGTAGACGGCCTGGTGGCAGATGTTATAGCCCGCTTTTTTATACATTTGCATAATCGGTTCGATAAGGAATTCCTGGTGTACTACGATGGTAGGGATGGTCTCAAAATCTGACAGCAGGGCCATGCCTGTTTCCGGGGTGTCGGCGAAGAGCATAAGAATGTCCTCCCCCGGGATTTCCAAAAGGACGCCCTGAGGGCCTGAATTCAGGATTTCAGCCTGGCCCCGATGGATGGGTTCTGTCATGCTGGCATGCAGCAACGGGTTTTTCTCTAAGTATTGTAATGCTTGTTCTTTCATTGGTTTTGTACCTCTATGTGTTATTTATAGGAAACGTCAAATTTATTTGTCGTTTCCTATAGCAGTTCCACAATTCCAATCAAAACCGAAATCGCTTCGCTTTATCTTACATCTTGGTTCTCCGTCTTTCCAAAAAACAATTCCCTCAATGTAATGTTTCTTCAAATAGTCTCTGATACCCTCAAAGCTTCTCGGCACATCCTCCAGCACCCGCTCCCCATGCCTCACCAGCATATCCGCCTCCAATCCATAAGGGTTATTTCTAAAATGAGGACCGATCACCTCATAGGTTCCATCCGGCAAAGCGGCCCCATTTGTATTCTGATATGCTGACATATGCCACATATCGCCTGAATCCTCCGGATTCACTTTTACCCAATGGGGCCAATGCCCGGTTACTTCGTCAGGCTCACAGCATGGAATTGCTCCGATTGGTGGAACCTTGCCACGTTTCGCATCATACCGTTTGTAAAATACACCTCCGATAATAGCGCAACAGCTACCGTCCATCTTCTCTGTCGCAATGCCTTCGCCTTCTAATACCCATTCCATCCCTTGAGTCACATCAGGCAAAATACCTACCTTATGGTGATTTTCAAATACTCTTACGAATAATGTTGGAATCTTTTTCATTATATCAACGCCTCCAATTCTATCGTAAACGACAAATAAATATCATTATTTCCTCTGGAGGCGCAATAGCAGCGCCTCCAGGCCCTCCATGATGTCCCGGTAGGTCGCATCGAAATCGCCGGTGTACCAGGGGTCGGCGATGTCCCTGGGATGGTCGGTGAAATCCAGAAGACGGCATACCTTGTGCTCCGGGTCGCTGCCCACTATCCGCAAGATATTCTTAATATTCCAGCTATCCATCCCGATGAGGTAGTCGTATTTCTTGTAATCGCTTACTTCCATGCGAATGGCCCGCTTGCCGGAGCAGGAGATGCCTAAGTCTTCCAGAATCCGGCGGGTGCCCCGGTGGACGCCGTTTCCGATTTCCTCCATGCTGGTGGCGGCAGAAGCGATGTAAAATTGGTTGGACAGTCCCTGTTTTGCGACCATGTCCTTCATGAGAAACTCGGCCATGGGGCTGCGGCAGATGTTGCCGTGGCAGATAAATAGTATTTTTATCATATCTTTTATATCCCTTCAAAAGCCTTCAAACCTGGATACTACGGGCTTTCCGGCGCTTTTTTCAATTTTTGTGTTTTGCCTCAAACCCACGCTATTCTTCGTAAATCTACGCAGATTCACGGGCAAATGGTGTAGTAAGTGGTGTAGTAACTCGTTGCGTTTTCAACCTGATTTTCTCTGCTTTTCCGGCGTACCAATATTCTTGAATTCAATGATTTTGGCCATCTGCTCCGCCGCCCGGTCATAGCTGACGTGTGTGTAGACATTCAGCGTTACTCCTACATCACATACTGCAAGGTCTTTATATCCATACCGGTGTTTGCCATATTCGTACAGAAAGTATGACGGAACACATGGGGCGTAATATGCGGTAACGGCTTATCCGGGTGCAGTTTCTTATACTTTTTCATCGCCCAGCGCATTTCATTTTCGATATGTAACGCTACCTTGGGCTTGTCGTCCTTATCCAGCAGCAGAAAGCCGCTGTCCCCGTCTACAATGATTTCCGTCTTTACCTTCTTGCGGCGTTCAAGGATATTGTTCAGACTTTGATAGACTTCCTCTGTCATGGGAATAAAGCGGCAGCCGCACTCCGTCTTGGTTTTCTCGACATAATACTTCCCGCCCCGTTCCCGGACAAGCTGGTGGT
>CALWLN010000033.1 GCA_944381535.1 uncultured Lachnospiraceae bacterium
TCTGTCGAATCTGCTCCTTTGCAATAGCCATAAAAATACTCCTTTTCGATAAGAATTGTCATATCTTAATTCTTGCCAAAAAGGAGCCATTTTCTTCCATAAGACACAAGTTATTTTACACTATCTTCTATTGTTTGGTTTAATCACTGAAAACGTCTTCCGATAATTTCCTGTTTTTGCTGTTATAATTCCGCCTCGCAGGCTGTTCTCCCTCTATTTACTGTGGGAAAGAATCCAATTTAAGATTGTCTCATCCTCAAACAAGACATTGGCACCGCCGTGATAATTGCCGGTGATGCCACGTTCATGAAAATATGCGTCATCCGGGATTTCTACTTGCAGGACAGCGTCAATCTGTTCCTCCGTCCATCCCTGGTCCTCATAAGCCGCGCGCAGTCCGTCGTAAGCGTCTCTGGCCCGCTGGGAACCGTAATACTCATCCCCTTCTGCCATAAAAATATAAACCGCCACACCATTTTCCGCAATGGGGGCAAATTCACCATCCCACTGAGAAGCCCCGTGGAGATACGCAGTATACAGGTCGGGCCGCATGGAAACCGCCTGGGACATGGTTTCGCCCCCTGCGGAGTAGCCGGCAGCGTAAACCCGGTTTCCATCCACCGAAAAGTTCTCCAGAAAATATTCCGTCAGTTCAATTGCCTGCCTTGCGGAGGTTTCATGCCAGTCGGTGAGCTGGGCGGACACAACAATCATGTCCTCATCCAGCCGGGTCCAACAAAGGAAGCCATTCCAGTTCAGATTAGCGCCGGAGGAGTCCTGGCCAAACCACATCATGTCGTAGCCGGGCATGACTACCATCATGGGATACTCCCGATTTTCACTGTAGCCCTCCGGCAGATAATAGCTGTAATGAATCTCGCCCGTTTCTCCCTGCAAAATCTGCTCCGCAACCAGGCCGGTCTGCACTGCTTCCTCCGGCTGGCTTCCTGCCTGTATCACATTCTGGTCGGATTCCGAAGAGGACGAGTCCAAAGCCGGCTGCTCCTGGGCGGAAGGCTCCCCGGAACCTTCTTTTCCTGTCTCCTCCTGATTGGAAGTTCCCCTTTCGTCTGCCGGTTCTTCCTGATTTGATGTCCCGCTTTCTCCTGTGCTGCCGGAGCTTCCGCAGGCTGTAAAAGACAGCACTATGACAGCAGCCAGCAACACCGTCAGATTCTTCTTATAAAAGAACTTCATGATAAATCACTCCGTTTATTTTTAATCGTTATAAATAACCGGCTTGATCAGACTCCGGTCATGGTTCAAAAACAGATCCATGGCTTCGGGAATCTTATCCATCCCATGGTAGCGGTGGGTAATGAGTTTCTCCGGGGCCACTCGGCCGCAGGCAACAAGCTTTGCCATGCGGGACATCCACAGACGCTCTCCGGCGCAGCCGACCCCCTTAATGATCTTATCCCCGTAACCGAAGCCCCAGACAGCTGGGTCGATTTCGATGGGCGCGCCGCTGAAATAGGCGCTCATATTCACCAGGGTGCCGCCCTTTTTCAGAATGGAAAGCCCTTTGCTCAATTCCTTTTCACTGCCGCCGCAGAGGATGACCCCATCCACCGGGCCGCCGTTGTCTTTGAGGATTTGCTCCCGGTAATTCTCGTTGTGGTAATCCACCAGGTGAGTGGCGCCGTATTCACTTGCTACCTCAAAGCATTTCTGCCGGGAGCCAATGGCGAACACGCTGCCTGCGCCGTGAAGGACGGCAGCCCGCACCGCCATCAGCCCAACCGGGCCAATGCCCAGAACGGCGATTGAGGAACCAAACTCCGGGGCCAGTTGGCGCACCCCTTCAAAGGCGGTGCACATCATATCCGGCACCATGACAGCCTGCTCCAGACTGACACCCTCCGGGATGAGCGCCAGGTTCATATCCGCGTCCCGAATGTAATATTCCTCCACAAAAGATCCGCCCCGGTCCGGGAAATCCACCCCGGCGTACATATTGTCCTGGTGCTGCTTCGCATGTCCGTCCTGGGCCTCCATGCTGCGCCACACCGGCATAACAGAGCATACGATGACCCGGTCTCCCACCTTAAAATCCTGCACCTCTGAACCCACCTTGGTGATTTCCCCGCACATCTCATGGCCTACCGCCTTGCCAAGCAGATACGGCAGAGACTCGCAGCCGGTGGCGCACAGATGGGCGTCGCTGGTGCAGGGAGACCAGATGAGCGGCCGGATAAACGCCCCGGTGGGACAAGGCTCCTCCGGCACAGGGCAGCGGTCACTGATAGCCATGGTGTTTTTTCCTGTAATAACGGTTCCTTTACAATAGTTCATATCTACGTCTCCTCTCTGATACTTGAAATTGTCTCAGCAAAAATCCCTGGACAAAGCTTTCATCGGAGGCAGCACTGGCCGCCTGAAAGGAGGATTCCCGTGGATTGCCACAGCTGGCCAGACTCAATAGCAATGTCATCATAAGAATTATGGCAAACACGCGTTTCATTTGAAACGCCTCCCTTCATTGACTATCGTTTTACAGTCCCAGACTTTCTGCCCAGGCAGCTACATCCTCCGCGCTGTCTGCCACATCATTTCTTGAAATCGTCAAACCGTTTTCGCTGACCATGGCCCCTGGCTGCAGCTGGGCTATGGTACTTTCCGTTCTGGAAAAACCGCTGCAGCCGTGAGGGCAGAAGGGAATGATGGTCTTGCCGGAAAAATCGTATTCCTCCAGAAAGGTATAGAGGGCCTGGGGCATGTCGCCCCACCAGTTTGGGTAATAAAATGTAGCCCGTCCTCTCCAGCCCTTGAAAACACTGGGCTTAACGGCTTACACAAGTGTGTTTTCTGTTCTTTTTTAGTAGCATATTGCTCCGACCTTTCCCATTTATTGTACTCTGCTTCACCCGTTTATACAAATACCTATGTTTAATGCTTTTCCATACGTTTTGTGAATGATAAGAGACAGCGGTTGGTTGATCCGCTGTCTCTATGTATTTTCCTATATTTTATTTTTTACAGGTTTCGAAATTCACTCCGGCTT
>CALWLN010000034.1 GCA_944381535.1 uncultured Lachnospiraceae bacterium
TGGATGAGACCTTCTGTACCAATACCTACAACCAGAACCGGATCATGGGAAAGGCCCTTTTAGAGAGCAGGCTCTATCTGGACGGAGCCTTGATCGTGGGCGTGATCGCACAGGAAGATATGAAAGCCTTTGACGTGCTGCCAAAGCACCTGGACGGAATTGTCAATCAGCTTAGGGTGACCCGGGACGTGGAGGTGGCGGCGTTTCTATATGAAATTGCCGGCGGCTACAAGCTGAGCCTTCGCTCCAACGGAAAGGTAAACGTCTCGAAAATAGCCGTAGCCTTTGGTGGTGGCGGCCATGTGATGGCGGCAGGAGCCGATATGAAGGAATCTCCGGAGGAGATCATCCGGCTTCTCTGCGACAGCGTTCGGGAGCAGCTTGAAACTCCCGGTCAGTGAGAAGGGAAAAATGGGAAAGCCGTCCTATCCGGACAGATGATGTAGAGGAGCAACGAAAACTGGAAAAGGGAAATTTATGTTCAATGGAATAATTAATGTCTATAAGGAGGCGGGCTATACCTCCCATGATGTGGTAGCCAGGCTTCGAGGCATTTTCAGGCAAAAGAAAATCGGACATACGGGGACCTTAGACCCGGCGGCTGTGGGGGTACTCCCCGTGTGTCTTGGCAAGGCTACCAGGGTCTGCGACCTTCTGACTGACAAGGACAAGACCTACCGCTGTGTCATGCTGCTGGGGGTAGAGACAGATACTCAGGATACCACAGGCAAGGTTCTGGCGGAGCGGGAGGTTAAGGTTACCCAAGAAGCGCTCCGCAAGGCGGTGGCGGATTTCGTGGGAGATTATCAACAGATTCCTCCTATGTACTCTGCCTTGAAGGTGGATGGAAAGAAACTTTATGAGCTGGCCCGGGCCGGACGAGAGGTGGAGCGCAGGCCTCGCTCTGTCCGCATTGAGGAGATTGTGATTGAGAATATGGATCTGCCCAGAGTGACCATGGAGGTGACCTGCTCCAAGGGCACCTACATCCGCACCCTGTGCCACGATATCGGACAAACTTTGGGCTGCGGCGCCTGTATGGAGCAGCTGACCCGCACAAGAGTGGGGGATTTTATGCTGGAGGACAGCCTGACCCTCGCGCGGATTGAGGCGGTGGTGAAGGGCAGTGCCGGGAAGCGGAGAGAAGCTGCCGAAGGCGGGGACACTGGGGCGGAAGCGGCTGCGGACGAAGCGGCCGGAGAGGAGAGGCTTCGGAGCATCCTGCGGCCGGTGGACGATTTGTTCCGTCAGTACCCGAAGGTTGTGGCACTGGAAACGGCTCAGAAGCTTCTGGAAAATGGCAACCGGATTCCCGTTTCGCTGCTTGCGGCGTGGGAGACAGAGTGGGAAAAACAGTCCCTTCGCCTTTATGACAGCGTCGGCAGATTCGCGGGGATTTATCAGTATCAGCCAGGGGAACGGGACATCAGGCCCATAAAGATATTTTTGGAAAAGGATTGACGAGGGATGGACTACATAAGAGAGACCACAGACATTCGAATAACGGAACCGACGGTAGTATCCCTGGGGAAATTTGACGGCCTCCATGAGGGGCATAAGCTTCTGGTGGAAACTATGCTTAAGAAGAAGAAGGAGGGACTGGCTCCGGTAATGTTTACCTTTGACATTCCTCCGAAGGCTATCTTAAACGGCCAGAATCCCAAGGTTCTCACTACAAACGCCGAAAAGGAATATATTTTCGCCAGGACCGGCATCGATTATCTGATTGAATATCCCTTTACCGACCAGGTGCGTTCCATGGAGCCGGAGGCCTTTGTCCGTATGCTGACGAAGCAGCTTCATGTAAAATGCATTGTGGCCGGCACTGATTTCCGGTTCGGCCACAACCGGACGGGAAACTATCAGACTCTCAGAGCGCTGGGACCATCCTGTGGATTTGAAACTGTCGTTGTGGAAAAAAAGCAGTATGAGAACCGGGATATCAGCAGCACCTTCATCCGGGAGGAGATTCAGGAGGCTCATATAGAGAGAGCCAACCTGCTTCTGGGTTATGAGTTTTTCGTTCTGGGCAAGGTCCTTCACGGCCGCAGGCTGGGGAGAAAGCTGGGGATTCCCACCGTCAATCTGATTCCGCCGGAGGAAAAGCTGCTTCCCCCCTTTGGCGTCTATGTTTCCAGAGTCCTTTTGGACGGCAGGCTGTATGGAGGAATCACCAATGTGGGGAGAAAGCCCACCATTGAGGGCGAGAACCCCATAGGCGTAGAAACCCATATCTTTGACTGTGATGGGGACTTCTATGGCAAGGAGATTTTGGTACAGTTTTTGACCTATCTAAGGCCGGAGCGGAAATTTGATTCCATTGAGGATCTGAAGGCCGAGATGACCCGCAACATAGCCCAGGGACGGACGTATCTGGAAACGTATGGGAGGAGGGGGCTGTAGGCCGGTTAATATCATTTTTGAGCCTGGCTTTTCTCTAAATAAAAGAAGACTGAGACCTGTTGATTTACAGGTTTTGGTCTTTTTTTGTTCTGCCAAAAACTGACAAAAGGCAAAAACGTAGCGAATAAGCGAAAACGATTCTTTCCATAAAAATCATGGTTTTGTATGATATTTAGTAGGGAAATGAAACGTGGTTATCATTTCAAAAGGTCTGGAATGCTGCGACTCCAGGCCGGAAGAAGAATGCAAAGGAGGAGTTTTTTATGCGCAGAAAGATTTTGTCAAAAGTTTTGGCAGCCGTTTTGAGCGTGGCGATAATTTTGCCGTCGCGGATAATGACACCATTACTGATACCTTTGACAATGGCATGGGAAATTGGTCAAAGATTTCAGGGGAAGCAGATGCAACGGTGAGTGATGGGAAAATGCTGTTGCCACAAGTTCAGACAACAAATAGTTATTGGAAAACGACATCTGTTTTTTCACTGACAGAGTGGCCACAACAGCCATTGAAGGAAGTAGAGTTTAATTTGTCTGGAAATCTTAATGGTTCTCAGATGACGTATGTGCAATTTATTTATTATTATACAGATGAGAACAACTATCATTATTTATCTGTTCGTGGTGATAGTTCTGGAAATCTCTGGATGAATAACGATACTGTCAAAGATGGGAAAACGGTTGGTAATAAAGAATGTGACAGTTTGAAAAGCGATGTTGCAACAATGGTTCAGATTAACGGGTTTCCCAAAGATGCCAGTAATAAAGATTTAAAAATCTATCGGACAGGCTTTGAAACCGGTGCAACAATTACATTTACCTGTCCTTCTATGCCGGCAAGGAATATGCCGGAAAGCTGGCGACGGTTTACCAGCTCCATGGCGAGAACGAGGTAATCAAATATAACGACCTTACGATTGATGAAAACGGTATGGTGACGATTACGGTTACGAAACTTTCTGCTTTTGCCGTGGCGTTGCGGCAGACGGAAGATACGGTGCCCAAGACCGGCGACACTTACCCGATTGTTGCCCTGTTTGCTGTCATGCTGGCCAGCGCCGCTGCAGGAACGGTTCTTGTGGTGAAGAAACGTAAGAGAGCGTAATTCATAAAACTAGCAGCTTCCTTCCGTTGTCGAGACGGGCTGACAATAAAATATTACGGAAATATTACGAAATCATTGACAAAATAAAAAAGTATTGCTATAATAACAAGAAAAAACAGTAGACGTAGGGTGCTACTGTTTTTTCTTGAAATTGAAATAGAATGATTCAGGAGGCTGAAGATGAAAATAAATAAAACAAGGATTTCGGTTATGGTATTGGCAGGGACACTGCTTGCGGCAGTTCCTTCTTCTTCTGCCCAGGCAAAGGGCCTTAACGCCGGCATTACCGCAACTTTGGCGGAATGTCTGGCTTCGCAGGCGGTAGCATACCGGAATGCCGGAGTCCTGCCGGTTACCACCGCTGCCCTATCCGAGTCCACGCAGGAGAACGCCGCCGCTGCCTTGTCGGAACAGACGGCGGAAGATACCACCATCTGTGGCTATACGAATCTGGGAATCGCGGATGTGGAGAGCCATCTGAATATCCGGGAGGGAGCCGGGGAGGATCAGAAGCTTGTGGGAAAGCTTCCCCAGAATGGCGGATGTGAGATACTGGAGACGGTAGGCGACTGGTATAAGATTCAGTCCGGCAAGGTGACGGGATACGTGAAGGCGGAATATGTTTTAACTGGAGAAGCGGCAAGGGCCCGGGCCGAGGAAGTGAAGTCCGTCATTGCTACCACCAACACAATGACCGTTTACCTTCGGGTAGAACCCAATACCGACTGCACCATCTGGACAGCTATGCCGGAGGGTGAGGATATTGATGTGATAGAGGTGGTGGACGATTGGGTGAAGTTGGATTTAGACGGCGACACCTGTTACGTATTTGGAGAACTGGTGGACCTGTCCGAACAGCTGCCCAAGGCCATGACCATGACGGAAGCCCGCTACGGCGAAGGGGTATCCGATGTGCGTGTGGATTTGGTGAATTATGCCTGCCAGTTTATCGGTAATCGTTATGTATGGGGCGGTACCAGCCTAACCAAGGGAGTAGATTGTTCCGGGTTTACCATGAAGGTGTATGAGAAATATGGTATTTCCCTGCCCCACAATGCCAGCGCTCAGTCCCAGTACGGAACCAAGGTCAGCATATCCGAGGCGAAACCAGGAGACTTGATTTTCTACAGCAAGGGCGGAAGGATTAACCATGTAGCCCTTTATATCGGCAACGGACAGGTGGTACATGCCAGCTCTCCCAAGTCCGGAATCAAGGTGTCAAATTACAATTACCGGACGCCTACCAAGATAATCCGGCTGATCAATGACTGATCGTTTGGTTGCTGTTCGGAGTGAACAGCAATATCGTTTGTGGCTTTTGCGTCATAAGACAATAAGACCAATATTTGTAAAAAATAGTTTACAAGCCCCAGCGGTTATGTTATAATGTGACAGTGTGAGTTCAGCCCATATTCGGTAAAAGGACACTCCGACCTTTACTTAATATCTCACAGTCAGCGGGCGATTTCATAAAATTAAGGAGGTTATCATTGTGATAGCAAAGGAAAAGAAACAGGCAATCATTGCCGAGTACGCCAGAAGCGAAGGCGACACAGGTTCCCCTGAGGTTCAGGTGGCAATTCTGACAGCGAGAATTCAGGAGCTGACAGAGCACTTGAAGGAGCATCCCAAGGATCATCATTCCAGAAGAGGACTTCTGAAGATGGTTGGTCAGAGAAGAGGTTTATTGACTTACTTAAAGAAGGTTGACATTGAAAGATATCGTTCCTTAATTGAGCGTCTTGGTATCCGTAAATAATCCTTTTTTAGGAGAAGATGACCATATGATAAATAGAGCGGAGCATGATCCGCTCTATTTTATCATACGGGTAATATCATGTTCTGTGTATTGAAATTTCCTATGAAAAAGGCAACTCGACAGAAGAGATGTTCCGAGACCACTGATATGCGCAGAAGGGACAAGTCTGTATATATCAGTAGTTTCGGTATCTTCTGTCATAATATATATTTTTTATAAAAGGAGATACAATTATGTACAAGAGTTATTCAATGGAGCTGGCCGGACGTACACTGACCGTGGACATTGGCAGAGTGGCCGCTCAGGCAAACGGCGCGGCCTTCATGCACTACGGAGATACTGTGGTGTTATCTACTGCTACCGCCTCCGACAAACCCAGGGAGGGGATTGATTTCTTCCCCTTAAGTGTGGAATATGAGGAGAAGCTTTATGCTGTGGGCAAGATTCCCGGCGGATTTAACAAGAGGGAGGGCAAGGCTTCCGAGAACGCGGTGCTGACCTCGCGGGTGATTGACCGCCCCATGCGTCCCCTGTTCCCCAAGGACTACCGCAATGACGTTACTTTAGATAATCTGGTGCTCAGTGTGGACCCCCTGTGCCGGCCGGAGCTTGTGGCCATGCTTGGATCTGCCATCGCTACCTGCATTTCCGATATTCCCTTCAGCGGACCCTGCGCTACCACCCAGGTAGGCATGATTGACGGAGAATTTATTTTAAACCCCAGCCAGGAGCAGTGGAAGAATGGCGACTTGAATCTGACTGTCGCCTCCACCAGCGAAAAGGTCATTATGATTGAGGCCGGAGCAAACGAGATTCCTGAGGCGAAGATGATTGAGGCCATTTACATGGCTCACGAGGTAAATCAGTCCATCATTGCCTTCATCAATCAGATTGTGGCAGAGGTGGGAAAACCAAAGCATGAATATACAAGCTGCGCCGTTCCCGAGGAATTGTTTGCGGCCATGAAAGAGATTGTTACCCCCACAGAGATGGAGGAGGCCGTATTTACCGACGAGAAGCAGGTGCGTGAGGAAAATATCCGCCGCATCACCGAGAAGCTGGAAGAAGCCTTTGCGGAGAAGGAAGAGTGGCTGGCGGTATTGGACGAGGCTGTTTACCAGTATCAGAAGAAGACCGTCCGCAAGATGATCTTGCAGGATAAGAAGCGTCCTGATGGCCGCGCCATGAATCAGATCCGTCCGCTGGCAGCGGAGATCGATCTGATTCCGAGAGTTCACGGTTCCGCCATGTTCACCCGCGGACAGACCCAGATTTGCGATGTTGTGACTCTGGCGCCCTTGTCCGAGGTTCAGAGAATCGATGGCCTGGATGAAAATGAAGTAAACAAACGCTATATGCACCATTATAATTTCCCCAGCTATTCTGTGGGTGAGACAAAGCCCAGCCGGGGACCGGGACGCCGGGAAATCGGTCACGGAGCGCTGGCGGAGCGGGCGTTGATTCCGGTACTTCCCAGCGAGGAAGAATTCCCCTATGCCATCCGTGCGGTGTCCGAGACCTTTGAGTCCAATGGATCCACCTCCATGGCTTCCACCTGTGCCTCCTGTATGGCGCTGATGGCGGCAGGCGTACCCATCAAGAAGATGGTGGCAGGAATTTCCTGTGGTCTGGTGACCGGAGATACCGATGACGATTACGTTGTACTTACCGATATTCAGGGGCTGGAGGACTTTTTTGGCGATATGGACTTTAAGGTGACTGGCACCCGTGACGGTATCACCGCCATCCAGATGGATATCAAGATTCACGGCCTTACCAGACCCATTGTGGAGGAAGCTATCGCCAGAACCAGGGAGGCCCGGCTTTACATTATGGATGAGGTAATGTCCAAGGCCATTCCGGAGCCCAGAAAAGAGGTCGGACCCTATGCGCCCAAGATTATCCAGATTCAGATCGATCCTCAGAAGATTGGTGACGTAGTGGGACAGCGGGGCAAGACCATCAACGCCATCATCGAGCAG
>CALWLN010000035.1 GCA_944381535.1 uncultured Lachnospiraceae bacterium
TAATCTGTCGTATTTGTTCTTTTGCTACCGCCATAATAATACTCCTTTTCAATGAGAAATGTGATATCTGTATTCTCACCAAAAAGGAGCCATTTTTTACCAAAGACACAAACTTTTTTACACTACCGCCAACCGGGCAAACCGGATTGGCTTTTCTGAGACAAACAATAGAAAACCATATTCTCTACTAACTGTTCCTCTTCCATATCTTACGCAAAAGCAATATCATAATAACTCCACCAAACGACACCTCCAGCATTATAAGCGAAAACCATATATCCAAACTATCATCCCCTGTCTTCGGACTTTCATTTGTTTGCGCATGTTCATCCGTATTTGTTGAATCTGTAGACTCTGCTGCATTTTCCGTATCCGAAGGAGCGCTAGGCCGTATAACATCATCCCCTGCTAATGCACCACACACCAGACAGCTTCCTCCATTGTCATAACAATGAGGTTCCTCCATCTCCCCGCCACATCGATTGCATAGCAAACGGTGTGTTTCATTCAGCACCTCTACCACCCGATAATCATGTCCCAATTTCATTTCCCCGTCTGCATTTTTTATATCGGTATAGGTCTTTCCGCTAAAATTCACAGTCGCCGTATATATAATAGTTCCATTTTCCACACAGGTCGCATTTTTGATTATATCAGTTACTTCGCACGGGAGATTTACCGTCTTCTGGCAAATTGCGCAGATTACATTTACGGTACAGGTCTTATAATTTTCAGACCAACAAAATTCCGGCATCATATCAAAATCAAAGATATGTTCATGTACTTTCCAGTGTGCATATATTATAGTATCAACATCAAATACCGTGTCTGTTGTGACTTTCTCTCCGCCAATTGGTTTCGTATACCATCCAACAAAATCATACCCTTCGTAGGCCGGAGCAGGCAGACAGCCAAGCTTACCACCAATTGTTTCAGCAGAGGCTTGTTCTAATACGCCTCCATTTGCGTCAAAAGTCACTGTGACCTCCACATTTTCAATCACCATCACTCTGCTATTTGCTGATTTACGGCTATCCAAAAAAGTTTCTCCATCTCCAAGGGCAATCACGTAAAACGCATATTCCCCGGCTTTTGCAATACTATTTTTAAAATCATAAACATTCTCATTCGTTTGAAACACCTGAATCTGTTCACCGTCCCTATACAATCCGACCAAATAAGCAGTCGCATTGTCAACGCTTTCCCATGACGCAACCGTACCTTTCCACACCAATCCTGTAGGTGTGCTCAGACTAATTGCGCTCTGTTTTGAATCATAGTTTGCATCAATTTCTCCGCTATCTGTTTGAAGAGCGTAATCATCACTGTCAATATCAAATGCAACAGGGACTTCACCAACAAATTCCTGATTCTCCGTAAGTGGAATGTTGTAGAAATCAATATTACGTCTACTGTCACCAGTAACCTCAGCAACATAATAGTTCATAACACCACTCTCCCGCGCTATGATACGCAACGAATAATCCTGGTCTGTCGGATAAATTAACGTTTTTTTCTCATTGTAAACAAACACAGTAAAAGATGGGTCATACTCTACCACTTCCTCGTTCACAATAGAAACTACTAACTCGTTCGCCTCATTGTACACATACACATCAACCGGACACTGAATACTCGTATATTTATATTGATTATTCACGAAATTGGCATTACCATGACATAACATTTTATCCCACGCATACACCATTGATGAGCCATACTCCATTACCGCCGGGATTCGCCCAATATACAAATCTCCAATAGCTGGCATTTCAACTCCACTAGCACCATATGTGTACAGGCAATTATATAAGTACTTATTTGTCGCTGCCAGCGCACGATAACTGTAATCAAACATTTCCGCATTTTCATAGCTTTTATCCTGCAACAATTTATCGCCATACTCTTTTACGACGTTCTCCAGCGATGCTTCTAATGGAGCAAGATAATACATAAATGTATATTGTTCCGCCTTATCACTATTACCGGTAACCCAATCACAAAATCCATAACCAAGTTTATATGCTATAAAAATCGTTTGTATGGCAGACGCAGGACATCCTAACATTTGAGCCATTTGATTATATAACGCCTTTTGCACATACTCACTCACAAATGAATCCCATACAAATTTGACCGTATATCCAGATAGATCATTTAAACAGGCACGATATAAACGCTGAATATTTGCCGTTTCAAACCTATACTTTTCAATTGTAACCCAAAGTGCAAACGCATACTTAAAATCCATCTTATCTGTAGCTTCCTCAATCACAGTAAAAAGTTTTTCGTTAAAATCTGCATATGTAGCTAAAATAATATATGCCTGTGTTGTATCCCGAAAAGCTTTAATCGTATCTGACGCATTCGTAACATATCCACAAACTTCATTAAGAAGGGACAAACCGTCAAATACATCTTCCAAAATCTCGGGATGCTCGGTCAAAATGCTTGAATCCCCAATTTGTTCCACAATTCGAGGCATGTACACTGCTTCCCCTGCTTCTTCTCCCGTGAGAAATAAATCTATGTCCTTCATGACCGCATCCATACCTACATATTCCATCTCATTCCAAAGACGGTTCCATGCGTCAAGTTGTGTTTTAGTAAACAAATTTTCTTTTTGCGAATTAATATTTTCAATCACCGTCATCCAATTTGTTACCGTCTCTGTTTTCTCCCATGCAGCCATATTATATATATCGTCTGCTTCCACATCAACCATTGATGCCATGAGGTCCATCACAAAAATATCATAGTAGCTTACCTGCAATTTTATATCACTAAAATCGAGAGATATTACATCATTGATATTATCCAACCAGTTTCCTACATTTGCCCAGAAAAAGCTTTCGCCATTTTCATATTGCCATGTTGCAGTTTGAAAACCATTTTTAGTCACAAATTGATGATATCTATTTTCATAGAAATCCACATGCTCTAAAATATACTTTTTCTGAATTTCATCTTGTCCTGAATCACCACCTGTACTGGGAGTTAGATAAATCACATTACTATCGCCATGAAATGGAGACACACTTATCTCCAAATCACTGCTATAGCATAAAAAATCTTCATATCCCTCTCTGGATATCGTTATTGCTTCACCAGAAGCAAACGCTTCTCCGCTGCCTACGATATAATGCACCCCTTCCACTCCCACATAGACAAGCCCACAATCCGGATCTAACTCTACCGTATAATCATCTATGGCTTCATTCGTTAAACTATCTGTAACTCGCAGTACGGCATATCTCTGCATATCTGGAAACACTAACTGAGGGTACAAATATTCTGAATCCATGCCCAAAAACCAAGTGTTTTGGAAGTCAAATCCGGCAAATCTTTCTTCGGAATGCATTTCTTCCTTAGATAAACCACCCTCAATGTTGGGCATATACCAACCTTCCCCTTCTAAGCCAGTTACATCCATAACATTCAAATAATAAACATCACCTACGTATGTAAAAAATCCTTGTTCACCAACGATTGCACCTATATGTAGCCTATCTTCCCGGATTCCTTCCACATTCATACAGGCTATAGTTCCTACATTGTAGCATCTTTGTATATAGTTCGTAGTCAGACTTATAGCGGATAAACACCCGGAGATTCCACCTACAAAATGACGCTTTGCTGTAACCGTTCCCACATTATAGCAATCACTAATATAAGACGCGACACCAGTAATCCCACCAACAAAAGCGCTTCCTGATACATCACCTGTGTTATAGCAATACTCAATGGTTCCTGTTGAATAATTAGCTGCCTCACCAGCCGAACCTCCTAGAATCCCACCAACATTTTCCCCACCAGTAATTTTGCCCTCGTTACAGCAATATCTGAATGTTCCACTTTCATCTCCTCCAACGATGCCTCCCGCACCAACTTTAGATTGTATCACACAATTGCTGTAGCAATTGTAAAATAAAGAGCCTTTCCTGCTGCCACCAGCAATACCGCCAACACCTGAATTACCTGTAAAATAAGAATCTATAATACTAAGATTAGATATAGTCGCACCATCAACGTTGCCAAACAAGCCTAATGAATCATCATAATTAATTGCATAGGCGCCAAAAACAGTATAACCATTTCCATTAAAGTTACCAAAAAATTGCTTAGAATCATCTTCTGCGCGAGAACCGATAGGCGTCCATTTATTAGAAGGCGGCGATGTATTCCAGTTTTTAAAATCAGATACATCATTCAAATAAATATCCTGTGTCAGAGCATAATACTTTTCCCGCGTTCCCCAGTTGTCACGTGCTGTCAGATATCCCAGATACGCCAGTTCGGCGCCATTAGATATTAAATATGGGTCATCTACGGTTCCACTTCCTCCGGCAAAACTATCCGCTACTGTTCCATCCCAAATTTCAATCTCCTGTGCACTATAATTCTGATTCTCATCCTCATTCTCACTTGCTGCTACCACCATTGTTATCGGTAGTGATGATAACGCTAACACACTCGCAAGCAGCATAGCTAATAATTTTTTTCCCATTTTTACTTTTATCTCCTTTTCTCCCATAACGAAACTTTTATGAACTCTGAATCTTAAGCATATTATACTGATCATAAATCCCAGTCTCTACGGCCTCCCAGGCTGGCTTATAGGAATTACGAACAGCATAAGCTTCCTGTAAAGTTTTATCCATTCTATCAATCTGTTGATTCATAATATTCCTACATTTTTCTAACAGTCGAAGAATCTCCTGTTTCTTATTCAGTTGCTCCTGCAGTCTTAAAAACGAAGCATTGCCGTTTAGCGATTGCTCCATAAACTCTTTCTGCTGACGCACATCCTGCAACAACTGATGAGCCCTCTGTCTAATCTGTTCCGCCTGATTATCTTTGAATGCCTCCTGTTCCCCCACCCGAACCAGAATTTCTGAACACATCTCGTTGTCTCGTTCCTGCATGACAGCCAAACTTCTTTCTACGACATTCTGTCTACATTCCTTAACTGATACAACAATTCCCTGCTCGACCTCTTTGAGTTCTTTCAACAATTTTTCAACCCTTTCTTCCATTTCACGGTACGGTCCATCTCCGCTTTGTTCCAATTCAAACAACCCCGTTTTAACAGCCTGCTGATACCCGGTTGTCTTGAGATAATAAACCGCATCTGTTATTTTGGCTTCGATGGCTTGAACTGTACTATTAATTTGTTTTTTTAATACGTTATCTGCAAATTGAACAGCATTTTTGTATTCGTTCATAGCCGTAAATCGTTTCCCAATATCTATCAATTCCTGTTCATTTGAACAACCGCATTTTGCCATCACAACTCCCCAATAAGAGGCGGCAGACTCCGGCGCAATATCCAGGCTTTTTTCGTAATATTCCTCAGCCGCCTGGAACTCCCGGTTCTGTAAAAAGATATCCGCTCTTTTTCTCAATGACTCTGCATCTCCTGCAATTCCTTGAACCACTTTGGGCGTTACTAACACTTTCTCTTTCTTTGGCATCGTTTTCCGTATGCTGCGAATCAAATCCAGCATAAAGGTACTTGTAGAAATGTTTAACGCTTCTGCATTAGCAAACGCAGCGGGTAACATTTCTGGAAGCATGTCATTATAGCATGGAATTAATACTTTCCCTTTATCCTGACGCATCATAGCCAGAAAACGCGACCACTCATTTTTCACCCATGGGGCCTGAAAATATTCCACTTTTGTACCAATAACAATCATCACCCGCGCCGACTGTAGCGCTGCAAAAATATATGGTTCATAAGCAGTTCCCGCCATAGCACGCAAAGTAATTCTGGCAAAAAAAACATTCAGTCCCTCATTTGTCAAATAGGTGCAAATATCCTGCGCAATGATACTGTCCTCTGTACGCCCCACTCCTTCCTCATTTTCTTTATAACAAATGAATACATCGTACGGTTTTTCTTTCGATGAAATTTCAATAATTTTCTTCTGAATCTGGTCAATAGCTGCTGCTTCCATTTCATAGACACGCCTGGATGCCACATCTGCATGCTGAAGTGCCTTTTGATATTCAGCATCCGCAAAAATGGAAGACAAAATCGTCCTGTGGCAGGTTGGCTTCATCTGCAAGGTTTGCGGATCTTTGACATATTCGATTCCATACCGACATAGGACAATTCCCCAATATGCCTCAGCAATTGTATTGTCTTCTGCCAAGATACTTTCATAGATATTCATTGCTTCATCAAACTCACTGTTCCGTCTCCGCTCATTGGCCCTATCAAACATTCTGGCAATTCGATCCTCATCTACCATTGGCAGCGTATTGACAGTACCGCAATATTCACATATTGCCGTTGTTGCACTGTAAACGGTAGATAGTACGTACCTCGACCTATCAGATTATCTGTGAGATAATAGGCTCACTTCTAATAAGAAGTATCAAAAGTATAGGACTCAACTTTTGATACCACTATACTATACAGAGGTGAGCTTATGAATTCAGAAACAACGATGGCAGCAACCCGGTACCGCCTGAAGGAATGGATGGAACAGATCCGGGACTGTCAGAACCGGCCTGCCGGTATGAGCGTGGCCGACTGGTGTACCAGCCATGGGATCACAAAAGCCAATTACTATTACCGGCTCAGACGCGTAAGGAGCGCGTATCTTAAACACATTCCCGAGGGGATGATCCCCCAGCAGGTGGTACCTGTGAAGGCGGAACTCCTGGAGCCGGAAAAGACGGAACCGCGTGCCGCGGCAGCCGGGCTGGAGATCCTGCTGAAAGGCTGTTCCATCCATGTGACGGAAAGTACGCCGGCGGAACTTCTGGCTAAAGTGATCGGGGTGATACGGGATGCTGAATGACGCTGTATGCTTTAAGGCCGTTTATATCGTCTGCGGCTACACAGACCTGCGCTCCGGCATGGACCGTCTGGCAGCATTGATCGAATCCCTGACAGGGAACAGGCCTTATGTGCCGGATACACTGTATCTCTTCTGCGGGAGACGCTCCGACCGCGTCAAGGGGCTGGTATGGGAAGGGGATGGCTGGCTTCTACTATACAAAAGGTTAGCGGAAAGCCGGTTCCAGTGGCCCCGTGATCCGGTTGAAGTCCGCGCGCTGACACAGCAGCAGTTCCGCTGGCTGATGGAAGGCCTGACAGTCACCCCGAAAAAAATGGTCAGGCCCGTGGAGCCGCCGGAATACATCGGATGAATTTGTGCAGAACGTAGAAATTTCCAGGGGATACCGGAACCGCCCCACGCCCATATGTCCCCTGCATATCCCCGGCACCAGGAGCCCTCAGAGCCCTGATATATGGAGATATGCCTGCTCGCCCTCACTTTTTTGACCAGGTGAAGAATCCCTGCGCAAAAAGATTTTTCCGTTCCAGAGGGCATAGGCAATCTGCCGGAGGCTCTCCAGGCCTGGATTCGCCAAAAACGGAAAAAAATGGTACAATAGAACCAGAGTAAGCTGGCAGGAGGGGAATGGAAATGGCTTCAAAATATACGGAAGAAAAACTGAACAGCCTGGACAAAGAAACCATTATCCAGTTATTCCTGTCCCAGCAGGAACAGCTGGAGAGCATCGACCATACACTCCAGCTCGTACTGGAGCAGGTAGCCGATCTGAAAAGGCACCGTTTTGGCCGGTCAGCGGAGCGGCATGAGACGGAAGGGCAGCTGCGGTTCATGGAAGTGGATGGGAAGGTCGTGTTCTTCAATGAAGCGGAGGCGTCCGCGTCAGACGCTCCGGAAGGAGCGGAGGATACCCCGGCCCGGCAAACGGTAAAAAAGAAAAAAGGGAAACGGGAGGATGACCTTAAGGATCTTCCGGTGGTGATCGTTGAACATTCCATGGAAGAATCCGAACTGGCGGAGCGCTTCGGGGAAGCGGGATGGAAGGAACTGCCGGACGAAGTATACCGCAGGTATTCCTTCACGCCGGCAAAAGTGGAAGTGGAAGAACATCATGTAAAAGTATACGCTGGAAAGAAAAACGATGAGATCGTCAGGGCGCCGCATCCGGAAAGCCTGCTGCGGGGGAGCCTGGTCTCCCCGTCGCTGGAAGCTGCCGTGATGAACGCGAAATATGTCAACGCGATCCCCCTCTACCGCCAGGAACAGGAATTCGAACGGTATGGCCTGCGCATCTCCCGGCAGAACATGGCAAACTGGACGATCCAGTGCGCGGACAGATATCTGGCCATCCTCTATGACTACCTGCACGAAAAGCTGTACGGATACCATGTCCTGCAGGCGGACGAGACTCCTGTGCTGGTGAACAAGGACGGGCGGAGCGCCGGAAGCAAGAGTTATATGTGGGGTTACCGCACCGGCCAGATGTACGCGGAGCAGATCATCCTGTATGAATACCAGAAGACACGCAATGCCAGCCACCCGCGGGAATTCCTGAAAGGGTTCAGCGGGATATGTGTCACAGACGGATACCAGGTATACCACACGATAGAGAAAGAGCGTGAAGACCTGAAGATAGCCGGATGCTGGAGCCATGCGAGGAGGCGGTTTGACGAAGCAGTAAAGGCCCTGCCGAAAGCAAAGCAGAAAGAGAGCCTGGCATATCTGGCGCTTACGATGATACAGGCAGTCTACCGCGAAGAAAAGCAGCTGAAGGAGCTTGCGGCAGAAGAAAGGAAGGAACGGCGTCAGTTAAGCGTCCGCCCATTGGTGGAGGCCTATTTCACATGGCTGAAAGAAAATATCAGCCGGATCCCGCAAAAAAGCAAGACATGGGAAGGGTTCCAGTACTGCCTGAACCAGGAAAGATATTTGAAGATATTTCTGGAGGATGGGGAAGTGCCAATGCATAACAACGCGGCCGAGCAGTCTATCCGGGGATTTTGTATCGGAAAAAAGAACTGGGTCATGATAGATACCATAGCCGGGGCAAGATCCAGCGCGATCATCTACAGTATCGCGGAGACCGCAAAAGCCAACAACCTGAAGCCCTACGATTACTTTGAGCACCTCCTCACTGAGATACCGAAACATCTGGATGATAAGGATCTGAGTTTTTGCGAAGACCTGCTCCCATGGTCCAGAGCTTTACCGGCGAAATGCCGGAAGTAGCCAATATCTGCCCTTTGCAGTGTAATATGTTGTTTTCAAGGAACTACGCTACTGATGATAGTATTTTCGCATAAAAGGCAACAGCGCACAAGGTATGTACTATCTACCGTTTCCGAAGTTCCTCCCATATACGCTGGAAAATAGAAGGAAACGCCGGGTTTGATTTCCCAATATATTGAAATTCATCCATTACAATTATGGGTTTGGATTCAAAAGCGGTATCTACGATTGCTTTAAATATCGTATCCCAATTTGAAACGGAGGCATTTCTTAGCAGGTCGCTGTCGATAAAGTCCGCCGTTTTGTTTTTGAATTCCGTGCGGTTTTGCGATTCGGACTCTTCGCTTGCCAGGAAAAAAAGAGCCTTTTTATCCTGGATAAACTCCGAAATAAGAGTTGTTTTGCCGACGCGCCGGCGGCCATACAGAATCACTAAGGACGCCCCATCACGCTCGTATTCGCTTTGCAGCGTATCCAGTTCTTGTTCACGGTCTATGAATTTTTCCATTTAGATTGCCTCCTGTTCTATTTCTATTTATTATAGGAACTGCTTTGTGAACTCTATGATTAAATATTATACCACAAATTATTATAATCTCAAGCATAATTATTTAGACGATAAAAAATGAAGGAAAATTGATATGAAATCAACAAAACCCCAAGAGGTTAGGTTTGGAAGAATATCCCTTGAAATCCCACAAAAATAAAAGTATACTTACCTTGTCTGCAAAGACATTTTCAATAACAAAATCCATTCAGAAAGGGTGATTTCATATGAAAAAACATATCTTCTCACAACGACAAAGCGAAATGCAGCAAGGAGGGTGAACATGACATCAGAGAATTAATGAAAAAGTCTTTTAATCCCCCATCTGAGATGGGGGAACCGGCAAAGCCGTAGTGTTGCCTGGAGTACAAAAAACTCCTATGCTATAATGATATTGGTTTCGCAGGCCATATCAAAAGCATAGGAGGTATCCATATAGATAATCAGAGTATAACACATACGCGTTGGAATTGCACCTATCATATTGTTTTCATTCCAAAATGCAGGAGGAAAATAATGTATGGAGAATTAAAGAGTGACCTAGTAGAAATTATCAAAAAGCTGTGTGAGATGAAACAAGTAGCACTGATAGACGGTAGGGTATGCAAGGATCACATACATATGTATGTGGCAATTCCCCCGAAAATGAGTGTATCAGAATTCATGTCATATCTGAAAGGGAAAAGCACGCTGATGCTTTTTGACAGACATCCAGAATATCGAACCAAATGGGGAGACAGACATTTCTGGGCGCGAGGATACTATGTTTCAACGGTAGGAAATGTGAACGAAGAAACAATTATAAAGTATATTCAGGAACAAGAAGAAAATGATAAGTTAGAGGACGGAAGAAAGTAGAGACGCCTTCTTTAGGAGGCAACCAGTAAAAATGGTACTGCGAGACCCCGCCTCTGGCGGAACCGGTAAAATACCCCGGAGGGGTTAAGTCTAAACCCCCATTTGAAATGGGGGTTGCTAACTAGCGGCGTCTCTATGGTTGGACGATGGAGTGGCTGTGAATATAGAATTCCTCCTGGCTTGGCTGATATCGTTTCTCTCGTTTTTCAAAGCTTTCGTCAAAGGCCTCCGCTTCGGCCTCGTCTATGGCAAAGGCGGGGCTTTCGTAATAAATCCAGTTCCTACCGTCCAGAGCGCCTTCCTTTAATTCCTTTACCAGCATGGCTGATGGGAAAGTGCCGTTTTCCAGGCTGACATTATATTTTCTACAGCTTTTAAAGCCGCGGCTCACATAGTTTCCGGGATTACCGAAAATAACGATCACTTCATAGCCAAGGGCGGCAGCCTTTTCAAAGGAGGCTTCTATCAACTGTTTTCCGTAACCCATCCGCTGGTATTCGGGAAGAACAGAGATGGGGCCGAAGGTCAGGATGTCTTTCTTATTTCCTGCTTCGTCCACAAGGCGTGTTTTAGTATACATGATATTTCCGATGACCCGCCCGTCTCGTTCCGCCACCAGGTCCAGTTCGGGGATAAAGTCCCTGTGGGAGCGTATGACGTGGGCAATGTAATGTTCGTTGCAGCCCGGCGTATAGAGATTCCAAAATGCTTTGCGGGTAATTTCTTCCACTGTCCGGTAGTCGTTTTCAGTCTCTGTTCGGATGATGATAGTTTTTGCCATATATGTCACCTCATGATAGTTGGAGTGTTTCCTTTCCGGATAAGTTTGCGTTTGGGACTCTTATTTATATAGCATACCCAAATACAACGGCAAAAGCAAGAAAAAAATAGCAGGTCCGTTGAATTTCCCGGTGGTTTCTGGTATGATGGTGTCTGTAAGAAATAGGAAAAGAGGATACGGTATGAAGAAAATAAAACTTGGCGCCTCCGGCCCCCAGGTTTCACAGCTCGCCCTGGGCCTTATGCGGAGCAGTGCCTACGAAGCGAAAGAAATGCAGGCCCTGCTGGAGAAAGCCCTGGAGCTCGGAATAAATTTTGTGGACAATGCGGACATTTATGGCGGGGAGCACAGTTCGGAGGGGATTTACGGACAGGTTATGGAGCAGGCGCCCCAGCTTCGGGATAAATTTGTGGTTCAGACAAAATGCGGTATCTGCCAGGGCTATTACGATTCCTCCTATGAGCACATCATGGAGAGTGTGGATACCAGCTTAAAGCGGATGAAGCTTGAGACTATCGACGTTCTGCTGCTGCACCGGCCCGACGCGCTGATGGAGCCGGAGGAAATCGCCCGGGCCTTTGATGAACTTACGAAGGCCGGAAAAGTAAAGTATTTCGGCGTCTCCAATATGAATCCCGGCCAGATTGAGAATCTGAAGCGCTGCGTTTCCCAGGATCTGCTGGTGGACCAAATGCAGATGAGTATTGTTCATTCTCCCATGATCGACGCCGGTATCTGTGTCAATATGACCGAGCAGGGTGCAATCATGCGGGACGGAAGTCTTCTGGATTATGCCCAGGTTCACGGCATTACGATTCAGCCATGGTCCATTGTACAGGCAAGCTGGGCCCAGGGAAGCTTTCTGGACCACCCGGATTATGAGGCGCTGAACCAGGTGCTTCAGAGACTTTCCGAAAAATATAACATTACCAAGGCGGCTGTTGCCGTTGCATGGCTTTTGCGCCATCCGGCCAACCTGCAGCCTATTACCGGAACCACCAATCCGGAACATCTGGCGGAACTGGCAAGGGCCTTCGACATCCGTCTGACCCGGCCGGAGTGGTACGAGCTGTACCTTTCCGCAGGGAAGAAGCTGCCCTAGGCAAAAGGTTTTTTCGGAGAGGGAAGAAATTCTGGGCTGCAATGTCCGGATTAGAACTTGTTGTATCGTAAGAATCATAATACCGGGAAAAGGAGAAAATCATATGCTGTTTGTGGGATATCCAAAGTGCAGTACCAGCCAGAAAGCGAAAAAATGGCTGCAGGAAAAGGGCGTGGCCTTTGAGGAGCGCCATATTGTAGAACAAAATCCGACGAAAGAGGAACTGAAGGAATGGCAGAAGCGAAGCGGCCTGCCTCTGAAGCGGTTCTTCAACACCAGCGGCTTAAAATACAAGGAACTGAAACTCAAGGACAAATTGTCGGAAATGAGTGAGGAGGATCAGCTGGCTCTGCTGGCCACTGACGGAATGCTGGTGAAACGTCCGATCCTGGTGACCGAGGAGAAAGTGATACCCGGATTCAGGGAATCGGAGTGGGAAAAGGTTATCTAAGAAAGAAGGATACGGAATGGGTAAATCATACATTTCCGAAATTGTAAAGCATATGCCGGACTCCGGCATTAAGGATTTTTTTGACGTGGCCAACACCCTGCCGGGGGCGCTCTCCCTGGGCGTGGGGGAGCCCGATTTTGTCACGCCCGCCCATGTGCGGGAGGCCGCCATTGCCTCCCTGAAACAGGGAGACACGAAATACACAGACAACCGGGGAACGGTGGAGCTTCGGGACGCCGCCGCGGAGTATCTTGGTAAATTTGATCTCCACTATGAGGGGCAGGAGGAAGTGCTTATCACTGTGGGAGCCAGCGAAGGTATTGACCTGGCCCTCAGGGCTCTGGTAAATCCCGGAGACGAGGTGCTGGTGGTGGAGCCATCCTATGTGTCCTACATCCCTTGTGTGGAGCTGTGCCAGGGAGTGCCGATACATCTGAATATGAAGGAAGAAAACCGCTTTCGGCTGACCCCAGGGGAGCTTGCGGCAGCCATCACAGAGAAGACGAAAATCCTTCTGCTTCCCTATCCCAGCAACCCCACGGGGGCCATTATGGAGCGGGAGGACCTTAATGCCATCCGGCAGTTGATCATCGACCACGATATTTTCGTCATCAGCGATGAAATTTACGCCGAGCTGACCTACGGAAAGCAGCACGTGTCCATCGCTTCCCTGCCGGGAATGAAGGAGCGGTGCGTGGTGCTGAACGGATTTTCCAAGGCCTTTGCCATGACAGGCTGGCGGATGGGTATGGCGGCAGGGCCTAAGGAGGTCATTTTTGCCATGAATAAGATCCACCAGTTCACTATCATGTCGGCGGGAACCACCAGCCAGCGGGGCGCCCTGGAGGCTCTTAAGTGTCCCCTTCGGGACGGGGAGATTGCCGCTATGCGTGGGGAGTACGACAAGCGCCGGAAACTGATGGTGGAGGGCTTTTGCGGTATGGGACTTGACCTGGTGGAGCCGGAGGGAGCTTTTTATGTATTTCCCTCCAGCAAAAGGACGGGCCTTACCAGCAGGGAATTCTGTAATCGGCTCTTAAAGGAGCAACAGGTGGCGGTGATTCCGGGGGACGCCTTCGGCGCCTGCGGGGAGGGCTATATCCGCTGTTCCTACGCCTATTCTCAAGAAAAAATCAAGGCCTGCCTGGAGCGGATGGCCAAATTTATGGAGCAGTTTTCATAATGGAGTATAAGAATATACACACAGGTATTTTCGTAGAGCGGCCCAACCGGTTTATTGCCATGGTGGAAATGGACAAAACCCTGGAAACCTGTCATGTAAAAAATACCGGCCGCTGCCGGGAACTTCTCATCCCCGGCGCAAAGGTTTATCTTGAAAAAAGCGGCAATCCCCAGCGGAAAACCGCCTATGACCTGGTAGGTGTGGAAAAAAACGGGATTTATGTTAACATGGATTCCCAGGCTCCAAACAAGGTGGCCCATGAATGGCTGCTTACGCAGGGATGGGACAGAGTGAAGCCGGAATGTAAGTATGAAAATTCCCGGCTTGACTTTTATATGGAAAAAAGAGTTTTGAAAGATGAGACAGCTGACGGGCAGAGCGATTCAAAGACCGGTGCGGAACCGTTTGTTTGCAGAGCCTTCATGGAGGTTAAGGGCGTCACCCTGGAGGTGGACGGAATCGCCCGCTTTCCTGACGCCCCCACAGAGCGGGGGATCAAGCACATGGAGGAGTTGACGGAGGCCCACAGGCAGGGTTACGAGGCCTATATTCTCTTCGTGATTCAGATGAAGGGGATTCGCTGGTTTGAGCCCAACGATATCACCCATCCGGCCTTCGGCGAGGCCCTGCGTAAAGCCCACAGGGCCGGCGTGCAGGTTCTGGCCTACGACTGCCTGGCCAGGCCGGGAAGCTTGAAGCTGGACAGAGAGGTGCCGGTGAGACTGTAAAGATTTTGATAGGAGAAAAAGAGGAATAAAAATGCTTGAGGATTTTCCGTTAGAAATCATCATAGAACCGCTTCTTAAGTGGTTTAAGGGCCACGCCAGAGTTCTCCCCTGGCGGGAGGAGCCCACTCCCTACCGGGTCTGGGTGTCGGAGATCATGCTCCAGCAGACCAGGGTGGAGGCTGTAAAGCCCTACTTTGAGAGGTTTACCAAAGCCCTTCCCACCGTGAAGGAACTGGCGGAGTGTGAGGAGGAGGTGCTCCTAAAGCTCTGGGAGGGCCTGGGGTACTATAACCGGGTCCGCAATATGCAGCTTTCCGCCAGAACCGTGATGGAAGAGTACGGCGGTCAGCTTCCCGCCGACTACCAGAAGCTGTTAAAGCTCAAGGGAATCGGCCATTACACTGCCGGAGCCATTGCCTCCATTGCCTACGGGATACCGGTACCGGCTGTGGACGGCAACGTATTGCGGGTGATTTCCCGTGTGACTGCCGATGATTCCGATATCATGAAACAGTCCGTCCGGGACAGGGTGGAGGAAGCCCTCCTTCACATCATGCCAAAGGACCGGGCCGGGGCCTTCAACCAGGCGCTGATGGAACTGGGGGCCACCGTCTGTGTGCCAAACGGCGCGCCCCTGTGCGGGGAGTGTCCCTGGAAAGGCTTCTGCCGCGCCGGACAGGAGGGAAGCTGGTCCTCTCTCCCTGTAAAGAGCAAGGCCAAGCCTCGGAAGATCGAGAACCGAACCGTATTCGTTATCCGTATTGGGGATAAGATTGTCTTAAACAAGCGTCCCCCCAAAGGGCTTCTGGCCGGGATGTATGAATTCCCCAACGTGGAGGGCCATTTGACGGAAGACCAGGCACTGGACTGGGCCAGATCCCATAAGATCTCTCCCATCCGGATCCAGCCCCTGGAGGACGCCAAGCACATTTTTTCCCATGTGGAATGGCATATGATCGGTTACGTCATCCGTGTGGACGAGCTGGAGCAGCAGGACGACTCTCTGCTGTTTGTGGATGTAAAGGAAACCGAGGAAAAATACCCAATCCCTTCGGCTTTTGTGGCTTACACTAAATATATGCGTATCCGTCTGGGGAATGAAAAATATTGCGGTCCATGACCGGACCGGAAACATGCTGTGCCAAACTGGCCTTTGAAGGGTAATGGGGAAATGTTACTGTTCAAGGGGTGGGGAAATATACAACTGGTAAAGCTGTTTTCACAGGAGGTTTGAACTTTTTAGCTTTTGACTGGAACGTAGCCCTGGGTGGCGCATTTGTTATAAGCAGACCATGGAAAGACGCCGGCACTTGGCGAACCGACCGTTTACGGGCGGCGAGCCTAGTACCGCTGCGTCTTGATTTGAGCGAGAGCGTGTCTGCGTTAACAAATGCGCCACCCAGGGCGACCTCCAGACAAAATCTAAAAATTCTTCTGATTCTGTGAACAAACTTTTTAGTTTCCCCACCCAGTGAACAGTAACCGGACCGCCTTACGAAAGAAAACATTTTCCCACACAATCTTGCTATTTCCCCTCCCTTGCACTATACTAAAGTAAAGCGACAAATTATTTTCAACAAGGGAGGAATCACTATGAATCGAACCATCGGATTTATCGGAGGCGGAAACATGGGCGGCGCCATCGTCGGCGGTATTCTGGCTGCGCAGCTTGTGACCCCGGCCAGTATCATCGTCTCGGATTTGAACGAAGAAGGCCTCGCGCGTCTTGCGAAAACCTACGGCATTAAAACTACTACGGATAACGTGACCGTAGCCAAATGCGCGGACATCCTGTTTCTGGCGGTAAAGCCCAACGTCTATCCGGCCGTGATCGACAAAATCAAGGAGGCTGTGCGGCCGGAAACTGTCGTTGTCTCCATCGCTGCGGGCCAGTCCATTGAGAAGGTAGAGGGGCTCTTTCAAACCCCCGTCAAGCTCGTCCGCGTCATGCCAAACACCCCGGCTCTGGTGGGCGAAGGCATGTCCGCCCTAAGTCCCAACAGCAGAGTTACCCCGGAGGAAACCGCCGAGATTTCCGCTATCTTTAACAGCTTCGGCAAAGCGGAGATCGTCCCCGAATCCCTGATGGACGCGGTGGTGGGCGTATCCGGCTCCTCCCCCGCCTATGTCTATCTGTTCATCGAAGCCATGGCGGACGCGGCGGTGGCCGACGGCATGCCAAGAGCCCAGGCTTACACCTTTGCGGCCCAGGCAGTCTTAGGCTCCGCCAAAATGGTCCTTGAAACCGGCATGCACCCGGGGGCCTTAAAGGACATGGTCTGCTCTCCGGGAGGCACCACCATCGAGGGCGTGGCCGTCCTGGAGGAGGAAGGCTTCCGCAGCGCTGTCATCAAGGCCCAGCGGGCCTGCAGCGCCAAGTCCAGAGAAATGGGCAAATAGCATCGGCCTATCATTCTTTGCGCCAGTCCGACAGTCGGTCTGACATATCGTTGTCTGCTCCCGGCGCGGCAGATTTTCTTTCACGCCCCCAGCAGCACACTCATCACCGGAATGGTAACCAGGGAACAGAGGGTGGAGAATACCACCGCAATGGAGGCCTCCTTCCCCTGCTCCTTGTAGGGCGCGCTTCCCATGGCCACCAGGGAAGCGATAGGCATCCCCAGCGTGATGGTGACGATTTTGATAAACATGTCGTTGTCCGTGAACAGTTGAATGGCAAAATACGCCAGCACCGGCAAGATCACCAGCCGCGCCAGCGTGATGAGATACACCTTCCGCCGGGAGAAAATCTCCCGAAAGGAATATCCGGCAATGCTGCTTCCAATCACCAGCATGGACAGGGGCATGCTGGTATCCCCGATAAAGCCCGCAGTCTCCGTCACCACATCCGGCAGAGGAATCCCGGCGAAATAAATGATCACTGCCAGCACCGAGGCGATAACGCCGTTATTTAAAATCTGCCGCACCGCCTGTCTCCGGGTTCCGGCTCTCACCCCTTCTTCCCCGTCTACCCTTGCGTCCCTTCGAAGCAGAAGCAGGCCCAGCGAAAAGAAGCTTAAATTAAATCCCATATGAAAAATATTACTGTAGAAAATCGAGCTCTCCCCCAGCAGAGCGGAAATCACCGGAAATCCCATAAAGGCGCAGTTGGCAAACATCACCATGCACATGTAAGTTCCCCGGAGATTTACCGGGACTCGAATAAACCGCGCAATCACCCATCCGACCAGCGGGAGGGCGCAGTAAAACAGCATCCCGGTAAAGAAAAAGGCCAGTACCTCACCCCGGTCTCCCTCCACCCCCGCCACGGAACTGATGATCAACAGGGGCATAATCACATTCACAATCAGAGCGGAAAGCTTTTGACTGGTGTGTTCATCCAGCATTCCTTTTTTCGTCAGAAAATATCCCAGCGCAAGGGTTACAAACAGCTTGCACATCGTCACCGCAATTGCCATAATCAAACTCTCTTTCTCTCTCGTTTCGTACTTCGCGAACCCTATAATCATGTATTTTAGCACACCTTTTTGGAAATGTCACGAAAAGCCGTCAAATAATGTACTTAAGGGCAGGGGACCCTCCAGAACCTCCCGCTCCACCCGGACATACCGGTTCCGGTCCGGCAGCTCGCTCCACTTCACCAGAGAAATTTCACCCCGGACAATCTCGATGGAGGTGACACTGTGAGGATGAACGCCGCTCCCCGCATTGAAATACCAGCCCTCGGACCCTTCTCCGGAAAAGTAAGGCCGGTGGGTATGACCGGCAATCAGCGCCTGCTTGTTTTTTTTCGCCCACTGGGCCATACGCCGCTCCACCCGGTCTTTTTTCCGGTAATTTTTGGCGGCGCTGGTGGGATCTTTAATACCCAGCTGCTCCAAAGGCCTCCAGACATAGCGCACCAGGAACCTTGTCAGATACCAGAGCCTCTCATTCCACAAGTCTCCCTGGTGGCCGTGGATTAAAAGAATGCCTCTGTGATTACGGTCATTTTTCAGAAAAATGCTCTCATATACCGGGATATCGGGGAAGCAGGACAGAGTCAGTCCCCGGCATTTCATCAGATCATGATTGCCGTACATCATATACATGCGGCCCTGGCAATAAAACCGCTTCATCAGGTCAAAAACCTCTCCGTGCTTCTCTATGATCTCATCCATATTCCGGTTTTCCCACAGTTCATCCCCGTCCCCCAATTCCAGGTAGATGAAACCTCTGTCATAGTATTCCCGAAGCGCAGCCAGATAAATGGTTTTGTTGTTGGCAAAATTGTCATTCCAGCTGCCGTCACCCCGATGGCAGTCACTCATAAGCACATAGGAATGTTCCGGGCGCAGCGGCACGCAGACTGCGCCGGCCAGGAGCCGCCTCATCCGCCGCTCATATCCCTTCACCTTAGTCATCCCCGTTTAAAAACCGGGATCTGCCCATTTGCTCCCACTTTTTATAAAGCCCCGGCGCGCGTCTTTGAAGGACCAGCATTTTATCGCATGCATTGTCATAATCTTTTGTCACCTTCCGGTACAGCCTGCAATTTCGCTTATTTTCCATCTGCTTGACAGCGGAAATCAGACGGGTACGGGTCATAGGCTGCCTGGTATGAGGCCCGGAAAAATGAATCCACACCACGGTTCCCTGCACATTCAGCTCCCGATTCTCATAACCGGCCCGGTGAAGGCCCTGTAAAAAGGCGTCCCGCATGGGAATATTGGGAAAGGTCAGCTCAATGTCCATCTCCAGTTCTTCCGGTCTGGAATATTCGCCCAGCACGAATCCGGTAAGCCACCAGTGATACCCTCTACGGTAGTAGAGCTGGCGGCCATTCTTCCACAGCACCGCCTGCATACGCAGCATATCCTCATCCTCCACGGTCCGGTAGACCAGCTCGGGTGTCAATGCTTCCTCCATCCTGGCACGTTTGGGAAGGTAATAAACACCCACTTCTCCTCCGGTGGTGATTCCATACTGGCCTTTCCAGAACTCTATGAGCCACTTTTTATTCTCGTATTCAAAATAAATGGGTTCGCAGTCAATAATCATATTTAAAGGCGCAGCCGCTTCGTCGTAAATTCTCCCGTAACCGAATTTTCTCTGCCAGCTGTCCATACGGGAATAGAAAATATCCAGTCTGCTGTCGTAAGCGAAACCGGCAGGCATAAGAAGCTCGTTCAACCTACGGCTTTTTTCCTGGTCTGTCATCATGGGTATCTGTATCGGCTGCCGTCGTTTTCTCCATGTTTCCCAGTGTTCGTAGACGAAAATACCCAAAAGCACCAGAATCACATAGGACAGCAACAAAAAAAACGCATATCCCAACTCCATAAAAACCTCCTGTGGGCTTTTGTAGTTAGCATATGCATGTAAATGGATTTTGTTAGCAAAAAGGACAGGCCTTGCCTGGTAGCCTCTACCCATTGTCGCTCCTGACTGGAGTCCAGACTGCTTAGCCGGCTTTCTCCAGGGAGCTTTTATATTCCTCCCCCCAATTCTGCATAGCGTCAAGGATGGGCTTCAGACTTAGCCCAAGCTCCGTGAGGGAATATTCCACTCTCGGCGGAACCTCCGCATACACCTTCCGGTGAATCAGGCCGCTTTCCTCCATGTCCCGTAACTGAGCGGTCAACACCTTTTGGGACACGCTGCCGATGGATTTCTTCAATTCCCCAAACCGTTTTGTTCCCGTCAGAAGGTCACGCAGAATCAGCACCTTCCATTTATCACCGATCAAGGTTAAGGTCGTTTCAACCGGACAAGCCGGTAATTCTTTTACGGATTTTTGTTCTTCCATGTGGATAGCCTCCATATACAGATTTTTCTGTTTATCCTCAATATGATTTTATTTCAGTTTTTCAATAGTTAGCTTATTCTTTTTGAGTCTTTTAAGCTGCCTGGTCCATGGGCCACGACTGCCGCCCTTTCCCTAATTTAACTATGCCAGTAAAGATTTACTTTTTCCTCTGCCTGCTTCCGACTCAGGCCACATTTTTCCATTAATTTCTCTATGGCAGTTTCCCTGGTGGAACCAAACTCCTGGCATAAGGAAACGCAGGATTTTATCAGATTTTCCTTTGCTTTTGCCGCTTCCTTGCGGGCTTCCGTTGCGTCCTTACGGGCTTCCGTTGCGTCCTTGCGGGCTTCCTCCGTATTCCTTCGCTCTGCCTGGATATCTATCTTTTCAAAGTTTTCAAATAATTCACCCATATGGCACTCCTCCATCATTTCCACATACTGCCTCGCCTCGTCCACCGGCACGGACATCTTCATCAAAAGTCCGTACATCACATTCTTAATGATGTCACGAATGTTTTCCGTAGTGTTCTTAAGAATTTCATCCATCTGCTCCGGCGGCGACTGACGGAAGCGTTTAAAATCTTCCGCATTCTGGATTTTATTTATCATCATGATCAGGGACATGGCATCTCCATGAGCCAGTAAATCCTCATCGGAATAGTCATGAAGCCGCACCACGTGATACCGGAAATTCGGCAGATAGTCTTTAAACTCTTCTCCCATCCACACCCGGTCTTTCAAATGTAAATCCGCAGTCCAGTTCCGGCTTCCTTCATAATACACAATGGGCAAAATCGGTGGATACCGGAACTCCTTTCGCCTGGTACAGCCCTCCTTCTTCTGCTCCATCTCTTTGGCATATTCATTCCAGATACATGCCATGTACTTTAACAGCTGCATGGATACATTATAATCCACTCTGCTCTTATGCTCCACAAGAGAAATCAGATACAGAGAATCCCCCTGCTCTTTCTTCGTTTTCTTTGCACTGCGCAAGTGAATCTTATTGATGGTATCCGCTTCAAATTCAATGCCCAGATACGCCTGGTATACCTCCGATACATCCTCGATATCTTCCGGCCGCACCTCATTTAATTCCGGCATATCCAGATATCTGAGAAATTGCGCGCAAAGTACCGGATCCTTGAAAATCGTACGGCTGTTGGCGTTCCTCACCTTACCGGCTGCATGGTTTTCCTCTGTAAAACTGTGTTTCCTCATTCTTCTCCTCCTGTTCTCGGGTTATCGTCCCGGCAGGAGATTGGTCTCTCCGCCGGTCTGCACTGATTGATAGGTTTGCTGTAATTTGTCGGCGAAAAGCCAGATTTCAGACATTCCCCGGAAGTATCCCCGGGAAATGTGGAACACATTGTGAACTTTTGAATTGATAATGTGTCTTCTTCCTTTAAACATTTTTACTATAGCACAATTTTTTCAGCCAGGCAAGAAAAAATTGCCGTCACCATCCAAAACCGAACAAACATTTTTCTCGCTGTCATTGCACATTCTCCCTCTCCACCAGAATTTCGGAATCAGTAACCTCCCGGTAACTACAGCACAATAAAGTGCGTACTTGTGGAACGAAAAAAAATCCGTACAATAGGAGATACGGAGGTGACAGTATGATTCCAGAAATTATGAAAGCCGTTGTTTTATCAAAACCGACATTAGCGGAAAACGTCCGTTTGACGGAGGTTCCTGTTCCGCAGGTCCGCCCCGGCTGGGTGCTTGTAAAAGTGAAAGCCTTCGGCCTGAATCATTCGGAACAGATTCTCCGGCTGAATGAAATCCGGGCTGATTATATCCGCAAGCCTTTGATTCCCGGTATTGAATGTGTGGGGGAGATTGCCGACCCTTCGGACAGCCATTTTCAGAAAAGTCAGAAAATTGTGGCGCTTATGGGAGGAATGGGACGCAGCTTTGATGGAAGCTATGCGGAATACGCGCTGCTGCCGGTGAGTCATGTATTTTCCGTGGAATCTGATTTGTCGTGGACAGATATGGCGGCGGTACCGGAAACCTATTTTACGGCATGGGGTTCTCTCTTTGAATGCCTGGATTTAAAAAAAGAAGATACCCTGCTGGTCCGGGGTGGAACCTGTGCTCTGGGATATGCCGCGATACAGATCGCCAAAGCCCTGGGATGTCAGGTGGCTGCCACCACCCATAAGGAAAAGAAACTGTCATTGCTGGAGAAAGCGGATAAGGCGGTTCTTGATACCGGAACGCTTGCGGGGACGTTTTTCGGCATCACAAAAGCCTTGGAGCTTGTGGGTCCAAAAACCCTCCGTGACACGCTGCGCTGCGTGGAAAAAGGCGGTATCGTCTGCAATACCGGGATTCTTGGCGGAGTTTATACCTTAAACGGCTTCGACCCCATTAAGGATATCCCAAACGGCGTATATCTGACCGGATTTTTCTCCAGCTACCCTGCGCAACAGACAATGACGGATATTTTTTCGTTTATCAACTGTCATCACATAAAGCCTGAGATTGGAGCCGTTTATCCGTTGGAGCGTATTTCGGAAGCGCTTTTTGATATGGACAATCACAAGGTGGATGGTAAAATAGTTGTAAAGGTGTGAAAATTACGCGCCGCGTACCATTGGCGAAAGCTGTAAAAGGTCTTCTGAATCAGAGGAGGGATAACGTGAATCAGACAGAACGAAGATTATTTCTAATCAAAGAAATGCTTTCCGAGCAGCCACAGTATCAGAGCATAAAGATTCCTAAGGGGGAAGCGGGACAAAAGAGCCTGCTGCGTGCCCTGTTTAATATGCGCATGCCACTGCCTGCAAGGGATGCGTTTTTGGAGATACAGGACGCTTATCTAAAGGAGGAAACGAAGCGCAAGGGGATTACGGAATTAACCAATCTCCAACCGATACGGCAAGGGCTGTATCTTTGGCGCGGGGATATTACCACGCTGCGCTGCGATGCTATCGTAAACGCGGCAAACAGCCAGATGCTCGGCTGTTTCTGCCCCAATCACGGGTGCATTGACAATGCCATTCACACCTTCGCAGGTGTTCAGCTTCGTTTCGCCTGCGCAGAACTGATGAAACAGCAGGGCTATGAGGAGCCCACAGGCAGGGCCAAAATCACACCGGCCTACAATCTGCCTTCCCGTTTTGTGCTTCACACCGTCGGCCCGATCGTAGCCGGCCCCCTTACGGAAACACATTGCCGGCAGCTTTCCGACTGCTACCGGTCCTGCCTGGAGCTTGCCGCCGATAACGGCTTGAAAAGTGTCGCTTTCTGCTGTATCTCCACAGGGGAGTTTCATTTTCCCCCAAAAAAGGCGGCGGAAATTGCTGTAGAAACCGTCACCGCGTTTTTACAGACGGATTCCTCTATAGAAAAGGTGATATTCAATGTTTTCAAGCAGGAGGATTACGATATTTATCAAAAACTGCTTGACCTGTAGCTTACGCTGTCTCCATCCTCCAAAAGTAAGCGCTGTAAGGGGGAAGTTCACTTCCTCCGCCGAAATCATGGTTCTCCCCGGTAATCAGGTCCACCGCCCGGCCGCAACCGGCGTCGAAGTGGGCGGTGTAGGGCGCTTCATCCCCATTGATGGCTACCAGCACCCGTTCCCCCTCCGTTCGGCGCTCGAAAATACACTGCCGGTTGGTCAGGACCACCGAGCGGAAGCCGCCATGATTTAAGGCAGCGCTGTGTTTCTTCGCCTCTGCCAGCTTTCCGATCCACTCCGTCAGCTCGTTCTCCACAGGAGCCTCAAAGGAGGCCCGCAGGGCCGGATCCCCCTGGCTTTTGTCCGCTCTGCCGCCCCACTCGCTGCCGTAGTAGACGCAGGGGATTCCGGGCATGCCGAAGCACAGAGCATAAATCAAAGGCAAGTGTCTTTCATTCTGTAAAATACTCGCCACCCTTGTAACGTCATGATTGTCCACAAAGGACAGAAGATGTTTTCCCTTGTAGAGAGTCCAGTCCTCGGGGCCGAACTGGCGCTGGAGGGAGTGGACGATCTCAAACAGATTCATGCTGTTGAAACTGGAATAAAGCCCCTTGTAGCACTCGTAGTTGGTGGCTGAGTGAAGCATCTCATCGTTGACCAGCGTTTTGTAATCGCCGTGCAGCATTTCTCCCAGCAGGAAAAATCCCGGCTTCAAGCTGTCGCAGTGGCGGCGGAGGCGGCGCGCAAAGTCCTGGTCCAGGCAGTAGGCCACGTCCAGCCGCAGACCATCGATGTCAAATTCCCGCACCCAAAAGGACACGGCTTCCAGAAGATGGCTGACGACCTGCTCATTTCTCAGGTTCAATTTTACCAGATCGTAATTCCCCTCCCAGCCCTCGTACCAGAGGCCGTCGTTGTAGTTGGAATTTCCGTTAAAATCAATGTGGAACCAATCCCGGTAGGGGGAAGCTTCCCGGTTTTTCAAGACGTCCCCAAAAGCCCAGAAGCCCCGTCCAACATGGTTGAAAACGCCGTCCAACACCACCCTAATGTCTTCCTGATGAAGGCGGCTTACGACCTCCCGGAAATCCTCATTGGTTCCCAGGCGCGCATCGATTTTCATATAGTCTCTGGTGTTGTAGCCGTGGGTATCCGACTCAAACACCGGAGAAAAATAGATGGCATTACATCCCAGCTTTTTGATATGAGGAATCCACTCCTCCACTTTTCGAATCCTCGGCGTCAGCACACCGTCATTTTCAAAGGGCGCCCCGCAAAAACCCAGAGGGTATATCTGATAAAAAACGCTCTCGTATGCCCATGTCGGCTCCCGGTCAGCGACCGCCTGATTGTTTCCCTTATTTTCCCACATGCTTGTCTATTCTCCTTTTATCATGTATGGCGCTGCTCAAACGGGCAAACCAGCTCTGGGGAAGGGCGAAGCCAAATACAATCCCCAGGGTGATGGCTCCGGCCACCTTGAAGGTCTCAATCCCCTTGATGGTAAACAGCGCCAGATCGTTCATCAGCGCGTAATATGCCGTGTAATAAATTCCTGCCCCCGGCACCAAGGTAAAAATTCCCGTTATCAAAAATACCGTGGCCGGACACCTGCGGACTGCGGACAGGATACGGGCAGTCAAAGTCAGAATCAGGGCTGAACCCAGAGAGGCCAGAGCCATATCCGCCCCGCACTGTCCAAGGAGCAGATAGGTCAGCCATCCCAGGCCGCCATTTATGGCACAAAACAGATATTCCTTCTTTGGCACGTCAAACACGATTCCAAAGGCCAGGGTCCCCAGCATGGCCGCAATCAGCTGTCCAATCATAAACTCATCCCTCCAAACACTTGAAATACCTTCACGGCGGCGCCTACGCCCACCGCAATACAGACCGCCGTTATCAAGGCGTCCGCCAGATGAATGATTCCGGACAGATAATCGCCGCTGAACAATTCCCGGATGGCGGTAGTCAAGGGCACCCCCGGCACCAGCAGCATAATAGCTCCGATGACCACCTTATCCCGCATAATATCAAAGCCGAAAGCAGAAAGGCCGAAGCTTACGGCCGTCACCAGGACGCTTCCCAGGATACTGACAAGAAATTTGGAGACCTTCCCCCTGGCCAAAGCCTGCATAAACAGCCACAGCAGCATGCCGAGGAAAAAAGCGATTAGCGTCTCCCGGACTCTGCCCCCAAAGAGATAGCAGAAAGCGCCGCAGCCCATACCTGCCGCCAGGAGCTTTCCGATTTTTCCGATACCGGATATCTGTCTGCACTGCTCAAGCCGCTCATAGGCCTCCTCAATGGTGTACTTTCCGCCGCAGATTTCCCTGGAAAGCTGATTTAGGGCCGTCACCTTTCCCAGATGCACCTTGCCCAGAGGCACGTAGCGCACCATGCTGCCCCGGTCCGGCCTGTCCTCATGCACCGTGGCAAAAATGCCGTTGGACACCACAAACACGTTGTACTCCACCATTCCATAGGCCTCCAGTATCCGCCCCATGGTCTCCTGCACCCGGTAAATCTCCCCGCCGTTTTTCAGGAGTTCTTCCCCGATGGAAACCGCTAATTTTAAAATTTTCTGACTTTCTTCCATAACTTTTCTCCTACGGAGACCATCTCCCGTTGCCGGCGAACATAGCCCTGGCTAACTTCCTCTACCCATGAAAAGCAACATCCGTTCTGTCCCTAATCTTACCAATACCGGAATCCCTTGTCAACTTTTAAATTATTCGCTATAATGATATACACAAAACTTATTCAGGAGGAAACAAGATGACAAGCGAGATCAGAGACATTACACTGGCAAAGTCCGGCGAACACAAGATAGACTGGGTGAAAAAAAACTGCCCCCTCCTTCGGAGCCTGGAGGAGGAATTTTCCAAAACGAAACCCTTTGAGGGCATTCGCGTCGCCCTGTCCATCCATCTGGAAGCGAAAACAGCCTACCTGTGCAAGGTGCTGGCTGCCGGAGGGGCGGATATGTACGTCACCGGAAGCAATCCTCTCTCCACCCAGGACGATGTAGCCGCCGCTCTGGTGGCTGCGGGCCTTACGGTCTTTGCCTGGTACGATTCTACTCCAGAGGAGTACGAGCATCACATCAGCCGGGTGCTGGAGCATGACTGCAACATCATTATCGACGATGGCGGCGACCTGGTGAACGCCCTGCACACCAAATACCCCGAGAAGATCAAGCACGTCATCGGCGGCTGCGAGGAAACCACCACCGGCATCATCCGCCTCATCGCCATGGCCAACAAGGGAGAATTGCAGTTCCCCATGGTGCTGGTGAATAACGCCGACTGTAAGCACCTCTTCGACAACCGCTACGGCACCGGCCAGTCCGTCTTTGACGGAATCAACCGCACCACCAATCTGATCGTGGCCGGCAAATACGTGGTGGTGGCCGGCTACGGCTGGTGCGGCAAGGGCGTCGCCATGCGGGCCAAGGGCCTGGGCGCCAAAGTCATCGTGACGGAGATTGATCCCATCAAGGCCATTGAGGCGGTGATGGACGGCTTTGAGGTTATGCCCATGAACGAGGCTGCTAAAATCGGGGATTTCTTCATCACTGTCACCGGTTGCAGTCATGTCATCGATGAGGATGATTTCAAGGTCATGAAAAATGGAGCCATCCTCTGCAACGCCGGACACTTTGATGTTGAGATCAATATGAAACGACTTCGGGAAATCGCCCTGGAAACCATCGACCAGAGGAAGAATATTGTGGGATATAAGATTTCCGAGGGGCAGTGGATCTACGTGCTGGCGGAAGGCCGGCTGGTGAATCTGGCCGCCGGGGACGGACATCCGGCGGAGATCATGGATATGAGCTTCGCCATCCAGGCCTTAAGCGCCAAATATCTGGTGGAGCATAAGGACAGCTTAAAAGAAAAGCTCATCAACGTGCCCAGAGAGGTGGATCTGGAGGTGGCCAGACGGAAGCTTTCGTTCCTTGGCATTAAAATTGATATGCTGACGGACGAGCAGGTGGCGTATCTCAATTCGTCGGCGGTGTAGACAAGATTGTAATAAGGGACTGATACATATGAAAGCACATTCCAAATCGCACAGAAAACTGCGCTACATACTGCTTGGCGTTTTCCTTTTCCTGTTTATCCTCTACTGGGTGATCTGCTATTTTCTGGTAAGTCTGGCTCTGGTGCCCTCCTTTATGGAGAAAACGGAGGTATTCGAGACCGTGACAGAGACATCTGTGGAAGCGCTGGTTCACACCGACGATATTCAAAATAATCGGAATGCCTCGCTGGCTAAAACAAATGAATGGCTGGAAACTGCAGACGCGGAGTCCCTGACCGTCACCACCACCGACGGATACCGGCTGGTAGGCACCGCCTTTTATTCGGAAACCGAGAGCCACAAATGGGTGCTTCTGCTTCACGGCTACACCGGCTGGAAGGAGGAATTATATCCGCTGGCCTGTGAATACGCGCAGCAAGGCTACAACGCCATGGTACCGGACATGCGCTGTAGTGGTTCCAGCGAAGGCGATTTTATCGGAATGGGGTGGACCGACAGACTGGATAATCTTCTGTGGCTTCAAGAGATTTTAGACAGAGACCCGGAAGCGCGGATTGTCATACACGGGCAGTCCATGGGAGCCGCCTGCGCTCTGATGATGTCCGGGGAGGAGCTGCCCGAACAGGTGAAGGCTATCATCAGCGACTGCGCCTACACCGACGCCTACAGCATGTTCGCCAAGCAGATGAAGGACTGGTTCGGCCTGCCCTCCTTCCCCATCTTGGACAGCATGAACCTGGTGCTCCAGCTTCGGGGCGGATACGACTTGAAGGAAGCTTCTGCGCTGAACTCTGTGAAAAATGCTGATTTACCGATATTGATCATCCATGGGGAGGAGGATGACATGGTACCGGTGTCCATGGCCTATGAGCTGTATGAGGCAGTGCCCACGGAGAAGGAGCTGCTGATCATCCCCGGGGCCGGACATGCCCAGGCGGTGGATAAGGACCCGGAGCTGTACTATGAGACGGTGTTTGCGTTTTTAAAGGGGAAAATCACATGATTTTCCCCTCTTTTATGTCACCATAATAATGCTTATATCACCATAATGATTCCGCCGTCATTGGCGTATAGGCTGCTGATACCTCCGGTATTCACCACAAAAATATCCTTAAACCTGCACATATTCCCAATCTTCTCCGCCATAGATTTTGCCCGCTGGGGACAGTTACAGTGAGCAATCCCGAGAATCTTGTTCTCACAGTTCTGAACCCTGTCCATCATCACCGCGATCATCTTATCCAGGGCCTTATTGATTCCCCTCGCCTGGTCCAGCTGCATGATCTCTCCCTCCGGAGTGGCTCCCATCACC
>CALWLN010000036.1 GCA_944381535.1 uncultured Lachnospiraceae bacterium
TCGGCGATGTGGTTGGCCAGAGAGGTAAGACCATCAACGCCATCATCGAGCAGACCGGCGTGAAGATAGATATTTCCGATGACGGAGCCGTCTCTATCTGCGGCACCGACAAAGAGATGATGGACAAGGCCGCAGAGCTGATTCAGATTATCGTGACGGATTTTGAGGCCGGACAGATTTTCACCGGCAAGGTGGTCAGTATCAAGGAATTTGGCGCCTTTGTTGAGTTTGCGCCGGGCAAGGAGGGGATGGTTCACATTTCCAAGATTGCCAAGGAGCGGATCAACCGGGTTGAGGATGTGCTGACCCTGGGCGACAAGGTGACCGTTATCTGCACGGGAAAGGATAAGATGGGACGTATGAGCTTCAGCATGAAGGATGTTCCAAAGGACGCAAAATAAAGAATAGAAAAAGCTGCGCCTTTGGCGGCGCGCTTATACAGAAGTAATTTCAATGCTACAGGGCAGCATGGCTGAAAGGCTGTGCTGTCTTGCTTTTTCTTCTAAAAAAGTTCTCCCAACTTTCTTATAAAAGAAAACCTTCTTCCGCGGAGAGCACCTCGCAGGGGCCATTTGCATATCTTAAAATAAAAAGGAAACCATGGACAGAGTAAAACGGATTGTAAATGCGTCCTATGCGCACCGCCGCGGATATTTCGGCGAAGGCGTGGGGGTGGCGGTGATGGATACCGGAATTGCCAACCATCCGGATTTTCAACATAGAATCGCTGTTTTTCGGGATTATATCGGCTATCAGAGGCAGTTGTATGACGACAACGGCCATGGGTCCCACGTCTGCGGAATTATTGGCGGCAGCGGGAAAATGTCCCAGGGGCTTTACGCCGGAATCGCTCCGGCCTGCCATTTTATTGCCGTCAAGGTTTTGGATCATAAGGGCAATGGCTGTACCGCCAGCGTGGTGGAGAGCATTAAATGGCTGGTGGAGCACCGGGAGGAGTATCGGGTCCGTATCATTAATATATCCGTGGGCATGGTGTTAAGTGCCAGAAGCGAGGAGAGGGGGCAGCTTCTTCGGGCAGTGGACTATGCCTGGGACAATGATATCGTGGTGGTGGCCGCCGCAGGGAACAACGGCCCGGAGCCGGGAAGCGTAACCATACCGGGTATCAGCAGAAAAATTATCACGGTGGGCTGTTTTGACGATTCCAGCGAGGATGTGCTGGGACAGGGATTGAAACCCGCCTACTCGGGCCAGGGTCCCACGGAATCCTGTATCATGAAGCCGGAGCTGGTGGCGCCGGGCACCAATATCATAAGCTGCGCCAACACAAAAGCCTACTACGCGAAAAAGAGCGGTACCTCCATGGCGGCGCCCATTGTTACCGGAGCCATCGGACTGCTGCTTTGCAAGCACCCGGAGTTTAAGCCTAAGGATGTGAAGCTGCGCCTCTATGAGCGGGCGGTGGATCTGGGACTGCCAGCGCAAAAACAAGGGTGGGGAATGGTGGACATAAGCAGATTATTGTGATAAAGTAGTAGGGACAGAAAATTTTACGGAGGCAGAAGTATATATGACGAATCCCAAGGACACGATGGCGGCAAAAAAGGTGAAAAAGGTGCTTCTGGGACGGGTAGTGATCGTGGGGCTGGCCGTTCTGCTGCAGTTCACATGGCTGTTTTTGCTGGCGTATCAGTTTAGTATCAGATTTTCTTTTATCAATGTTCTGGTGAATATTACAGGCTGCGTGGTGGCACTGTATATTATCAACCAGTGGATCAATCCCGCCTATAAGATTGTCTGGACCTTTGTGATCATGATTTTTCCTCTGGGCGGACTGTGTATCTATGTGGTATTCGGTCGTTCTATCCTGACAAAAAAGGTGCGGGAGGGCATGGAACGGGTGCACCGGGAGGTCTTGGAATTGATTCCCCGCAACAAGGGCCTGGAGCAGGAGTTGTATCTTGAGGACAGGAGCGTTGCCAACCAGTCCAAATATATCGTTGACTGGTCGGATTTTCCGGTATACACCAATACCACTACCAGATATTACCCCTGCGGGGAGGAAATGTTCCCGGATATGCTGGCGGACTTAGAGAAGGCTGAGCATTTTATTTTTCTGGAATATTTTATCATTGCCGATGGCGTGATGTTTGACGCCGTTCTGGAGATTTTGAAGCGGAAGGTTCAGCAGGGGGTGGATGTGCGTCTCATCTACGATGATTTCGGCTGTGTCACCACACTTCCCCATAACTTTTACCTGCAAATGAGAGAGCTGGGGATCAAGTGCGTGGTCTTTAATCCCTTAAAGCCTGTCATGTCCGTTATCATGAACAACCGGGATCACCGGAAAATCTTTGTTGTGGACGGGACAGTGGGGTATACGGGCGGCTTGAATCTGGCGGACGAGTACATCAATGAGCGGGAGCGCTTCGGCTATTGGAAGGATACAGGAGTGCGCCTGGAGGGAGAGGCTGTCTGGAGCTTTACGGTGATGTTCCTGGAAACATGGAACTACTTAAACCATTCCTCCGAGGACTATACCGCCTACCGGCCCCAGGTGTACCAGAAGCAGCCCTTTACGGCGGACGGTTACGTGCAGCCCTATGGGGACTCTCCCCTGGACAAAGAGAAGGTGGGCGAAAATGTCTACATGAATATCATTGGTCATGCCAGAGACTATGTGTATATTTTTACGCCTTATCTGATTCTGGATAACGAGATGCTGACCTATCTTCGCAATGCAGCCAAGAGCGGTGTGGATGTGCGGATTGTCACACCGGAGATTCCGGATAAGAAAATTGTCTTTATGATGAGTCAGTCCTATTACGCCAGACTGCTGGAGTGCGGAATCCGTATTTATCAGTATACACCGGGTTTTATTCACGCGAAATCTTTTGTCTGTGACGACAGGATAGCCACTGTGGGGAGTATCAACATGGATTACAGAAGCCTTTACCTTCATTTTGAGTGCGGCGTATGGATGTATAATTCTTCCGCAGTGATGGATGTGAAGAAGGATGCTTTGGATACCTTCGCTAAATCCAGGGAGATTACCATGGAGTTCTGCAAAAAACAGCCCTGGATAAAGCGGGTGGTCTGGAGTGTGCTGCGGCTGATCGCGCCGCTGGTGTAGCCGCCTTACGGAAAGAAGAATTCCAGGGCCTTTTGGAAATAATCCTGGAAGCGGGCTTTCGGAACGGAGGCGCTGTATAGAAGATTGACGCTTCCGATTTCGGCGCCATTAAGCTTGTAGACAGCTTTTCCGGCGATGGTCTGCTGCTCCACAGGAGCGATGGCTTTCTCGGAAAGCTGTATTTCTTTGGTGATGGCAGAAAGGTCCGCGCCTTTGGTGTCCAGGTAGCGGAAGGGGCCTTCATATTGGAGGGTCACCGTATCGGAGGTGCCGCCGTCAACGGCTATGGGCGGCAGTGTGTCAATGTTGGGATCCTCGTAGAGCTGGCATTTTCCGAAACCATAATTTAACAGCGTAGTGGCGTCGGCAAAGCGGACCTTGTAATCCGACGCGGCCATGATGACGGCGATGAGCCGGATGTCATCCTTCTGAGCGGTGGCGGAGACGCAGTATTTGGCCAGGTCGGTGGAGCCGGTTTTCAGACCGGTGGCGTAGGGATACTGCTTGATCAGTTTGTTTGTGTTGGTCAGACCGAATTCGCTGGAGCCCTTTTTCGTCACATGGGTGATATTTTCCATCCAGACGGTGCAGTAGTTATGTATTTGCGGATAGCGGTTGATGAGTTCCCGGGACATGAGAGCCACATCATAGGCGGTGGTCACATGTCCGTTCACGTCCAGGCCGCAGCAGTTGACAAAGGTGGTATTTTCCATGCCAAGGCTTTTGGCACGCTCATTCATTTTGCCAACAAATTCCGTCTCGCTGCCCCAGATATGTTCTGCCATGGCCACGCAAGCGTCGTTGGCGCTGGCGATGGAGATACATTTTATCATGGTCTCCACGGTCTGGGTCTCGCCCGGTTCCAAAAAGACCTGGGAGCCGCCCATGCTGGCGGCGTACTCCGATACGGTCACCGTGTCGGTGAGGGCGATGGTCCCTTTTTCCAAGGCATCAAATATCACGATCAAGGTCATGATTTTTGTGATGCTGGCGGGGCGAAGCTGGGTGTGGGCGTCTTTTTCGTAGAGAACCGTGCCGGTGGAGGCCTCCATCAGAAGGGCCGAGGGCGCCGAGACAGACAGCTCTCCGGCCGGCGGGGCAGTTTCCTCTTCGGGGTATAGAAATCCTGACAACAGCAGGCTTATGGATAGGAATACGGATAATAAACGGTACATGGCAAACCTCCGGAGGGCTTCTCTACAGTGTAATCCCCATCCGGCGGAAATATGATTGTTTTTGAAAAGTTTCCGTTGTTTTCAAAGCGGAAAAATGATAGGATAGTAGGGAGGTAAAAGAAATGACAGGCTTGATTATTATTGGAATATTGATTTTTTTGATTCTCTGCCTTGTGCTTTGGCAGTATTTGGAACTGAAGAGATTCGGGGTGACGGAATATGAGGTCGCGTCCTCCAAAATTTCCGGGGAGCACCGTCTGGTGCTGCTGGCGGATCTGCACGGGTTTGAATATGGGAAGGACAACGAGAAGCTTCTTAAGAAAATCCGGGATTTGCAGCCGGAGCTGATTCTCATTGCCGGTGACATGATCGTGGCCGGGCGTACCAAGTCCTATGAGAAGGTTCTTAAGACCTTAAAGGCTCTTGTGAAAGTGGCGCCGGTCTATTATGGCTTCGGGAACCACGAGAGCCGGGCGGACCGGAAGAATCTTGCGGTCTCCAAAGAATTCGGGGAATATTTAAAAAAGGTAAAAAATCTGGGTGTTCACATTTTACGGAATCAGAACCAGACGGAGGAAATAAATGGGGACAGGCTTCGTATCAGCGGCCTGGAGATCGCTCCGGAATATTATGCGAAGGGAAAGGACGTTCCCTTGAAGAAAAAGTATGTGAGAAAGCAGCTGGGAGCGGCTTCGGCGGAGGATTTCCAGATCCTGCTGGCTCACAATCCTGTTTACAGCGAGGATTACGCCGCCTGGGGAGCGGATCTGACGCTCTGCGGCCATAATCATGGCGGCCTGGTGCGTATTCCCGGAAAAGGAAGCCTTCTTTCGCCCCAGCTTACCTTTTTTCCGAAATATAGCGGAGGTCTGTATGACATAGAGGGAAAACAGGTGATCGTCAGCAGGGGGCTTGGAACCCACACCTTTCACGTCCGCGTTTTTAACCGGGCCCAGCTGGTGGCGGTGCGCCTTGTGCCTGCGGGAAAGTAGGAGGATTCTGCCCCGGCAGCGTTGGCGGAGAAGGTATCAGAAAGGGAAGACTTCACAGGAGTGTGAAGAAAGGAAGATATGGAATTACAGGTAAAATTGCAGGTATTTGAGGGACCTCTGGACCTGCTGCTTCATTTGCTGGAAAAAAATAAAGTAAATATTTATGACATTCCCATCGTGGAGATTACCCATCAATATCTGGCATACATCAGTGAAATGCAGCGTCAGGATTTGAATGTCATGAGTGAATTTCTGGTGATGGCGGCCACTCTGATCGATATCAAGTCCCGTATGCTTCTTCCGGCCAAGGAAGAGGAGGAAGAGGAGGAGGACCCCCGGGCGGAGCTGGTGCAGAAGCTTTTGGAGTACAAGATGTATAAGTGTATTTCCTACGAGCTTCGGGACCGGCAGGTGGACGCCCAGCGTGTTTTGTTTAAAGAGCCCACGGTTCCCAGAGAAGTGCTGGAATATGAGGAGCCGGTGGACCTACAGGAACTGGTGGGAGACCTCACCTTGTCACGGCTGAACATGATTTTTAAGTCTATTATGAAAAAGCAGGCGGACAAGATCGACCCGGTCCGCTCCAAGTTTGGTAAGATTGAGAAGGAGGAGGTGTCCCTGGAGGAGAAGATGGCTTATGTGGAGGCCTATGCCGGTATCCACCGCTCCTTCAGCTTCCGGGCCCTCCTTATGGCACAGCCCACCAGAATGGAGCTGATCGTAACCTTCCTCACTGTTTTGGAACTGATGAAGATGGGAAAGATTACCGTTTCACAGGAAGATATTTTTGACGATATTAAGATCGTATCGAAGATAGCGGCTTAACAAAAGGTTTGTGGCGAAAATGAATTTTTTTCGTTTTTCGGAACAGATACGATAGATGGAGTTTTGACATGATGGAAATGCAGAAATATGAGGCGGCCATTGAGGCCATTTTATTTGCCATGGGAGAATCCGTGGAGGCAGGCAAGATTGCGGCGGCCCTGGAGATCACCACGGAGGACGTGTACCGTCTGGTGCGGGATATGATGGATAAGTATGAGGCGGAGGGCCGGGGAATTCGTATTATGGAGCTGGATGGCTCCTTTCAGTTGTGCACCAAGCCGGAGCTTTACGACTATCTGGTTCACATTGCCAGGCAGCCCAAGCACCACGTACTGACGGACGTGTTGCTGGAAACCTTGTCCATTATTGCCTACAAGCAGCCCGTAACAAAGCTGGAAATAGAGAAGATTCGCGGGGTGTCCTGCGACCATGCGGTGAATAAGCTGGTGGAATATGGTCTTGTGTGTGAACTGGGGCGGTTGGACGCGCCCGGAAGGCCGATTCTGTTCGGTACAACGGAGGAATTTTTAAGAACCTTCGGGGTGCAGTCGGTGGACGAGCTTCCTGTGCTGAATCAGGACCAGTTAGAGGAGTTCAAGCAGCAGGCGGAGGAGGAAATGCAGTTGAAGCTTGAGGTGTAGGACCGCAGCAAATAAAAAAGGGTATGCCAAAAGGGGAAAAAACATACAGTTATAGGAAAGAACTTTTCCGGGTGTGTAAATGAAAAAAATGAGAAAAAAATCCTTCCCGTTGGCGCGCCTGCTTGGGGTTGTCGGTCGTGGAGGGAACCGTAACGCGAAATTGGGTGTGGCTCTCCTGTGTGTTCTGTTTTGCCTTGGTCAGCTCCCTTCTCCCGGAACCGGGCATGTGTTCATTTCCGGGGGATTGCAGGCACAGGCGGCGGTTGCGGAGGAGCCCGATTTTCAACTTTATGCTAAATCCGCAGTGCTGATGGACGCCGATTCCGGACGGGTGCTCTATGAAAAGGAGGGCAGTACCCACATGCCAAACGCCAGCACCACCAAGATCATGACGGCCATTCTGACCATTGAGAGCGGAAAAATGGAGGAGACGGCCACCGTCAGCGCCTACGCTGCCTCACAACCCAAGGTGCGTCTCGGCATGGGGGACCAGGACACCTTTCTGATCAAGGATTTGCTGTATTCTCTGATGTTGGAGTCCCACAACGATTCCGCAGTGGTGATAGCGGAGCATATCGGCGGCAGTGTGGAGGGCTTTGCGGCCATGATGAACGAGAAGGCCAAAGAGATCGGCTGCACGGACACATATTTTATTACGCCCAACGGTCTGGACGCCCAGGACGAAACAGGAGTCCACGGGACCACTGCCCGGGATCTGGCACTGATGTTGCGTTATTGCTTGAAAAACGAGACCTTTCTTGAGATTACCCGGACCGCTTCTTATTCCTTTTCCAACGGGGATGGCAGCAGACAGTATTCCTGTAATAATCACAACGCCTTTCTCTCCATGATGGAGGGAGCGCTGACGGGCAAAACCGGATTTACCGGAAACGCGGGGTACTGCTATGTGGGGGCGCTGCGCCAGGGAGACAGGACTTTCGTGGTGGCTCTTTTGGCCTGCGGCTGGCCCAACAACAAAAGCTATAAGTGGTCAGATACCCGGAAGCTGATGGAGTATGGACTTGAGCAGTACCAATATGAGGAGGTCTTTGAACATGACAGGGAGCTTGCCGCCATTCCGGTAGAAGGCGCAAAGCCAAAGGAGTGGAAGCTGTACCAGGAGACCTTTGTGCAGCCCCGGATCGCGGATGCGCAGCTTCTGGTGCTGAAAAAGGAGTCCGAACAGATTACTGTGGTCTATGATGTGCCGGAGACGCTCACAGCCCCGCTGACGGCCGGGACACAAATCGGAACAGCCAGCTATTTTCTGGAGGAACAATGCATCGGGACGTATCCGGTTACTGCCCCGGATTCGGTGGAGCGGATGGAGGAGAACTGGTATTTTCAGTATATCTTGCAAAACTTTTTTATTACATAGCCAATTCCTTCCGATATTCCGTAGGGCTTACCCCTTCCCGCTGGCGAAAACACCGTCCAAAAGTCCTGGCGGAATTATAGCCTACCGCATAGGCAATTTCGGTGATGGAAAGCTGTTTTTGCCGCATCAGCTCCTTTGCCTGTCCGATACGGAGGGAATTGACGTAGTCCCGGAAGCTCACATGAAACTGGTTGCCGAACAGGTGTGAGATGTAAAAACGGCTCACATGCAGCGCCCTGGCCAGAGAATCCAGGGTGATGTCCTCCATATAATTTTCATAGCAATATTTGATGATATCGGACAGCAGGTTGTTGTCTGTGGCAGGCTTCTTCTCCAGCGGCATGGAAGAAAATAACTCGCTTAAAAGGATGAGCATGTTCCCCCGCATCTGCTCATTCAGATATCTGCCGGAAGCGGCATAGGCTTCCACCATATTGTCAATGGCGGACACAATTCGAGGGTTCCTGTCCGCAGACTTCAACACCGGGGAAACCGGAAGAAAGCTGGTAAATTCCCGGCGGAATTCCGGTACAATATCAGGGGAAACAATCAATATATGGTGTTTGTTGTCCGGTGCCTTGTCAATGTAGTAGTGAATCTGGTTGGGAAACGCGATATACAGATCCCCGGCTTCCATTATCGCCTCCCTGGAATCTGCTACGGCGAGGGTCTTTCCTTCGCGCATCAGCACGATTTCCAGATGTTTATGCAGATGAGGCAGAGGCTGCAGACCGGTGCCCGGATATGCAGTGTAGTCCAGACCTCTCTGTTCAAAATGAAAATTCATAGGGGCGTCCTCCAAAAGCGCAATTTTTGTCCTGCCATTTTCTTGCTATGACTTTCATTATACCGGATAATATAGTAAAATACAAATAAAAATGATAAGGTAAAGGAGGATTTTTATGTTATCACTGCCGATTGCGCTGCAGCTGTATTCCGTTCGGGACGAAGCTGCGGCAGACTTTGAGGGTACCTTAAGAAAGGTAAAGGACATGGGCTATGACGGTGTGGAATTTGCCGGACTGTATGGAAAGGAGCCGGGCGAGGTAAAGCGTCTGTGCGAAGAGATTGGCCTGGTTCCCATATCTGCCCATGTGCCCTTTGTGGATATGATGAAGGACCCGGAGGGCGTGATCTCAGATTACAAGGAGATTGGCTGTAAGCAGGTGGTAATCCCCTATCTGACAGAGGAATACCGTCCGGGCCACGAGCGGTTCCAGGAGGTTATCGATGGCGCTAAGGTGCTGGGCGAGGTTTGTGAGAGACTGGGGATGAAGCTTGCTTATCACAACCACGATTTCGAATTTGTGAAGATTGACGGGGAATACGCGCTGGACATTCTGTATCGGGAGGTTCCTGACACCCTGCTGCAGACGCAGCTGGACACCTGCTGGGTCAATGTGGGTGGCGCGGATCCGGTGGAATATATCCGCAAATACGCAGGACGTATGCTTACCGTACACCTGAAGGATTTCGTGGGAGAGAAAAGCGAAAACATGTACGCGCTGATAGGCATTGACGAAGGGGAGAAGAAAAAATCCTCGGACGCGTTCTGCCTTCGCCCCGTGGGCTACGGGAAACAGAATTTCCCGGAGATCATAAAGGCTTCCCAGGAGGCCGGCGCCTCCTGGCTGATCGTGGAGCAGGATGAACCCAGCATGGACAAGACGCCCCTGGAATGCGCAAAAATGAGCATTGACTATCTGAAAACCTTGTAAAAATAGGAAGAATGAGACTCAATAATAGAATTGAAGGAGGAAGATATCATGAGTGACGCAAGATTGGACGAATTCAAATTTTCCCATGATGAGGAAAATGAAATTGACGTGAATCAGAGGGTAGCGGTGGCCATCATCGGAACTGGCTGGATCGCGGAGGCCCATATCGAGGAATACCTGAAAATGCCGGATGTGGATGTGGTGGCTCTGGCGGACCTGGTGCCCGGGAAGGCGGCGGCCTTTGCCAAAAAGTACGGCGTGGAAAATGCCCGTATCTACGAAAGCGACATGGCCCTTCTTGAGGCGGAGAAAGATCTGGACGCCGTAAGTATCTGTACCTACAACTGCCAGCACGCGGCCTGCGCCATCCATGCCCTGGAGCGCGGGGTTCACGTTATGCTGGAGAAGCCCTTCACCGTGACCCTGGAGGAAGCCCTGGAGGTCATGAAGGCCGAGAAGAAATCCGGCAAGCTTCTCACCATTGGTTTCCAGCCCCGGATGGGTGAGAACATGAAGATGATCAAGAAGATCGTGGAATCCGGAGAGCTTGGGAAAATCTACTATCTCCAGGCCGGAGGCGGCCGCCGGAAAGGGATCCCCACGCCCTTTGGAACCACCTTTATCGAGAAGGAGACCGGCGGGATCGGAGCGGTGGGCGACATTGGCTCCTACTCTCTGGATATGCTTTTGAATGCGGTGGGTTATCCCAAGCCCCTGACCGTTACCGGCTACACCTCCAACTACTTTGGAACAGATCCCGAGTATTACAAGGGTCATCCGGAGTACGCGGCCTTGTTTGGCGTGGATGATTTCGCGGCGGCTTTCGTGCGCCTGGAGGGCGATATCGTTCTGGACTTCCGCATTTCCTGGGCCATGCACATGGACACCGCCGGGGACGCTCTGATCCTTGGAACTAAGGGCGGCCTTCGTATCCCCTCTACCGAGTGCTGGAACGGAGAGTTCGACAAGCCCCTCACCGTGTACAAGGAAGTGGCGGGAGAGCAGATCTCTTATGAGATTCCGTTGATTGAGGACAGTCAGGAGGTATCTCTGTTCTACAAGAAGCTGCGCTCCGTCATTGATGCCGTGAAGAACGGCGGAGAGGCGCCTGTACCCAGCAGCCAGATTGTATATAACCAGGCTATTATCGACGGCATCTGCCGCTCCGCCAAAGAGGGACATGAAGTGGAAATCGT
>CALWLN010000037.1 GCA_944381535.1 uncultured Lachnospiraceae bacterium
TGCATATTCCTTTTTGTGTAAAAAAATGTGCTTACTGCGATTTCCTGTCGGCGCCGGCGGACAGGTCCACCCAGATCCGGTATGTGGAGGCCTTGAAGAAGGAAATCAAAATAAAATCAGAAGCTTACAAAAACTACAGCGTACCGTCCTTATTTATTGGGGGCGGTACGCCGTCTGTGCTTTCGGGGGAAGCGATCGAGCGTCTGATGGAGACCGTCAAAACTTCTTTTTCTATGGAAGAAACCGCGGAAATCACAATGGAATGTAATCCCGGTACATTAAATTTTCAAAAAGCAGCACACTATAAGAGCGCGGGAATCAACCGTATCAGCCTCGGACTACAGTCTGCCAGGCAGCAGGAGCTTGCTATGCTGGGCAGGATTCACACCTATGAGCAGTTTCTTGAAAGCTTCGACATTGTCAGAAAAGTGGGCTTTGACAACGTGAACGTGGACCTGATGTCCGGGCTGCCCGGCCAAAGCCTTGCGGACTGGCAGTACACCTTGAAAAAAGTGGTTTCCCTCCATCCGGAACATATTTCCGCCTACAGTCTTATCATAGAGGAGGGAACGCCTTTTTATCAGCGTTTTTACCGGGACGAGGAACGTCGGGAAGCGGGGGAGGAGCCTTACTTTCTGCCCACGGAGGAGACGGAGCGGGCCATGTATGAATGGACGGAGGACTATCTGGCCGGTCATGGGTATCTTCCCTATGAGATTTCAAACTATGCCAGGCCCGGCAGGGAATGCCGTCACAATATAGGTTACTGGCGCAGGGAAAATTATCTGGGGTTAGGCCTGGGAAGCGCTTCCCTGGTGGAGAATGAGCGCTTCTTAAATACCTCCGAACTGGAGGATTATATAAAGGGAGATTATGGAAAACAGGAGGAGGTCCTTTTGAGCCGCCGGGAGCAGATGGAAGAATTTCTGTTTCTGGGTCTCCGTATGCGGAACGGAATCTCCAGAAAGGAATTTCAGGACTGTTTTGGTGTGGAACCGGAGAGTGTTTACGGCGACCGGGTAGCAGCGCTGTGCGGTCAGGGCCTGCTGAAACAGGAGGCCGGAAGGATATTTCTCACCAGGGATGGAATCTCCGTCAGCAATTACGTGATGGCGCAGTTCCTGCTCTAAAAGAATTGTTACGAAAAATCTAAAATAATTCTAAAATCCAAAAAAGACTATTGACAAAGAAAAACGATAGTGCTATCTTAAGTACATAGATGTTAGCACTCTCACGAATAGAGTGCTAACAAGCTAAAAAAGAAAGTTGAATTTCCCCCCAAAACCGAGGAGCGTAAGGAATGCATGAATTAGATGAGCGAAAAACAAAAATTTTAAACGCAATCATCCGAAATTACCTGGAGACAGGGGAGCCGGTGGGCTCCAGAACCATTTCCAAGTATTCCGATCTGAACTTAAGCTCCGCCACCATCCGGAACGAGATGTCCGACTTAGAAGAGATGGGCTATATCATTCAGCCTCACACCTCCGCCGGACGAATTCCTTCCGACCTAGGCTATCGTTTCTATGTGGATAATCTGATAGCCCAGAAGGATAAAGAAGTGACGGAAATAAAAGAGTTTATGATTGAGCGCACCGAGAAGATGGAGCAGGTTTTGAAACAGGTGGTAAAGCTTCTGGCCAACAACACCAACTACGCCACTATGATAACAGCGCCCTCCTATCATCGGAATAAGGTGAAGTTCATCCAACTTTCCCAGGTAGATGAAAAGCAGATACTGGCTGTCATTGTCACCGAGGGCAACATCGTCAAGAACAAGATGATACCCGTGGAAGAGCCTTTGGACAACGAGACCATGCTGAAGCTGAACATTCTGTTGAATACAAGCTTAAATGGTTTATCCCTGGAGGAAATTAATCTGGTTACTATTGCGCGTCTGAAGGAACAGGCGGGAATTCACAGCAACATCATAAGCGATGTGCTGGACGCGGTGGCAGCTTCCATTCAGGAGGACGAGGACTTGCAGATTTATACCAGCGGAGCCACCAACATTTTCAAGTATCCGGAGCTGAGTGACTCCCAGAAGGCCAGCGAACTAATTTCCGCCTTCGAGGAGAAGCAGCAGCTGGCAAGCCTGGTGAATCAGACCCTGTCAGGCGAGGAGGAAACCGGTATCCAGGTGTACATCGGCGACGAGTCTCCGGTGGCTACCATGAAGGACTGCAGCGTGGTAACCGCCACCTATGAACTGGGTGAGGGCATGCACGGAACCATCGGTATTATCGGTCCGAAGCGGATGGATTATGAAAATGTAGTAGATAATTTGAAAACCTTGAAGGTTCAGTTGGATAATATCTTTAAGAAGCCAAAAGGTGATTAGGAAAGAAAGGCGGCAAGGAGAGTGACAGATATGGAAAAAGAAATTTTGGAAGAAGAGATGAAGACAGAAGAGCAGTCGGAAGAATCGGCAGAGAAAGTATCCCCCGCCGCTGACGGGGCTGAGGAGTCCCGGGAGGAAGAAGGGGCGAAGGAAAGTACTGAGGAAACAGGAGCCGATGACAGCCGGGAGGAAGCCGACGACGGTTCGGCGGAAGACAACGGCGGCTCAGAAGAAGAGAAGAAGAAAAATCTCTTCAAGAAAAAAGAAAAGAAAGAGAAGAAAGATAAGTCAGCCGAGCAGATAGCGGAATTGAATGATAAGATAAAGCGTCAGATGGCTGAGTTTGATAACTTCCGGAAGCGTACCGAAAGAGAGAAAGCCCAGATGTTCGAAATCGGAGCGAAAAGCGTTATTGAGAAGATGCTGCCGGTGGTAGACAATTTCGAGCGGGGCTTAAGCGCCATACCGGAGGAGGCAAAGGATGAACCCTTTGTCCAGGGAATGGATAAGATTTACAAACAGATGATGAATGAACTTGAAAGCCTTGGGGTGAAAGCCATCGAGGCGGTGGGGCAGGAATTTAACCCCGATTTCCACAATGCAGTCATGCAGGTGGAAAATGATGAATTGGAATCCGGTACAGTGGCTCAGGAGCTGCTGAAGGGATATATGTACCGTGACAGTGTGGTAAGACACAGCATGGTAGCAGTAGTACAGTAAACAATTATTTTCATATAGGAGGTCTCAATTATGAGCAAAATTATTGGTATTGATTTAGGAACAACAAATAGCTGTGTAGCAGTTATGGAAGGCGGTAAACCTGTAGTTATCGCCAATACTGAAGGAGCAAGAACAACACCGTCTGTAGTTGCGTTTACCAAAACAGGAGAACGTCTGGTGGGCGAGCCTGCAAAACGTCAGGCCGTAACCAATGCGGAAAAGACCATTTCCTCCATCAAGCGTCAGATGGGAACCGATTACAAGAAGGAAATTGACGGCAAGAAATATTCTCCTCAGGAGATTTCCGCTATGATTTTGCAAAAGCTGAAAGCTGACGCGGAGAACTATCTGGGAGAAAAAGTAACTGAGGCGGTTATCACCGTACCGGCTTACTTTAACGACGCGCAGCGTCAGGCCACCAAGGACGCGGGAAAAATTGCCGGCCTTGATGTAAAACGTATTATCAACGAGCCCACAGCCGCAGCGCTGGCATATGGCCTGGACAATGAGAAAGAACAGAAGATCATGGTATACGACCTGGGCGGCGGTACCTTTGATGTATCCATCATCGAAATCGGCGAGGGTGTTATTGAAGTATTGTCCACTTCCGGAGACAACCGTCTGGGCGGCGATGACTTCGACCAGAAGCTGACAGACTATATGCTGGCAGAGTTTAAGAGAACCGAGGGCGTAGACCTTTCCAACGATAAGATGGCATTGCAGAGATTGAAAGAAGCGGCAGAGAAGGCCAAGAAGGAGTTGTCCTCCGCAACCACCACCAATATCAACCTGCCCTTCATTACCGCAACCTCCGAAGGACCCAAGCACTTTGACATGAACCTTACCCGGGCGAAATTCGATGAGCTGACCCACGATTTGGTGGAGCGGACGGCAGTCCCCGTACAGAACGCATTGAGAGACGCCGGCATTACAGCTTCGGATTTGGGCCAGGTGCTTCTGGTAGGCGGATCTACCCGTATTCCTGCCGTTCAGGACAAGGTAAGACAGCTGACCGGCAAGGAGCCCAGCAAATCTCTGAATCCCGATGAGTGCGTGGCTTTGGGCGCGTCCATTCAGGGCGGTAAGCTGGCCGGAGACGCAGGCGCAGGTGAAATCCTTCTTCTGGACGTAACTCCCCTGTCCCTGTCCATCGAGACCATTGGCGGCGTTGCAACCAGACTGATTGAGCGTAATACTACAATCCCTACCAAGAAGAGCCAGATTTTCTCCACCGCTGCCGACAACCAGACCGCAGTTGACATCAACGTGGTACAGGGCGAGCGTCAGTTTGCGAGAGACAACAAGTCCTTAGGACAGTTCCGTCTGGACGGAATTCCTCCTGCCAGACGCGGTGTGCCTCAGATTGAGGCTACCTTCGCCATTGACGCCAACGGCATTGTAACCGCGTCCGCCCAGAAGTTGGGAACCGGA
>CALWLN010000038.1 GCA_944381535.1 uncultured Lachnospiraceae bacterium
ACTGCCGGAAATGGCCCCATGAACCAGAATCGCGTTTTCAAAGCTCTCCCGGGTCACGATGTCCCCCGGACGCATGCGGGGCATGGAGGCAAGCCTTACTGCCTGCGCTCCGGCCTGGCGTGCACAGGCAAGCAGGTCGGGGCTGTCCGCCGGCATCAGGGCGCTTCCCGGCAGCGCAAGTCCCAGCGCCTCCGCCATGATCTGCATGGTGGAGGCCGTACCGATAAAGGAGCAGGCGCCAAAGCCGGGACAGGCGTTGCATTTTGCCCAGGAAAGCTTCTCCTTCTCAATTTCGCCTCTCTGATATTTGGCGCTGTACATCCCAAGCTGCTCTAAGGTCAACATCTCCGGCCCCGCATGCATAACGCCGCCGGGGACCACAACGGAGGGAATGTTGACCCTGGCAAGACCCATCAGATTTGCTGGCATTCCCTTGTCACAGCTTGCCAAATAGACGCCCGCGTCAAAGGGCGTGGCGTTTGCGTGGATTTCTATCATGTTCGCGATCATTTCCCGGCTGGCAAGGCTGTAATTGATTCCGTCCGTTCCCTGGCTTTCCCCATCGCAGATGTCCGTGGTAAAATACCGCGCTCCGAAACCGCCTGCCTCCTCCACGCCCTTTCGCGCTTCCGCCACCAGCATGTCCAGATGGCCGCTGCCCGGGTGGCTGTCTCCGAAGGTACTCTCAATCAGCACCTGGATTTTGGACAAGTCCTCCGGCTTCCAGCCGGTTCCTATGCGTAAGGGGTCCAGCTCCGGAGCCAGCTTCCGCATTTTCTGACTGACATATTCCATGGTCCGTTACGCCTCCTATTGCTGTTTTCTCTATTTTACTTCCCACTTCCGATTTTCGCAATAGAATTTCCGTTTCTATTTTGTCACCCCGGTGCTTTTTCTGTCTCAGACAGCGCCGGCAGAGATGTTTCACGCCGCAGGACAACACAACAACCGCAATGATGACACCGATTGCCAATACTCCGTATATGAAAGATTCCATAGAATTCCCCATTTTCCCGCATCCTTTCCTATGACCAGAACTACTTTCGAAACAAGAAAAAACCTTTTTTTTCATATGGCTCGGTTTTCATGGATAACACTTTGTAGCCGGTCTCATCAATGGCTTTGATCAAATTTCCTTTATCCAGGGGTTCTTCCACAATAATTTCTGTCAGCCCCTTACTGTGGGAAGAAGAAACCTTTTTCACAGCAAACTGCCTGCGCACCGTGTCGTTGATATGGGATTCGCACATGCCGCAGGACATTCCCTCAATTTGCAACGTGATTTTTACCATACTGAAAACACTCCTTTTTCTGTACTCCGCTATCACCGGAGAGTCCGATTTTGTTTTCTTGCTCTGCCTCCGAAGCGAGCCATTTTTTACTAACACCATTTTTTCATAGTCTGCTTTACACTACCCCGAGGCGCAGCTTTGATTAGCTTTTGCTAACCTTTGATCTGAATTTTTGGTTAGCATACGCTAACCTTTTTACTATATTATAAACACGCCAAATAATTTTGTCAATCTTTTTCAGAAGAAGCATGCGGAAATCAGCACCCCTCACCGGTCGATTCCGCAAGTTCTTTACAACAAAAATACATAAAATCATCCTAAAAAAATGTCTAAATGGAGCAGAAACCAAATCCTTCCAGTGTTATATTGAGATAATAGGTGCTGCCCGAGGATAAAGCCGCGTTTATCCGCCGTGAACATGAAGCCGGGCGCTGCGTCATCAAGCGAAATGACCTCATAATACCAGACAGGAGCCTTATCCCTTTTTCTGCGGATAAGGCTCCTGTCTTGATAGATTTCTTTTTATCAGATAACCTGTTTTCTCATCCTTGTGCCTAAAACGCACACTATCTCAGCTGCCATCTTACGTCAGCGCAGCGCCCAACGCCTTCAAGTCGGCAATCGTATCGTCGTCCGGCGCATCGTTGCAGATGACCGGGTCGCACGCAAGATTTGCCCCGTCGGAAATACAGGTTTCCTCCCAATTACGCATCCACTCGCCGTCGCCCCAGCCGTAGGAGCCGAACAGCGCGATCTTCTTCCCCGCAAGCTTCGGCTCGCAGGAGGAAAACATGGGCTCAAACTCACTTTCCTCCAGCTGCTCCGCACCCATGGAGGGGCAGCCGAAGGCGACGGCATCAAAGGTGTCCATCATGGAAGCGTCGAATTCCAATGCCGTATACAGAACCGCCTCGGCTCCCTTCTCCTTTGCGCCCTCCACCACGGCTTCCGCCATGGCCTGGGTGTTTCCGGTTCCGCTCCAATAAACCACTGCTATTTTACTCATATTTCTTATCCAACCTTTCTTAAAAAATTTTTATATATCAAACGGCAACGGTAAGCCGTTCAATAGACTGTCCTCTGGCAAACATGGCGCAGTAAACATCCGTGCATTTCTTATATTTCGCGAAAAGCTTCTGCGCTGCCGCAACATCGCCGTAAACCTTCCAGAAGCCCGCACATTTGCAGCCCTCCGCCCGGTTCTCAATAAACCCCCATACATCCTCCGGCGGATATCCCAGGAACAGGCCGATTTCATGGGGAAATTCCTCACTGCTTTTAAGTTTCTGCATGAGCTGCACAATGCAGCGTTCCGGCGCTTCGGCCTCATAACCGCGTTCCTTCAGCAGGCAGCAGGCGGTATCCTGCTGTAGATCCCGGGAAAGCCTGGACGGACGGTATACATAGATCAGCGCCCGCTGATCCCGAAACCGCAGCGGCAGAACTCTTAAGCCTTTCTTTACAAGCATTTTATTCAGCCTGCGCACATTTTCTCTCATTTCCTCCGCATTTTCAAAAAAACAGGTGAAGAGGTTCGCCGTTTTCATTCCCGCCAGGGTGGGGGAACAATGACGGACCAGCAATTCTTCGGGCATAGGTACCTCCTTCTATCTTCGGCGTGATTCCTTTCCAAAATTTCGGCTTACCGTATGCTCTTTGGTTCTAGGCACGGCCCGCCGTGTGCTCTTCCAAAATACTTTTCAGCGCATTTATGGAACTTGTATGACAGCGGGCGATCCGCACATTCTGCCCTCTCGTCTCGTTCAGCGCCCGCCGTATCATTTTATGGGAAACCGTGCTGGTAAACAGCACGAGCAGATCCGGCGTTCCGATATTTTTCAGACTGCTGGTGGTTTTCGGATAAACCTTCGCCTTACATTTGTACTCGCTGCACAGGTCCTTATATTGGCGAGTCATACATTCGTTCCCGCCGACTATCACTACA
>CALWLN010000039.1 GCA_944381535.1 uncultured Lachnospiraceae bacterium
CAAGGAGAAGGCCATGGATGCAGCGGTGAAACTGTATGGCTTCTGCCCCGATGTCATTGACCAGGAACCGGAAGACGCCACCGTAGGCGCTTTGGCTGATGTGCTGCGGCAGTCCACCGTCTGGTACTTCTGGTGGGATTGATGGGAGATTTTGACCATGAACGAATACCTGAAGCAATATATTGAACTCCAAAAGCCGTTTCGAGAAACAGAAGGAGATCCGAACAGTGTCCGCGCTCTCTACACTTTCAAGGAGAAACTGGAGCAGTCGGAAGACAAACAGGCCAAGGAAGTGCTGGTGGATGTGTATGATCTGCTGGACTTCAAGAAGGATGCCTACGAACTGCTCTGCAAAATCGGAAATCATTCCGATAAAAAGACACTCAAGCGGCTGGGCACGCTGAAGGACTATGCGGAAAACTGGGGCAATCGTTATGCACTCCCCAAGCCCAAAACGCCGGAGGAAAAGCAGAAAGAGAAGGAGCGGCAGGCCCAGCTGAGCCTGCCCACCTTCCGGTATCACCCCAACCCTCTGGAAACCGGCGCTTTTGAGGAGTCCGCGGATGGCGTTGCCTGTGACTGCTGCGGCAAGACGACCCATATTTTCTATACAGCCCCCTTTTACGCTGTGGAGGATATTGAATTTGTTTTTGGAAGGCTGATGATAAATGTACTTCCCTTTCCAGGCGCGCTTTTTACTTCGATACTTCCCTTACATAAATCGATGATCCGTTTTACAAGGGCAAGACCCAGCCCGTTGCCCTCTGATTCTCGGGATTTGTCCCCCTGATAAAATTTTTCAAATATGTGCTTCTGTACTTCTGCCGTCATGCCGTCGCCATCGTCAGAAACGGATACGGAAATGGCTTCCGACTTGTCCCAGATGGCGATGCGGATGCTGCTGCCAAAAGGGGAATGCTTGATGGCGTTGTCTATGAGATTGCTCCAGACCTGTTCCAGAAGGGGTTCGCTTCCGTAATAATTCTGCCGCCGCAGTTCCATATCAAACTCAATATGTTTGGCTTCCCACTTGTTCTCCAGCATGAGGATGCATTTTCGTATCTGCTCGTCCAGGCGATACTCCGTCTTGCCGGGAACGATCTCCTGATTCTCCAGTTTGGAGAGGGTTAAAATATTGCCGGAGAGAGTGGACAGCCTGCGGGAATTGTCCAGGATTTTGTCGATATAGTGGTCCCGTTTTTCAGAAGACAGGCTGTGATTCTGTAACAGTGTCGCGTAGCCTTCGATGGCGGCGATGGGCGTCTTGAATTCGTGGGACACATCGGCCACGAAATCACTGCGCAGGGTTTCGATGTGGGAGAGGTCATAGGTCATGGCGTTAAACCGCTTTGACATTTCCCGGATTTCCATAAGACACTGGTTTTCAGGGACCTTAATGGAAAAATTCCCCTTGGAAAGCTCGTCAAAGGCGTTGCTGATATTCTGCATCGGGCGGATGATCAGCTTTCCCACGAACAGGGCGATTACGGTGCCCAGTAAAATGCTGCTGAAAGCCAGGACAAGGACGGGGTTGTGTCTGGCCCGGGGATCCGCTTCGATGATATTCCACTCATACAGGGCAAACCAGAGCAGCGTTATGAGCAGGAACACGGCGAAGATGGTGGCGAATACCAGTATGGCAAAATAGAGCCAGAGCTTGGAGCGCGGTTTTCTACTCAATGCTCTTCACCGCCTTATACCCCAGGCCACGCACGGTGACGATCTCAAAGTCCGCGCAGTCCCGGAACCGGTCCCGCAGGCGGTTGATATGGGTGTTCACGGTGCGTTCATCCGTCTCGGAAAACAGGCCCCATATTTCATCCATCAGTTGCTGGCGGGTAAAAATTTTATTGGGATAGGACAACAGCTTATAGAGCAGGTAAAATTCCTTTTGGGGTAAAATGGTTTCTTCCCCGTGGATGGTTACGGTCAGGGCGTCATAATTGAGCACCGTGGAGCCGATGACGATTTTCTTCTCGCTGGAGATTTTTGCCCGGCGAAGAAGGGCCTCCACCCGGAGAACCAGTTCCTTGACATTGATGGGTTTTATCATGTAATCGTCCGCTCCTGCCCGGAATCCTTTTTGTATATCGTCAAACTGGTCCTTGGCCGTCACCATCAGAATGGGCAGATCGTAGTCTGCCTCCCGCAGAGCTTTTGTCAGCTCGTAGCCGTCCATATGGGGCATCATAATATCGGCCACGATCAGATCAATGTACGCCTGCTCCATAATTTCCAGGGCATCCAGACCGTCTGTGGCCGGGATTGCGTGATAGCCGCTGTCGGTAAGCACCGTGCAGAACAGCTCCCGCATATCCTCATTGTCTTCCACAACAAGAATGTTAAACATGAAAGCACCTCCTGATAAATAATTATAGCACGAAAAAGTAACCTCAAGATAAACAAATAAGTGGTTTTTTTTCGGATATATGGTAAAATACAAAATTGTGGGGCTCGCCGGGCACGTTACCGGTCAGGCTGCGAGCCGTAACGAAATGGTTTGATGATTATCAGAAATTCTTTCAGTTTATCCCGGGTTTACCTTCCCGTGACCGGGAGTTTACCTTTCTCTGTTAAACTTGGAACCAGAACAGGAGGAACAATATGCTGCAACTAAAAAATATCGTAAAAACCTATAGAACCGGCGATCTGACCCAGGACGCCTTACAGGGCGTCAGCATCGCCTTTCGGGAGAGCGAGTTTGTCTCGATCCTGGGCCAGAGCGGCTCGGACAAAACCACAATGCTCAATATCATCGGCGGCCTGGACCGCTACACCAGCGGGGATTTGATCATTAATGGTGTTTCCACAAAGGAATATAAGGACGCGGACTGGGATTACTACCGCAACAATTCCATCGGCTTCGTGTTCCAGAGCTATAATCTGATTCCCCACCAGAGTATCCTCGCCAATGTGGAAATGGCCCTGACCCTGGCAGGTGTTTCACGGAAGGAGCGCAGGGAGCGGGCCGCCGCCGTCTTAAAAAAGGTGGGGCTTGGGGACCATATCCACAAAAAGCCCAACCAACTGTCCGGCGGCCAGATGCAGCGGGTGGCTATCGCCCGGGCGCTTATTAACAATCCCGATATTCTTCTGGCTGACGAGCCCACAGGCGCCCTGGACAGCGAGACCAGTATTCAGATCATGAAGCTGTTAAAGGAGATTGCCAAGGATAAGCTGGTGGTCATGGTGACCCATAATCCTGAGCTTGCCGAGAAATATTCCACCCGTATCGTGAAGTTGTTGGACGGGCAGATCGTCAGCGACAGCAATCCCTACACGGAACAGGAGGAGAAAAAGCAAAAGGTGAAGCACAGGAAAATATCCATGTCCTTTTTCACGGCGCTGTCCCTCTCCTTTAACAATTTAAGGACCAAGAAGGGACGTACCCTGCTGACTTCCTTTGCGGGCTCCATCGGCATTATCGGTATCGCTCTGATTCTTGCCCTTTCCACTGGCATGAACGCTTACATTGCTGATGTGCAGAGGGATACGATGGCCTCTTATCCGATCACCATCAGCGACGAGACCTTTGACATTTCCGGCATGCTGGGGATGCACGGCGAGCTTATGGGGGAAATCCAGAATGAGGGTGAGGATGAGAGCCGTGCCGGAGTCTATGCCGATTATACGGAGCTGGAAATCAACGAACAGATCTCTTCCAATATTGTGGAAAATAACCTTACGGAGTTCAAGAAGTATCTGGACGACCCGGACAGTGAGATCCAACAGTATCTGGGAGAGAACGGCATCGTATACACCTATGATGTGGATTTCAGCGTGTATTCCCATGACGCGGACGGGAGGCTTGTGGACAGCGACAGCGAACCCGGAGAATCCTCCGGGGCGCAGTCCGGTGGCAGCGGTCAAAACAGTATGATGAATAGCTTCGGTTCCGCGGCGTTAGGCGGTTCTTCTTCCGGGGCAGCGAATTTTTCCGAGCTGATGGTGGGCGCAGACGGTTCAAGCGTCAGCCAGGTGGTCACCGACAGCTATGAGGTTTTGTACGGCGACTGGCCCAGGGAGTACGATGAGGTCATCCTGGTGCTGAATGAGGAGAACGGAATTTCTGCGGATATCCTTTATCAGCTTGGCCTTATCACGGAGGAGCAGTACGAGGACGCGGCGGAGAAAATCGAGGCCGGGGAAGAAGCCGATGAAATCAACTTTGACTATGAAGAAATCTGCGGCCATACCTTTTATCTCGTTGCTGCCTGTGACCACTATGTCGAAAATGAAAATGGCACCTTTACTTACTTAGAGGATAGCACCCTCAATGAGGAGGAATTATTGGAAAACGCGGTGGAACTGAAGATCACGGGGGTTGCGCGCCCCAGAGAGGATGCCCAGAATGCGGATATTTCCACCACAGTGGCTTACACATCCAAGCTGACGGACTATATCATTTCTCATACCGATGAGAGTGCTGTCATTAAGGCCCAGGAAGCGGACAGTAACATCAACGTGCTTACCGGCATGGAATTTGAGTCCCCCAGCGACGCGGCTAAGGCGGAGGACGCCAAAACCTATCTGGGCTCTTTGGGGATTTCGGAGAAAGCCTCCTTTTACAGGCTTATGATGTATTACGCTTCTACCAATGCCGGACAGGACGCGGCGGACGACGCGTCTGAGGAACAGGACGCTACGTCTGCCGGACAGGAGATTGGGGATGTCGGGCAGAGCGGTACAACTGTGGAGGATACAGCGGCCGGTGGCGGAATGGCAGCAGGGGGAGCCGGAATGGCGGGCGGCATGGCCATGGATGAAACCACCATGGCGGCGGCTTTGGACCAGTGGCTGGCAAATGAGCCGGATCAGGAAATCCTGCTGCGGGTATATGACGAATACATTGCCGGATCCACCTATGAGGACAATATGAAGGCTTTTGGCAAGGTCAGCTATGACGCGCCTTCGTCCATCAGCATTTATACCGACAGTTTTGAGAATAAGGACGCCATTGCGGCCTGTATCGAAGCATACAATGAAAATGCCGCGGAGGAGGACCGCATCACTTATACCGACTATGTGGCGATGCTGACTTCCTCTATCACGACGATCATTGACGGCATTTCCTATGTGTTGATCGCTTTTGTGGCGATTTCGCTGATCGTCTCCTGCATTATGATTGGCATTATCACCCATATCTCCGTGATGGAGCGGACCAAGGAGATTGGTATCCTCCGTGCTCTGGGGGCCTCCAAGCGCAATATTTCCCAGGTGTTCAATGCCGAGACCTTCATCATCGGCTGCTGCGCGGGGCTTTTGGGTATCGGGATCTCCCTGCTTGCCCTCATACCGATCAACTCGGTGATCGAAAGCCTTTCCGGCATTGAGGGACTGAACGCCCAGCTTCCGCTGGCTTCCTCGGTGGTCCTCATTGCGATCAGCATTGTCATCACCATCCTCGGCGGATTGCTCCCGGCGAAGAAGGCGGCCAAGAAAGACCCGGTCATCGCCCTTCGGACCGAATAATATGCGCTTGACGTGATTGTAAAAATCCTGTATGTTTAGGAAAGAAAATCCAGACGGAGGATGAATCCATGAAATACGATTTTACATCCATTTTGGAGCGGCACGGAAAGGATGCCCTTGCGGTGGACGGACTGGGAAAGGGCACCGGATTTTCCCCCGATAAGCCGAAGAAAGGCTTTGACGCCATACCCATGTGGGTGGCGGATATGAATTTTCCTACGGTGCCCACGATTCCCGAGGCCATCATCGCCCGGGCCGGACATCCGGCCTACGGCTATTTTGAGCCAACGGAGGAATATTTTCAAGCAATTATAAACTGGCAGGAGACCAGAAACGGCGTAACCGGGCTGACGGCGGAGTGTATCGGCTATGAGAACGGCGTTCTTGGCTGTGTGATTTCGGCGCTTAATGCCTTTGCGGCGCCGGGGGACAAGGTGCTTCTTCACAGTCCCACCTATATCGGATTTATCGGAAGTATTGAGAACAACGGCTTTTCCATCGTCCACAGCCCTCTTAAGGTGGACGGGGAGGGCGTATGGCGCATGGATTTTGCGGATATGGATCGGAAGCTTAAGGAGAACCGCATTCATGTGGCCGTGTTCTGTAGTCCCCACAATCCCACGGGACGGGTGTGGGAGCGCTGGGAGTTGGAGCGGGCCATGGAGGTATTTCGCGACAACGACTGCGTGGTGATTTCCGATGAAATTTGGTCGGACCTCATCTTGACGGGCTACCGCCACATTCCCACCCAGTCGGTGAGCGAGGACGCCAGAAAGCGGACGGTGGCGGTCTATGCCCCCAGCAAAACCTTCAATCTGGCGGGGCTGGTGGGAAGCTACCACATTATTTACAATCGGTATTTAAGGGACCGGGTCCTTGCGGTTTCCGGAAAATCTCACTATAATTCCATGAATGTGCTGTCCATGCATGCCCTCATTGGGGCCTACAGGCCCGAGGGCCAGGAGTGGGTGGACGAGCTGTGCCAGGTGTTGACGGGAAATGTGGATTTTGCCTGCGCTTACATCGCAAAGCATTTTCCGAAGATCCGCTTATGCAGGCCCCAGGGGACCTATATGCTTTTCCTTGACTGCCGGGAATGGTGCGAATCCCATGAGAAAACCATGGACGAGCTCCTTGCCGCCGGGTGGGCGGTAGGCGTTATCTGGCAGGACGGCCGTCCCTTCCATGGAGAGTATGCCATCCGCATGAACCTGGCCCTGCCCTTAAGCCGGGTGAAGGAGGCCTTTGGGCGGCTTGGTGAGTATGTATTTATATAAGAAAGTCCAATCGGGTGCTCCGCAGTGATATCCTCTGCCCGGCAGGATGTCTTTGGCATGGACTGCTTACAGCGAGAAAAATTGTTGATGTTTGAGGATAGTATGGTATAATACATGATTATAAGGTTTGCGTAAGCGTCGTTTTTGGAAGGATGTAATCATATGAAATGGGAAAAATATACGATCAAGACCACCACGGAGGCGGAGGATTTCATCAGCAGCATGTTGGCGGATCTGGGGGTGGATGGCGTGCAGATTGAGGACAACGTGCCCCTGTCCCAGGCGGAGAAGGAGCGGTTGTTTATTGATTTTCTTCCCACGCTGCCGCCGGATGAAGGAATCGCCTATGTGAGTTTTTTTGTGGATTCCGAGGAACCGGAGGAACAGCGGGAAGCCCTGCTTCGTCAGGTGAAGGAGGAGTTGGTAGAACTGCGGCTCTTTACCGATGTGGGGGAAGGAACCATTTCTCAGGAAGAAACCGAGGACAAGGACTGGGTCAATAACTGGAAGCAGTATTTTAAGGCATTTGCCATTGACGATATTTATATCAGGCCCAGCTGGGAGAACAAACCGGTGGAGGGAGATTACCGGTGCGTCATTGAGATTGACCCGGGAACTTCCTTCGGCACGGGGAAGCATGAGACCACCCAGCTTTGTATCCGCCAGCTTCGCAAGTATTTAAAGCCCGGGGATAAGGTGCTGGACGTGGGCTGCGGCAGCGGGATTCTTTCCATTGTGGTTTTAAAGCTTGGAGCTGGCCAGGTGACGGGGACGGACGTGGACGCCATCTGCATGGACGCCGTCCGGGAGAATATGGAGGTCAACGGACTGAGCGGACAGGCGGAGCATTTTTATGTGGGAAATCTCATTGACGATACCGGGCTTCAGGAGACGGTGGGAAAAGGCTGCTACGACATTGTGGTGGCCAACATTCTGGCGGATGTCATCATTCCTTTGACTCCGGTAATCCCGGATTGCTTGAAGCAGGGCGGAATCTACATCACCTCTGGTATTATTGATTTTAAGGAGGAAGCCGTCACGGGAGCCATAGAAAAGGCAGGCTTTGAGATTCTTGAGGTGACAAGAGCGGGCGAATGGGTGTGTATTACCGCCCGCAGGGACTGATAGGAGCGACAGCCAATGTACCAGTTTTTTGTAGATGACAGTCAGATTGGAGAGGAATATATTACCATTCTGGGTGAGGATGTGAACCATATCCGAAATGTTCTGCGCATGAAGCCGGGGGAGCAGGTTCGCGTCAGCAGCCGGCAGGGAGCAGACTATTTCTGTGAGGTGGAAAGGCTGGAAAAAGAAGCCGTCACAGCCAGGATTCTCTATAAAGACCATGAGAGCAGGGAGCTTCCCGTGCGTATCTGTCTCTTTCAGGGTCTGCCAAAGGGAGATAAGATGGAGCTGATCATCCAGAAGGCCGTGGAGCTTGGGGCGGCGGAAATTGTCCCCGTGGCCATGCGAAATTGCGTGGTGAAGCTGGATGTGAAGAAGGCGGAGGCGAAGATCAGACGCTGGCAGGCCATTGCGGAGAGCGCAGCCAAGCAGGCGAAGCGCAGTGTGATTCCCGTGGTATCGCCGGTTATGACCTTTCCGGAGGCCGTAGCCTATGGCAAGACCATGGATGTGCGGCTTCTTCCCTATGAAAATGAGCGGGGGATGGAGCACACCCGGAAGGTGATCGGGAACCTTAAGAAAGAGGGAAGCTTGGGGGTTTTCATCGGACCCGAAGGCGGATTTGACAGGAAAGAAATCGAGTCGGTAAAAGGCGAGGTGGAGCTGCTGTCTCTGGGAAACCGCATTTTGCGGACGGAGACGGCTGGGATGACCATGCTCTCCATTTTATTGTATCATCTGGAAACGTGAGAAATCTTCCGGGAGGATTTGGAGGAAGCAATGAATACAACATTTGAAAATAAGGAAGTTTATTTTGATAACTCGGCTACCACCCGCTGTTCCGAAGGCGTGGCAGAGATTGTGAGACAGACCTTTCTTAAGGATTACGGAAATCCTTCCTCCCTGCATGTCAAGGGCATGGAAGCGGAGCAGTATATCCGGCAGGCCAGGGAGCGCATTGCAAGGACCTTGAAGGTCAACGAGAAGGAGCTTATTTTCACCTCCGGCGGAACCGAGGCCGACAACCTGGCCATCATAGGCGCCGCTATGGCAAACAGGCGGGCCGGAAATCACCTGATCACCACCAGAATCGAGCATCCGGCGGTGTCGGCTCCCATGCATTTTCTGGAGGAGCAGGGATTTACGGTGACCTGGCTTGATGTGGATAAGGAGGGACAGATTTCCCTTAAGCAGCTTCAGGAGGCCGTCACGGAGGAGACCATTCTGGTGTCCATCATGTATGTGAATAATGAGATGGGCGCAGTGGAGCCTATTGCGGAGGCTGCGCGTATCATCAAGGAGAAGAATCCGAACACCTTATTTCATGTGGACGCTATTCAGGCTTATGGAAAATTTCAGATTTATCCGAAAAAAATGGGCATCGACATGCTGTCCGTCAGCGGCCATAAGATTCACGGCCCCAAGGGCGTGGGATTTTTGTATGTAAAAGAGAGAACAAAGCTGAAACCCATTCTCTTTGGCGGCGGACACCAGCGGGGCATGCGCTCCGGCACGGAAAATGTGCCGGGAATTGCGGGGCTTGGACAGGCGGCCATGGAGGCCTATGAGAATCTGGAGCAGAAGCGGCAGTATCTGTACGGGCTGCGGGAGGCATTTGTCCGGGGGCTTGCGGACGCGGAGTGGGCCCATGTGAACGGAAAAGAACTCTATGAGGGGACAGGCAGCGAGGAAGTTAATGCCTGGGCCTTAGGAAGTGGAGAACAGGCCATGTCCATGGCTCCCCATATTGTCAGCGTCAGTTTTGATAAGGTGCGGAGCGAGGTGCTTCTACATGCCCTGGAGGAACGCAGTATCTATGTGTCCGCGGGAAGCGCCTGCTCCTCCAATAAGCCAGCGGTCAGCGAGACCTTAAAGAGCATTGGTCTGAAAAAGGAATATCTGGATACAACGATCCGGTTCAGCTTCAGCGCCTACAACACGCCGGAGGAAGTGGAATACTGTATACAGACATTGAAGGAACTGGTTCCGCAGCTGATGCGGTTTACCAGATATTAGGCGGAAGAAGATATGGCACAGCCGGGAATCGGATTGCCGGAAGAAAAAGGAGAACGCTATGTATAAAGCATTTTTAATTAAATACGCGGAGATTGCCATCAAGGGAAAAAACCGTCATCTTTTTGAGGACGCCCTGGTGCACCAGATAAAAATTGCCTTAAAGTCCGTGGAAGGTGAATTCCAGATCTCCAAGGAGCAGGGGCGGATCTACATTGAGGCCCTTTCGGATTACGACTATGAGGAGACGGTGGAGCAGCTTCGCCATGTGTTTGGCATTGTGGGGATCTGCCCGGTGGTGCTTGTGGAGGACGAGGGCTTTGAGAAGCTCTGCGAGGATGTGATTTCCTACCTTGACGCCCGCTATCCGGACAAAAACAAGACCTTCAAGGTTAACGCCAGACGGGCCAGGAAGGATTATCCCATGGAGTCCATGGAGATCAATGCCGAGCTGGGAGGCCGGATTCTTGACGCTTTCCCACAGATGAAGGTGGATGTCCATCACCCGGATATCATGGTGAATATTGAAATCCGAAGCAGGATCAACATTTATTCGGAAATCATTCCGGGTCCCGGGGGAATGCCTGTGGGAACCAACGGCAAGGCCATGCTGCTTCTTTCCGGCGGCATTGACAGTCCGGTGGCCGGATACATGATCGCAAAGCGTGGCGTGAAGATTGACGCCACCTATTTCCATGCGCCCCCCTACACCAGCGAGCGGGCCAAGCAGAAGGTGGTGGATCTGGCGAAGATCGTGGCCCGCTATACCGGGCCCATCTACCTGAAGGTGGTAAATTTTACCGATATCCAGCTTTACATTTATGAAAAATGTCCCCACGAGGAGCTTACCATCATCATGCGCCGCTACATGATGCGGATTGCGGAGCATTTTGCCAAGGAGACCGGAAGCCTGGGCCTTATCACCGGGGAGAGCATCGGCCAGGTAGCCAGCCAGACCATGCAGTCTTTAGCGGCCACCAACGAGGTGTGTACCCTTCCGGTCTACCGGCCCCTTATCGGCTTTGACAAGCAGGAAATTATCAGCGTTTCGGAGAAAATCGGTACTTATGAGACTTCTATTCTGCCCTATGAGGACTGCTGTACCATCTTTGTGGCCAAGCACCCGGTGACGAAGCCCAACTTAAATATCATCCGGCGTTCCGAGGAGAAGCTGAAGGAGAAGATCGACCAGCTGGTGCAGGAGGCCATCGACAGCGTGGAAACCATTGTGGTGGAGGCGTGAGAGAATAGCAGGAGGTATGCTTATGATAGCTGAAATAATAATTCTTGCGGTAGCTTTGCTGTTCTTAATCATAAGTATTTTTTTGTTTAACGGAAGAGGCAAATGGTTGATAGCTGGCTATAATACATTGTCAAAAGAAGAACAAAAGCAGTATGATGAAAAGAAATTGTGTAAAGCTGTGGGGATTTTATGTATCATATGTTGTTTTATGCTCTGTATGATGGCGTATTTGGGGTATAGAGTGGACTCCGGTTTGATGAATGAAAATGCTATGCTTCCGTTTGGACTGTTAGTTGTAATTGTTATTTGTGCCACTCTTGTTATAATCAGCAGATACGTAAATAAAAAAGTGAAAAAGTAGTTTTTGATTATATTTTTTACCTAGATAAATTTCAGTGTGTTGGATTGATAAATAGGAATTTAGCGGGGTGTGTTTAATGATGAAATGTCCTTATTGCAATACAGAGATGATACATGGCTATCTCAACTGCGGAATTGTTTTATGGAGCAACAAAAAGCACAAATTAAGCCTTGCTGTCGATGATACAGAACGGTATGCGCTGCAACTTGGAAAAACTGCGGTGTCCCCGCATCATGTGGAAAGTGATTGTTGCCCCAAATGTAAGAGAATAATTATCGACAGCAGTAACTATAAAAGTAACCTGTAACAGTAACAAATTCCCATTTATGGATACGTTGAGCAAACTAAAATCCGCTTTTTAAGGAGGCGTTTGCTGATGAAGTGCCCTGAATGTGGGAAAGAAATGCGAGCTGGTTTTCTATTTGCAAAGAATGTGGCTTCATTGTATTTGATTATAAAAATGGTATCTCACGCTTTTAACCTTCCCTTTAGTCAGCAAAATAAGGGCAAGGGGGAGCAGTAGAGATACAAGCGGCGGTGTGAAATGGATTTAGAAAAGATATACAGAGAAGAAGATTTATTTCCCAGGGAGATCACCCGGTGGGAGAAGCGGGAATATGGTTTCTTGTTTTATAATGAAGAAAATAAAGACTCTTTCGACTCCAATCATGCAATTATTTTTAGAGAAAAGGTACATGATTTAGAAAAGGTACTTAAGGATATCATACATTTTTATGAGGAAAAGGGAATCAGGCCAAGGATCTATCAATCCATTTCCGAAGAAGGGTATTTTGAAGCGGTAAGGAGTGAACTTTCCCACGCCGGTTTTGAGTGTTGGACGGAATCACAAAGATATATGGTTTTGTCAGAGAAAAACAGGATTACACCTAATTCGGAGGTGACCGTAATAAAAACATCGGAATGGAAAGAGGAGTACGGGATAGAGATATTTGAGAAAGCGGGAGAACCCTGGGAAATCGATGTGGTGAAACGGGCCTTGAAAAATGACAATACACTATTTTTTGTGGCTTTTTATAAAGAAAAGCCTGTGGGAATGACCTATTGCCACATGACAGACGGGGTGTGCAGGGTGGATTATCTGCTTGTTTCAAAGGAACATAGAAACATAGGTGTGGGAAGGGCTTTGATAAGCAGCTTCGTAGAATATTGCATTTCAGGCAAAATAGCGAATTGTTACTTATGGCCCAATGGGAAAACGGCTGAAAAAATTTATGAGGAAGCAGGATTTCGTCATGTAGAGACAAGACAGGCGGGACGCGCGGTAAAGTCATGAAAAAGATGAATGCTCAAAACGGCACGGAATAAATGCAATCGATAAAAGCCAAATGAATAAAGAAATCCGGCTTGATTTCATATCGGGTATCAGATCAAGCCGGATAAGTATGAAGGATTACAAAAAGGCCATCGGAGGAATATTCCTGGCGCACTCAGAGGAACATTGCCATATACAAGGGAAGGGTGATTTTTGTGTCGCTTACACCTAAATTACCGGAAACCAGCTTGTAGGCATACGGCGGGGCATAGTCCTTGATGAAATTGTTCAGGGATAACGTAGCTCCGTTTTTCGATTTGACCTCCACAGGGATAACGCTGCCGTCTTTGGCAAAGAGGAATTCAATCTCCTGAGTATTCTTATCGTTTTTGAAATAGTTCAGGGAGAATCCCCGCTTTATCAGCATATCGAACACCAGGTTTTCATAGATACCGCCCTTTGCCGGGCCGGTTAGTGTGTCTTTGAGTAAAGCGGCCTGTGTTTCAAACCCATACAAAGAGGTTAAAAGCCCTATGTCTGTGACATATACCTTAAACTGATCGGGTTTTTCATAAGCTATAAGCGGGAACTGGGGTGTGGATACATTAACGCACATCTTTATCATGCCCGCATCGACCAGCCAGTTCAAGCAATTTTCATACCGTCTGGCACTGCCTTCCTTGCTGACTACCTTGTACTGGAACTTCGTATATTCCTTCGCAAGCTGTCTGGGAATGGACAGATAGCAGTCGCTGATCTTCTGACGGGCAACCGGCGAGGCGTAATGCTTGATGTCCTCCCGGTAGCTTTCCATGATCTTTTTCTGTGTTTGATAGACCTCCTGGAAATTGTTTGTCTTCAGGAACACATTGACTGCCTCCGGCATTCCGCCGACAACCAGATATTCCCGCAGCAGCATGAGAAACTGTTCATGGATTCCGTTCTCTACCTTTTGCTTTTTATCAAAGTATTCTTTCAGCGCGGCGATTGCGTCCGCCGTCCTTCCAACAGCCCATAAAAATTCCTCAAAGTCCAGAGAATACATTTCCATCGTCCGTTCATAGCCCACGGGGATGGAGGCCATCTCCTTATAATGCAGCCCGAGCAGCGATCCGGAAGAAATCACATCGTATTGATCGTCGATGGCAAGAAATTTCAGAGCCGTTCTGGCATTGGGGCAATCCTGAATTTCATCCAGGAAAATCAAGGTCCTGCCGGGGATAAAATGCACGTCTTTTACATACAGTGAGATTTTCTTATAAATCTCCTCCGGCTCCAAAGAACCGTCAAAAATCTTTTTGTGTTCAGGATTCTTGTAAAAATTCAGATAAATATAGCTTGCATAATTGTCCTTGCCAAACTTCTCGATAATAAAGGTCTTGCCGATCTGCCGGGCACCCTGTACTAAAAGGCATTCTTTGCTTTTCTTATTTTTCCATTTAAGCAGCTCATCATAAATTTTTCGTTTCAGCATAGGCACACCTACCTTTCTTTCCTTTTATTATACGAATAGTATGACCTTTTGTCAACGAAAAATGCAATGAATTTGACGATTGCGAATCATAAAAATGCAATTTTTTTGACAATATATGTTTAGTGTATAGCTATGTTATGTCGTAATTCAGTCTTGACACATACAAACCTTTTGGCTAAAATAAAATTGCATTAACTGGAAAAGTCGGCTATTATCTTCTACTTAAGGCCCTATTCCAATAATCTTCTAAAAAGGACGGTAAAGACGCCGAAAATGTATTTTTTTGATACCGGTTTGGTGGCCTATCTGACCCGGTACAGCACCCCTGAAATTTTGCGGAACGGAGCCATCAATGGTGCCATTTTAGAGAATTATGTGGTAGCGGAAATTTTGAAGAGCTACCAAAACGATGCCCAGGATTGCTTGCTTTGGTACTATCGGGACAAGAGCGGAAATGAAATTGATATGGTAATAGAAAGTGATGGCCAGCTTCATCCGCTGGAAATCAATCGGTCCGTAAACCCGGGCAGCGAGTTGGCAGGCGCGTTTTCTATATTGGATAAAGGATCAGTACCCTGCGGGACAGGGGCTGTGCTTTGTATGAGGCCAGAACTTTCTGCTATGAATGCCAAAAACTATATCGTCCCTATTTGGATGATCTAGCCAGTGAGACAAATCGGAATTTGGGGAGAGTAGAGTGAAAGACTGGTTTACAATAGACAAAGTTGATAGAGATACCTATATAGTTAGCGAGTACCGTCATTGGGAGGAAACGCATTGTTACCTTTTGAACGGTACAGAACGTAGTTTGTTAATCGACACAGGATTGGGCATTTGTAATATTTCTGAGGTTATAAAGAAATTAACAGACAATCCCGTTATAGCTATAGCTACGCACATTCACTGGGATCATATCGGTGGACATAAATATTATCCTGATTTTTATGCGCATGAAGCGGAACTTGAATGGCTTAACGGTGGATTTCCACAACCGTTAGAAAAGATAAAAGAGTATGTAGTTGACCGATGTAATTTGCCAGATGGATATGATGTAAATACCTATGAATTTTTTCAGGGAACGCCGACCAAAGTGTTGTATGGAGGCGAGATCATAGACATTGGGGGAAGAAGTATAGAAGTTTTGCATACTCCGGGACACGCTCCGGGGCATATGTGTTTTTGGGAGAAAGAAAAAGGTTATCTCTATACAGGTGATTTAGTGTATAAGGATACGCTCACAGCATGGTTTCCATCCACTGATCCATATGCTTATTTGCAATCTCTTGAAAAGGTTGCAAGACTACCTGTAAAGCAGGTGTTTCCCGCGCATCATTCACTTAATATTCAGCCGGAAATCATAATTCGTATGCGGGACGCGTTCAGACAACTCAAAACAAATGGCCAGCTTCATCATGGTAGCGGAATATTCCACTATGGTGATTGGTCGGTATGGTTGTAAAGCAATTCCTTATTTATCCAGCAGAATGAGGACGGGAGAACCCGGGGAAATCCATGTGGTGAAAGAAGTTGCCGAGCCGTTTCTGATGGCATTTCTTCATGCGGGAGGGTTGTATCTGCTTATCATCAAATTGTCACTGAACTGTCACCTGATAAATGGGTTTATGACGACTTTACAACCTATGTTGTAACACACAATAAGAATCATTCTTCTGATAAAATACATTTTACTGATGAAAACCCAGTTGACTTGGTAAAGATACTTCGAGAAGAAAATGGAAAAGATGTCTGGATATGTGGCGGTGCAAATCTCATTCAGCAATTTTTCTGCGCCTATGAGAAGGACAGGCCGGTGGGCTTCTTGTATTTGAAAGAGACGGGCCGTGATACGGCGGAGCTTGCAGTCATGGGTGTTTTGCCGGAATTTCACCGGAGGGGGATCGGCAGCAGATTATTTGCGGAAGCGAAGAAAAAGGCGCAGGCCATGGGGTATTCTTTTTTACAGGTAAAAACTGTTCAGATGGGAAAATACGAGGAATATGACAGGACGAACCGATTTTATCTGGCCATGGGATTTCAGGAGTTTGAGGTATTTCCTGCCTTGTGGGACGAATGGAATCCGTGCCAGATCTATGTGATGAGCTTAAAATAGCGTCTAAAACGAAATTTGCGGAGGGAACAACACATGAAAGAAATGAAGCAGGACAGTTCGACCATTGCATGGAATGCCATGGGGGATGAATGGTTCAGGCTGGCCCAGACGGGAGAGAGCAGAAATTATTTTATTATGCCAAATATGCTGCGATATATGGGTGATGTCTGCGGAAAGAAAATATTGGATTTAGGATGTGGAGAGGGCGGATATTCCAGAGAACTGGCGAAAAGGGGAGCGCGGCTTGTCTCCGTTGACTGTTCAAAGAGAGCGATAGAGTATGCTGGGGAGCTGGCACAAAAGGAAAACTTGCAGATAGAGCACTTTGTCCGAAACAGCAATGACCTGTACGGGATAGCATCTGATCAGTTTGACATTGTCCTTTGTTCCATGATGCTTATGGATTGCGAGGATCTTGCGGGAACGCTGCGGGAGGCTGTAAGAGTGCTGAAACCGCAGGGAAAGCTGTATGCAAGCGTTCTGCACCCGTGCTTTGATGGAAACCATGAGGCTGGAATAGGACGTCAGGGGACAGGTCTTGACAGGCAGGTAGTTGTTATGAACTATTTTGAACCGAAAGAGTGGGAGGCGCCCTTATGGGGAGGAAGCATTCCCGTTGTCTGGCGGCACAGAACACTGGAAGACTATGTGAAAGCCTTTCTCAAAGCCGGATTGACGATTGTGGATTTGAATGAACCCCGCGCCAGCGATGAGCAGGCCCGAATATCGGTGGCACTGGCGTGGCTTCAGAAGATTCCGCTGTATTTATATTGGGAACTGAGGAAAGACCAATGAAAGAGAGTGTGTATGGAAAAATCCCATTGGGGCCAAGCTGTTACAAAACAAATGAAAACTATCCGCGGTTTTATTCCTGAAAAGACAGAGTGTTTCAGCCGTCTACCAAAAAAAATCCCCCGGCTCTTAGCCGGGGGGAAAGTTCTTTCGATGCGATTATACCAGGTACGGCTTTAACGCTTCCAGAATCTGATCCATGTCTGCTTCCGCATGAATCGCCAGATCAATGGGTTTGGACAAATCCAGGCTGAAGATGCCCATAATGGATTTCGCGTCAATGACATATCTGCCGGAAATTAAATCAAAGTCATACTCAAACTGAGTAATGGTATTAACGAAAGATTTTACTTTGTCAATAGAGTTTAAAGAAATTTGTACGGTTTTCATTGTAAATATAACCTCCTCTGAAAATTTTGGTTTCAAAATTAATCAAAATATGGACTAACTTTCCTTTATAGTAACGTTTCTGGAAATAAAAGTCAATAGCACCATCGCCAATTTAATGATAGAAAATCGCTAAGATTTTCGGCAATTTTATAGAAGAATGGAGAAATTATGAAAAAAGCAGCACTGCATAATTTAGGTTGTAAGGTAAATGCATATGAGACAGAGGCCATGGGACAGCTTCTTCGGGAAAACGGTTACGAGCTTGTGCCGTTCTCGGAAAAAGCGGACGTCTACGTCATTAACACCTGTTCCGTCACGGTTGTGGCGGATAAAAAATCCCGGCAGATGATTCACCGGGCAAGAAAGTTAAATCCGGACGCTGTCGTGGTAGCGGCGGGCTGCTATGTACAGACCGCCAGGGAGCAGGCCATGGCCGATGAGGCCATCGACATTTTAATTGGCAATAATAAAAAACATGAGCTAGTGGAGGCACTGAGGGCTTTTGAGGAGAGGAGAAGCCAATCGAAGAGATGGATGGATATCACCGACATCAGCCAGGAGACCGACTACGAGGAGCTGCGCCTTGACAAAACCGCCGAGCACACCCGGGCCTTCCTCAAGGTGCAGGACGGCTGCAATCAGTTCTGCAGCTACTGTATCATTCCCTATGCCAGAGGCCGGGTCAGAAGCAGGGACCTTTCAGAGGTGATGGCCGAGGTGGAGCGGCTGGCCGGGAACGGCTACCGGGAGGTGGTGCTCACCGGCATTCACCTAAGTTCCTACGGCGTGGACAATGGGGAGAGCCTGCTCTCTCTGGTTCAAAGGGTTCATGAGGTGGAGGGCATAAAGCGCATTCGTCTTGGTTCCCTGGAACCCAAAATCGTCACGGAGGAGTTTGCCAGGGAACTGGCCGGATTGCCCAAGGTATGCCCTCATTTCCATCTGTCCCTCCAGAGCGGCTGCGACGCTACCTTAAAGCGCATGAACCGCAAATACACCTGTGAGGAGTACAAAAGGGGCTGTGAGCTTCTGCGGAAATATTTTGAACACCCGGCCCTCACCACGGATGTGATCGTGGGATTTCCGGGAGAGACGGAGGAAGAATTTGAAGCTACCCGAGCCTTCCTTAAGGATATCGCGTTTTTTGAGGTACATATTTTCAAATATTCCAAACGCCGGGGCACCAGGGCGGCTGCCATGCCAAATCAGGTCAGCGAGGACGTCAAGAACGTAAGAAGCGATATTTTATTTGAGGATACCGGAAAGCTGAGCTATGACTTTGCGGCCTGGTATGCCGGCAAAAAGGTGGAAGTTCTCCTGGAAGAGGAAACGGTTGTGGAAGGGCGCTCCTGTATGGTGGGACATACCCCGGAATATGTGAAAGCAGTCCTTCCGGGCAAAAAAAATAATGCCAACCAAATGGTGCTGGCACAAGCAGAAACAGTGCTTTCGGACCATAGTTTGCTGTTGAAGCAAAATTCGACAGAAAATATAGATTGAATTTTAGCGCCATTTATATTAGAATAGGATACATAGACATAAAAAAGGAACCAAAGAGCAGAGAACAAGGGCGTGGAATTATGCAGGATAAAAATAACACACAATATTTTAAGGTAGAAATTGAAAAGCAGATTAAGGTGGATGAGGTGCTGAAGCTGGTGTACAGCGCGCTGAAAGAAAAAGGCTACAATCCTCTGAACCAGATTGTGGGTTATATTATGTCGGGAGACCCCACCTATATCACCAGCCACAACAATGCCAGAAGCCTGATCATGAAGGTGGAGCGGGATGAGCTGGTGGAGGAGATTCTGCGGCAGTATATCAGGAAAAATTCATGGGAATAGCAAAGGAACGCAGCATGCGCGTTATGGGCCTTGATTTTGGTTCCAAAACCGTTGGCGTGGCAATCAGCGACGGACTTTTGCTGACTGCCCAGGGAAAAGAGATTATCAGGAGAAAATCACCGGGTAAGCTTCGGCAGACTCTGGCCAGAATTGAAGAACTGATAGAGGAATACCAGGTGGATAAGATTGTCCTCGGGTATCCCAAGAACATGAACAACACCGAGGGAGAACGCTGTGAGCGGACGAGGGAATTTGCGGATATGCTCACAAAGCGCACAGGCCTTCCCGTGATTTTGTGGGATGAACGGCTGACCACTGTGGAGGCGGACCGCGCCATGATGGAGGGCGGAATTCGCAGAGAGGACCGAAAGCTCTATGTGGATAAGCTGGCTGCGGTTTTCATTTTACAGGGCTATCTGGACGGACTTCACAGGGAGCAGGTTTAAGAAAGGAATAAAATGGATAAAATAACATTTCAGGCACCGGACAGCGATGAGACGGTGGAATTTTATGTGATAGAGCAGACCAGGATCAACGGAACCGATTATATTTTGGTGACCGAAGAGGAAGACGGCGACTGCGATGCCTTTATTTTGAAGGAACTGACCGGTGATGATTCAGAGGAAGCCAGCTATGAGATGGTGGAGGACGAGGAAGAACTGGCTTATATGTCTAAAATATTTACATCAATTTTGGAGGATGTGGATATTACTATGTAGTAGATATTGGGGTAAAAACCCCCTTGTCCTGTGGATCAATCCGCACATAAAATTGCATATTTTGTTGTATTTTATAGCTTTTAAGCCCAAGATGCGGTACAATATAAGTATTCGATTGGAGGTGCGAAT
>CALWLN010000040.1 GCA_944381535.1 uncultured Lachnospiraceae bacterium
CCGGCTCCCTCCCGGCTCTGTGTATGGCTTTCATAGGGGCATTTCACGCCATCAATAACTTTTTTCTTCTCCTCGTATACAATTTCCATTGATAACAGCTCCTTTTTACAGGACAAAAAATTGATACTTTTTTACAGCTTTATTATATCATGTGTCATGTGGATATGCTAGACTGATTTTATGGACACGAAACCAATCACATTTTTCAGAAAAGAGAGGTATTGCTATGAGCAAACGACTAAAAGTAGGAATCATCGGCTGCGGCGGCATCGCCAACGGAAAACATCTTCCGTCCTTAAAGGCCATCGACCGGGTGGATCTGGTGGCTTTCTGCGACATTGTGGTGGAAAAGGCCGAGAAGGCGGCCAAGGAGTACGGCACCGCCGACGCCAAAGTGTATGCGGATTACAAAGAGCTTTTGAAGGACGACACCATCGACGTGGTCCACGTCTGTACCCCCAACAAATCCCATGCCCAGATCAGCATTGACTCCCTTCATGCGGGCAAGCATGTCATGTGCGAAAAGCCCATGGCCAAGACGGCCGCCGACGCCAGGCGCATGGTGGAAGCCGCCAGGGAAACCGGCAAAAAGCTGACCATCGGTTACCAGAACCGCCACAAACCGGAGAGTACCTATCTTAAGAATGTCATCAACCGGGGCGACCTGGGCGAGATTTATTTTGCGGAGGCCTTTGCGGTCCGCCGGAGAGGCACCCCCAACTGGGGCGTATTCTTAAACGAGGAGGAGCAGGGCGGCGGTCCCCTTATCGACATCGGCACCCACTCCCTGGATCTGACCCTGTGGATGATGGACAATTACAAACCCAAAATGGTAGTGGGAACCACCTACAAGAAGCTTCCCAACCCCGACTGCGCCAATCCCTGGGGCGGCTGGGACGTGAACCAGCACACCGTGGAGGATTCCGCCTTCGGCTTTATCGTCATGGAGGACGGCGCCACCATTATTTTAAAGAGTAGCTGGGCCTTAAACACCATCGAACCTATCCCTGAGGGAAGCCTGGCCCTGTGCGGAACCAAGGCGGGCGCCCAGATCAAGAAGGGCGTTAGCATCAACAAGGACGAGTTCGGCAAGCTTGTGGACATTTACCCGGATATGAACGCTGGAGGCGTGGCCTTCTACGACGGCGTTGCCGAGACCCCCGGCATCACCGAAGCCAACCGCTGGATCGACGCCATTGAAAATGATACGGATCCCCTGGTGAAACCGGAGCAGGCCTGTGTGGTTTCCGAGATTCTGGAAGCCATTTACGAATCCGCCAGAACCGGCGAACCCGTTTATTTCAACAAATAGGAGGCGTTTTTCTATGAATATCGCAATGATCAGCTCCTGGCACGTTCACGCCAGGGGCTATGCCAATGATTTTATGGCGATTCCGGACTGCCACATCACCGCTGTCTGGGATGAAAATCCGGACGCCGGCAAGGCATGGGCGGAGGAACTGGGCTGCCCCTTTGTGGCAGACTACGAGGAAATTCTTAAGGATTCCTCCATCGACGGCATTGCCATGACGGCTCCCACCTGCCTGCACGGAGATATGCTGCTTCGGGCCGCCAAAGCCGGCAAGCACATTTTCACGGAAAAGGTGCTGACCATCGGGACCGAAGAAGCCCTGGCCATCTCCCAGGCCGTGAAGGAGAATCACTTAAAATTTGTCATCTCCTTCCCCCACCGGTGCCGTCCGGAACTGCTTTTTGCAAAATCCATGGCGGACAGCGGAAAGCTGGGCCAGATCACCTACGCCCGCATTAGAAATGCTCACAACGGAAGCGTCGCCGACTGGCTTCCCGCCTATTTTTACGATGAAGCTCTCTGCGGCGGCGGCGCCATGATAGACTTAGGCGCTCATCCCATGTACCTCTTAAACTGGACCTTAGGACAGCCGGACAGCGTTTCCTCCACCTTCACCAAAGTAACCGGGCGGGCCGTGGAGGACAACGCAGTCAGCGTCATTTCCTATCAAAACGGCGCCATCGGCGTGTCGGAGACGGGATTTGTAACCCCGAACGACCCCTTTACCCTGGAAATCCGTGGCAGCCTGGGCGGTGTCTCTGTCCGCGGCAATGAGGCTTCCTATTGCTGTGCCGACACCGGCAACAAGTGGGTAACTGCGGACACCCTGCCGGAGGCCCTGCCCTCTCCCCAGCAGCAATGGGTGGACGCGGTGACCAAGGACGCCCCCATCACGGTGGGCACCATTGACGACGCAGTGGCGTTGACTGTTTTAATGGAAGGGGCTTATCAGGCCCAGCGGTCGGGGGAGCGGTATGATTTTTAAGAGAATGAAGAAAACTCTTAATTGAACAAGAATCCGCCACACAAATGACTGGCTCCAAAAATAAAAAGAACTTCTTTGATAAGTTGCCTTGAAATTATGGTTATTTTCAGAGAAGTTCTTTTTCCTTTTATCAGGCTTCATAAGAATTACGAAAAGCAGTGGGGGAAATATTCTCATATTTTCGGAACACTCGCGCCAACTGGGAAGCGCTGTTATATCCCACCTGTTCCGCAATCTGCTCGATGGTGTAATCCGTCTCGCAAAGCAGTTTCTTAGCCTCTCGTAAACGCTCCCTGTGGAGGCATTCCAGATAGGACTGCCCGATATTCTTCTTAAATACGGTACAGACATAGTTGGGGTGAAGCCCCACGTAGCCGGCCAAATCGTCCAGGGACACGTCCTCTTGATAGTGTTGTTGGATATACCCGATTAATTTTTTCGTCAAAGCCTCGTTACTGGAATGCTCCTGACTCCCCGGTATGATTTTCTTCAGTGCATACAACTGCCCCATAATCGCCGGTATCAGTTCCTGGTATGCGCCGCGCCAGGTGCCTGCAACCTGATCCAACGTCAGAGAAATACTATTATTTTCCAGGTATAGGAGGATATTATGAAAGAAGCTTTGATAAATTATCTCCGGCGTATTGGACCGCCCCGCCGCAGCACCTACGGTTATCATGTATTTCTCCAGCAGCTGTCTGGCCACATTATCGTCGTTTTCCAGGAAAATGCGGACACAGTCCTGATAGGTAAACAACGACATTTCCGCCAGATTAGTATCCTTCCCAAAATGCCTAGTGTAAAAAACCCGCTGAACCGCGTTGATATACAAGTTGTGCAACGCTTTATAGGAAACGGAGCTGATACTAATGCCCAGAAAACAATTTCCACATTGAGAGGCTTCCTGAAATTTCTGCTCCAGATTCATCGGCTTTACAAGAAACTGTGCATGGTTGCAGATTGCCACCAACTGGCTTCTCTCCCGCAGGAGAAAGCAACTGCAGCCATCGTAATAGTGGGTGAGAATTCCCCTAAGGATTTCAGCGTAAGCTTCCTCCAGCCGAGGCAGAGCCAACACAATGACAGTAAAATAGTTGTGTGGGAAAAGCTGTCCTATCATCTCCGGCGTACAGGTCAGTTCCTGGGGAACTAAATCGTAGAGCATCATATTGCGTACTTCCAACAGGGCAGAGGTAAGACGTGCCTCCTCGCTCTCCGTTTTCTTCTGGTAAATCTTCTCAATAGTATCCTTCAAAATCCGCGAATCCACCGGCTTTAAGATAAAATCCGTGACTTGAAACCGAATTGCCTGCTGGG
>CALWLN010000041.1 GCA_944381535.1 uncultured Lachnospiraceae bacterium
CATGGAGTCCACCAGAGAACCGTCCAAATCAAAAATTACCGCTTTTTTATTTTCTAACATGTATCTGTCCTTTCAACATTCTTAAGCGCCTGTACTTCCGCTTCCGTCAACGCCCGGTATTCTCCCGGCTTCAGTGTCTCGTCCAAATGCAGCGGCCCCATGGATACCCTTTTTAAATAAACCACCTTTTTATCAACCGCTTCAAACATACGCTTCACCTGGTGAAACCGTCCCTCGGTGATGGTAAGAAGAACCTCCGAACACTTCCCGGAGGAGAGAATCCTAAGCCTGGCCGGGGCCGTCCGCTTTTCATCACCGATATCAACGCCTTCGGCAAACCGTAAAATATCCGCCTCCGCCACGGCGCCCTCCGCTCTCACAAAGTAGGTTTTTTCCACATGCCGCCCCGGAGCCAGTAAGGCGTGACACAAAGGCCCGTCGTTGGTGAGAAGTAGAAGCCCCTCCGTGTCAATGTCCAGCCGCCCCACAGGAAACAGCTCCTTTACGGAAGCTCCCTTTACATAGTCCAAAACGGTCTTATGTACCTTGTCCCTGGTGGCGGTAACACAGCCCTGGGGCTTATAAAACAGAAAATACTCATATTCCGCATAGTGTACCGGCTCGCCTCGGAAACACACCGTGTCCGCATGTTCCTCAATTTTCCGCTCAGGACGTTTCTCCGGCTGGCCGTTTACCGTCACAAACCCTTTTTTCAGATACTGCTTAACCTGGCTTCGGGTGCCCACCCCCATATCTGCCAGATATTTATCAAGTCGAATCATGTTTCCCTCTTTTATCAATAAAATGAATATGCCAGCTTCTTTTTCAATAAAACGGATACGCCAGCTTTTGCTCCTCCAAAAAGGTCAGCGGCCAGAAGGCATTGACGCTGACCTCACTGCCCTTTGGCGTATCCACATAGATTCCCACATGGAGATGCACATCGAAATTTCCGACGGTTCCCTCAATCTCACTGTAGCCGCTGTCTCCCATAAAGCCCAGAAGCTCCCCGGCCTTCACCATCTCCCCAATCTGAAACTCCCTGGCGTAGTCGTAGAGATGGGCATAATAAAAGTACCCGCCGTGAGGCGCCCGCACTCCGATGCGATAGCCGCCCTTGGTCAGCCATCCAATCTTCTCCACCACTCCGTCGGTCATGCTGAGGACAGGGTAATGTCCCCGCTCATTGAGTTCAGCCATCAGATCCGTGCCTTCATGGCCTCGCTGCCCTCCAAAGGACCGGGGCGCCATCCAGGAATTGTAATAAGATACCCGAGCTTCCTCATTTATGGTGGAGATTGGAACCGGAAAATACTTAAGATCCTCCCATACGGCCTGCAAATATCCGGAATACTCCGTGTATTGTTCCTCCTTATACTCCCGGAGCCTTTGGATATACCACTGCAGGCGCTCCTGCTCTTCCTCTCCGGTCATCAGATAGGCCAGAAGATAATCGTAGGAGGAAAATCCGCCCGCTTTCCGCGCCGACTTCTTTTCCCATTCCTGAAAATTCTGAAAAACCTCCACCGGAATTTCCTGCCCCCTTAAGCGCTCCATGGCATCCTCCGTCTTAAACAGACGGTTTAAGCGACCAATATCCCGGCAGTAAGAAATCAGCGAAACATTCAAAAGCACAAGCAGGATAAATCCCATAATAAGAAAAATATATTTTCTGTTTTTCAAAATGTCCCCCGCACCGGCCAAACGGACAAGCCATATGAAATTTTACAGCAAAGTTCTGTTATCACATTAAAAAATTCCGCCAGTAGCCTATCTGGCCCTTTTCAAGAACTCCACCAGCAGTTTCCACACCCGCTCCGTGGAGGAGATAGAAAGCCGCTCCTTTGGCGTGTGAATATCAAAGTTATTGGGCCCGAAAGAGATACAGTCAAGGTCCGGTATCTTCCCGGACAGAATCCCGCACTCCAGCCCGGCATGAATGGCCTGAATCTGGGGTTCCTTCCCAAACAGATCCCGGTAGCAGTCCGCCATCAGGTCACGCAGGGCGGAATCCGCCTTATATTCCCAGGCCGGGTAGTCTCCGTGGACCGTAAGCTCCCCGCCCAGAAATTCCGTCAAAAAGGTCAGCCGGTCCGTCACCTCATATTTGCGGCTGGTCACGCTGCTTCGCACTGAAAAACTCACCTTGAGCATATCCTCCTCAAGCTTCATGATTCCCGGATTTAAGGAGGTCTCCACCAGCCCCGGAATCTCCATGCTCATGTGCTGTACTCCCCAGGGCATATGGCGCAGGAAGAACAATACCTTCACCATGGAGCCGGCGTCCAGAGCCAGACAGGTTCCGGAGCCGCATTCGTCAAGGGCAAGCTCCAGTCCCGGATCCGCCGTCCGGTATTCCTTTTTCAAAATCTCTCTCCACTTAGCCACCGCTTCCTTCAACGCTTCCTTTTGCTCCGCTTCCGCCACAAGGGTCGCCGACACTTCCCGGGGAATGGCGTTGTCCATAAGTCCCCCATGCAGAGCCTTAAGGCCCACGCCCACCTCATCCTCCAGAGCCTTGAGTACCCGCCCGGCTAAGGCGATGGCATTGGCCCGTTCCTTGTGAATCTCGCCGCCGGAATGGCCTCCCATAAGGCCGTAGATACGCAGTTCATAAAAATCGCCTGCCCGCTGGCTCCGGTACACGGGAATCCCGCAATCCGCCCGCAGTCCACCCGCGCAGCCTGTAAGAAAGATACCCTCCTCATCGGAGTCAATATTCAAAAGCTTCCGTCCCTTCAACATAGAGACATCGATGGCATTGGCGCCCTCCATACCAGTCTCCTCATCTACCGTGAGAACCACCTCCAGAGGGGGGTGGGCAATTGTCTGGCTGTCAAGAAGCGCCAGGGCATAGGCCACGGCAATGCCGTCATCTCCGCCCAGAGTGGTGCCTCTTGCCTTCAGAAAATCTCCATCCACATAAAGTTCTAACCCGTCCTTTGTAAAATCAACGGCGCAGTCAGCCTCCTTCTCACAGACCATATCCAGATGGCCCTGCAGAATCACCGGCTCCGCATTCTCATAGCCTGCCGTTCCCGGCTTGGTGATGATTATATTATGAACCGCGTCCTGTACCACGAAAAGCCCCCGCTCCCTGGCAAAGGCCGCACAGTAATCACTGATAGCCTTTGTGTTCCCGGAGCCGTGGGGAATGGCACAAATCTCTTCAAAAAAGCGAAATACCTGTCTGGGTTCTAAATTTTCACATACGCTCATTTCTCTTACCTCCGCTGCCCTTGGGCATATTTATTGTATTCCTTCATATATTGTACTATGAAAAAAATTATCTATACCGTAGTGTTGACCATCCTGGTCCTTTACATACTGCTGTTTCCG
>CALWLN010000042.1 GCA_944381535.1 uncultured Lachnospiraceae bacterium
CTGCTTCACAATTCTTCAAAATTATATGAAAAATTGTTGTCAATTTGTTGTCAACTCGGATTTGAGATGCCGAAAACCCTTGATTTTACTGGATTTTTTAGTCCAGAGGCTTCATTGTGGGGAACAACAGCACATCCCGTATGGCCGGTGAATTGGTCAGCAGCATTACCAGCCGGTCAATACCGTACCCGATGCCGCCGGTAGGCGGCATACCCACACAGAGGGCATTTAAGAAGTCCTCATCCATATGGTTGGCTTCTTCGTCCCCGGCGGCCAGCAGGGCCTCCTGGGCCTCGAAGCGGACTCTCTGGTCAATGGGGTCGTTGAGCTCGGAGTAGGCGTTTGCCATCTCACGGCCATAGATGAACAGCTCAAAACGCTCCACATAGTCTGGATTGTCCGGTTTCCGCTTGGTCAGAGGAGAAATCTCCACCGGATGGTCCATGACAAAGGTGGGCTGGATCAAATGCTCCTCCACAAACTCCTCAAATAAAAGGCTTAAGATGTCGCCCTTCTTGTGGTGGGCCTCATAATGTACGTTATGCTTGTCCGCCAGAGCTTTGGCTTCCTCGTCGGTCTTGATCGCACTGAAGTCGATGCCGGCGTATTTCTTCACCGCCTCCAGCATGGTAATGCGCTCAAAGGGCTTTTCCAGATCGATCATCTCATTTTCATAGGGAATGACCGCCGTGCCGCAGACTTCCCTTGCCACGTAGCGGAACATGTTCTCAGTCAGATCCATCATGCCGTAGTAATCGGTGTAAGCCTGGTACAACTCCATCAAGGTAAATTCCGGGTTGTGACGGGTATCAAGACCCTCGTTGCGGAACACCCGGCCAATCTCATAGACGCGTTCCATGCCGCCCACGATCAGACGCTTCAGATACAGCTCCAGGGAAATGCGCAGCTTCACATCCTCGTCCAGGGCGTTATAATGAGTCTCAAAGGGTCGGGCCGCCGCGCCGCCCGCATTGGACACCAGCATGGGGGTCTCCACCTCCATGAAGCCCTGCCCGTCCAGAAAACGGCGGATACAGCTGATAATCTTAGAGCGCTTCACAAAGGTATCCTTTACGTCCTCGTTCATGATCAGATCCACATACCGCTGGCGGTAACGGGTATCGGTGTTGGTAAGGCCGTGGTATTTTTCCGGCAGGATCTGCAGGCTCTTGGATAACAGCGTCACCTTGGCGGCATGAACGGAAATCTCCCCGGTTTTGGTTTTGAACACCTCGCCCTCAACGCCCACAATATCGCCCACGTCCAGCTTCTTGAACTCCTTGTAGGGTTCCTCTCCCACGCTGTCCCTGGCCACATAGCACTGGATATTTCCCTTCAGGTCCTGCACGTTGCAAAAGGAAGCCTTGCCCATGACGCGCTTGGACATGACTCGGCCGGCGATGGACACGTTCTTGCCCTCCAGCGCCTCAAAATTCTCTTTAATCTCACTGCTGTGGTGGGTCTGGTCATATTTGGTGATCACAAAGGGGTCCTTGCCGTTCTGCTGAAGCTCCGCAAGCTTCTCCCGGCGAACCTTCAACAGCTGATTGATATCCTGCTCCTGTACATTCTGATTCTTTTCCGCCATTTTTAATCTCCTCTTAATTCGAACGCTGTATCTCTAGCACCTTATACTCCAGGACGCCGGCCTGGGTCTCTACCTGTACGGTGTCGCCCACCCTGGCCCCGATCAAAGCCCTGCCCACAGGGGACTCGTTGGAAATCTTACCCTGCAGGCTGTTGGCTTCCGTAGAGCCCACGATCCTGTACTCTAATTCCTCATCAAATTCGCAGTCATATAATTTCACCTTGCAGCCCACGTTGATCTTGTCCAGGTCCACTTCATCCTCAACCACTACCTCGGCGTTTTTCAGGATCTTCTCAATCTCCTCGATTCTGGCCTCAATGTCCCGCTGTTCGTCCTTGGCCGCATCATACTCGGCATTCTCCGACAGGTCCCCCTGTTCCCTGGCCTCCTTGATCTTCTGGGCCACTTCTTTTCTTTTGACCAGCTTCAGATCCGAAAGCTCCTTCTCCAGTCTCTGTAAACCCTCATAGGTCATGATATTTTTCTTTTCCATATCCGTTATAGCACCCTTCCTCATTTATATTCATGAAATCATTAGAATTCCTTTAACAATCACAGTATTATACCCGATAGGTATGGAAATGTCAACATTTTCCGGCATTTCCTCCATACATTGTCTCTAAATGCTCTCGAAAATATGCAGGCCATTTCACCTTTATTATTGTGTTCCATTATATGCCTTAAGGCTTAAAAATAATTCCTCCAGCTGGGAATAGTTTTCCACTTCATTAATTCTGCCCCGCAGTCTTGCGGAATTTTTATAACCGCTGGTGTACCAGGCCGCATGCTTTCGCATTTCCCGGATTCCGGTGTGCTCGCCTTTTATCTCCAGGAGCAGTCTGGCATGGCGGAGCATGGTCTCCACCACTTCCTCAAAGGGAGGCTTCTCCGGCTCCCGGCCGGTTTTAAAATATTCCAGTATCTGATGGAAAATCCAGGGATTTCCCTGGGCGCCCCGACCAATCATAAAGCCGTCGCAGCCGGTTTCCGCCTCCATCCGAAGGACGTCCTTTGCGCAGGTAATGTCCCCGTTTCCGATTACCGGAACGGAAACAGCCTCCTTTACCTGGCGGATGATATCCCAGTCCGCCTGCCCGGAGTAGTATTGCTCTCTTGTCCTTCCATGGACAGCGATAGCCGCGACCCCGCAGCTTTCCGCAATTTTTGCAATCTCCACCCCATTCACATGGCTCTCGTCAAAGCCCTTTCGGATTTTCACGGTGACGGGCTTACAGGTGGCCTTTACCATTTTTGTCAAAATCGTCTCCACAAGCTTGGGCTCCTTCATCAAGGCCGAGCCCTCCCCGTTGTTGACCACCTTGGGTACCGGACAGCCCATATTAAAATCCAGAATGTCAAAGGGCCGCTCTTCAATCTTCTTCGCCATCTCGCTTAAGATGTCCGCGTCAGAACCAAAAAGCTGTAATGAAACGGGATTCTCCCTGGGGTCTATGGCCATCAGACTCTCAGTATTCTTACTTTTATAATAAATGGCCTTGGCGCTGACCATCTCCATGCACAGAAGCCCCGCCCCCTGTTCCTTGCACAACAATCGAAATGGCAGGTCGGTTACCCCTGCCATCGGTGCCAATATTAAATTATTTTCCAGTGCTACGTTTCCAATCCGCAAAGCCTTCATTTTATTTTCCATTTTTCTGCTTGTTGTAGATGATACGAAGACCCTGGAGCGTCAGCGTGCGGTCATAGACATCGATACAGTCCGTTTCGTTGGCGATGATGGTGCCCAGGCCTCCGGTGGCCACCACCTTCAGATTAGGAAGCCCCGTCTCCTTCTTGGTGAGCTTCACAATGTACTCCGTCTGTCCGATCTGGCCGTACACCAGTCCCGCCTGCATACTGGAAATAGTCTCCTTCGCCAGAATACTGTCGGGCTTGCGGATCTCAATCTCGGGAAGCCGCGCCGCGTCCTCCCAGAGCGCCCTGGCGGATATGCGGATTCCCGGCGCCGTCACACCCGATACGAAGGCTCCCGTCTCGTCGATAAAATCGTAGGTGGTCGCCGTGCCGAAATCAATGACAAACACCGGACCGCCGTAAATCTCAAAGGCCGCCGCCGCGTCCACGATCCGGTCCGCGCCGATCTGCTGGGGGTTGGCGGTGACAATACGGATTCCGGTCTTAATCCCGGGTTCCACGATGATGGCGTGCCTGTGCAGGTATTTGATAATGGCGCTGAGAAGGGAGTGCATGACATTGGGCACCACCGAGGCCACAATGACATCCTCGATTTTGTCCGGGTCGATGGTGTTATAAATCAGCATGTTCCGCAGATTGATTCCGTATTCGTCTGAGGTTCTGGACAGCTTCGTGGTCATGCGGAACGTAGATATGAGCTTTTCCTCCTGAAATACGCCGTAAGTGATATTTGTATTTCCCACGTCGATTACTAATAACATTTCTTCCTCCTGCTCTAGGTTTCCTCCGGGAAAGCTTCTCCCAGAAAGAACACTTTATAATACAGTTCCAGAGCCTCCAGCAGTTCTCTTCTGGTCCGCTGCAGCTCCTTGATTTTTAATACGCTGCCGATGTCATCATACAGCAGATCCCCCTCGTCGCTCTCCGTGCGGAACTTCAGATTCCCCTCCCTGTCAAAGACCAGGGTGAGAGCGCCGCCCACATCCTCGGTAAACAGCACACATAGGATATGTAACTCCTCCTGAATGCTCTGGGGAAGTGCCCCGAAGGCTTCGTTAAAATAATATTTCTGGGTGTAGGCGCTGGCCCCGCACAGCACGGTTTCCTCCTGCTCCATATCTTCCTCCCGGCTCACGCTCTGTTCCCGGTCCAAAAAGCTCTTTCCGTCCATGGCATGCTCCCTTTCCGTATCCACGCAAAATCACCTATAACTCTTATACATACCCGTAAATTCCCCGGACGGACACCTCCCCGGAGCTCACCGGGACGACTCCGTCCTCCCGCTCCACCAGAAGCTCTCCCCGGCGGTTGACTCCCCGGGCGATTCCCAGATAGGCTCCCGCCGGGTCCAGCACCTTCACCGGGCGGTCCCGGTTCACCAGGCAGTCATTGTATTCCGTGAGCAGGAGTTCCAAATCCAGGGTCTTAAGATATCTGCCGTAGCAGTCCTCAAATTCCTCCAGCACCGCCATGAGAAGGGCCCCCTGTAGAAAGGACTTCGCTCCCTCCGCCGTAAGGCTCGTGGCATGCCCCGCAAATTCTTCTGAAAATTCCTGGCTCCTTACATTGATTCCAATACCCACCACGATATGCTTCACGGAATTTGCTTCCGCGCTCAGCTCCGTGAGAATCCCGCAGACCTTCCTGCCGTCAAGGACAATGTCGTTGGGCCATTTGATAAGCGGCTCAAGACCGGTGACGCGGGAGATAGCCCGCGCCACCGCCAGCGCCGCCACTAAGGTCAGAGTGGAAGCACGCTCCGCAGGGATATCCGGCTTGAGAACCAGGCTGAACCAGATTCCGGCGTTTTCTCCGGAGGCCCAGGTACGGCCCCGCCGGCCCCGGCCCGCCGTCTGCTTCCTGGCCACAATCACCGTTCCCTGCCCGACCCCCTCCTCCGCCAGCCGCCTGGCCTCGGTGTTGGTGGAGGGAAGCTCCTTGTAGCAGTAAATCCGATACCTCATTTCAGCGTGGCATACATCACAGCCTTGATGATGTGCATACGGTTCTCCGCCTCGTCAAAGACCACGGACCTGCTGCCCTCAAAGACCTCGTCCGTCACTTCCATCTCTGTGATTCCGAATTTTTCATAAATCTCTCTGCCGATGGTGGTTTTCAGATCGTGGAAGGCCGGCAGACAGTGCATGAAGATGGCCTGCTCTCCTGCGTTCTCCATCACCTTCCCGTTGACCTGGTAGGGCTTAAGGGCACGGATTCTTTCTTCCCACACTGCCTCCGGCTCGCCCATGGACACCCACACATCCGTGTAAATGACGTCCGCCCCCCGGGTTCCTTCTGCCACGTCCTCGGTGAGGGTAATGGCAGCCCCGGTCTCTTTTGCCACAGATTCACAGTATTCCACCAGCTCACGGCTGGGGAAATACTCCCTGGCCGTGCAGGCCACAAAACGCATGCCCAGCCTGGCGCACGCCACCATCAGAGAATTTCCCATATTATAGCGGGCGTCCCCCATGTAGACCAGCTTAATGCCCTTCAAATGCCCAAATTTTTCCCGAATGGTCAGCATGTCTGCCAACATCTGGGTGGGGTGGAACTCGTTGGTCAACCCGTTCCACACGGGAACCCCGGCATATTTGGCCAGTTCCTCCACAATCTCCTGCCCAAATCCCCGGTACTCGATACCGTCGTACATCCGGCCCAGCACCCGGGCAGTGTCCGCAATGCTCTCCTTTTTCCCGATCTGGGAACCGCTGGGGTCCAGGTAAGTCACATGCATGCCCAGATCATAGGCCGCCACCTCGAAGGCGCAGCGGGTTCTGGTGCTTGTCTTTTCAAAAATCAGAGCGACGTTTTTCCCCTTCAATTCCTCGTGGGGAATCCCCTGCTTTTTCTTTGCCTTCAATTCCCCGGCAAGGTCAATCAGATAGGTGATCTCCTCCGGGGTAAAATCTTTTAATTTCAAAAAATCGCGTCCCGCTAAGTTCATGTTGTCCTCCTATATGAATTGATGAAAGCGTCAAAAGGTATTTTGACGCTTATGATAATCGGGCTGTCCATAGGACAGACAGCCCGCAAAATGGTAACAGTTCAGACACTGAACTGTTACCACCATGTGAAATTCCCGTGGGATTACTGCTGCTCTGTGGCCACCTCGGTGATGGATTTCACCAGACCCGCAACTCCCTGAATCTCCGAGGGTATGATAATCTTGGTGGCTTTTCCGTCGGCGGCCTTGGCAAATGCCTCCAGGCTCTTTAACTGGAGTACGGCTGAATCCGGAGCTGCCTCCTTCAAGAATCTTAAGCCGTCCGCATTGGCCTGCTGAATCTTGAGAATGGCCTCCGCCTGACCTTCCGCCTCACGAATCGTGGCCTCCTTCTTGGCCTCCGCTCTCAAAATAGCGGCCTGCTTCTCCGCCTCGGCGTCCAGAATGGCGGATTCCTTCTTACCTTCCGCCACAAGAATGGTGGATGTCTTCTCACCCTCGGCCCGGAGGATGGCTTCACGGCGCTCACGCTCGGCTTTCATCTGCTTCTCCATGGCGTCCTGGATAGCGGTGGGCGGGATGATGTTCTTAAGCTCTACCCGATTGACCTTGATCCCCCAGGGGTCGGTGGCTACGTCCAGGGACGCCCGCATTTTTGTATTGATGGTCTCTCTGGAAGTCAGCGTCTCATCCAGCTCCAGATCACCGATGATATTTCGCAGAGTGGTGGCCGTCAGATTCTCAATAGCCATGATGGGATTCTCCACACCGTAAGCAAAGAGCTTGGGGTCGGTAATCTGGAAAAATACCACCGTGTCGATCCGCATGGTTACGTTATCCTTGGTAATTACCGGCTGGGGAGCGAAGTCCACCACCTGCTCCTTTAAGAGCACTCTCCTTGCTACCCGGTCGATAAAGGGCACTTTGAAATGGATGCCAACGCCCCAGGTGCCCTGGTAGCCTCCCAGACGCTCGATCACCATGGCGTTGGCCTGTGGCACGATTTTGATGCAGGACGCCAGTATGATCAGAACTAAAATAATAAAAATAATCAATACTATTACAGGAATGTACTCCATAACTTACTCCTCCGTTTTCGCTTTTTCTGTGACAATTAGTTTTACGCCGCTGATTTTATCAATCCGCACTTCGGTTCCCTTCGCTATGGGGGTGTCGTCCAGGGACCTGGCCGTCCATTCCTGGCCGTTGACCTGCACCCGTCCTTGTGCCTTAAGATTGTCAATGGCTTCCAGGACGATGGCCTCCGCTCCCAGCAGACTCTCCACATTGGTCCGGTATTTGCCTACCTTCAGATACTTCACGGCAAAGGGTCTGGTTCCAATCAACAGCACCAGCGATACCACCACAAACAGGGTAACCTGCAGCGGTATGCCTGCTCCCAGCAGAGAGGCAAAAAAAGCAACCAAAGCACCTCCGGCAAACCAGATAGTCGTCAGCCCGAGTGTAATAATCTCCACAACCAGCATGATGATCAACACCGCTAACCAAATGATTCCTTCCATGGGATCCTCCTCCTTCCGGTTGATGGTTTTCGTGCTTTACATCATATTACTATACTTTCGGTTAAATTACAATAAAAATCTGTAAAAATCCCCCTTGAACACTGGTTCAAGGGGGATACTTTTCTTACATGGTCAATGTCCTGACATTGACAGGAATGGGGAATCCCTTTCTGCTGTTTTCTAATAAAATACATGGTTGCCGATTACGATTCCCGCCTGGCCGGAACTGGCCCGTCTGAAAAACAAGGCTCCGTTCACATTGTCCGCGCCGTTGATGGCCTCCTGGGCCGCCTGCAGGCAGCTTGCGCTGACACCGTTGGCCAGCCGTCTCTCCAGCGAACCACTGGAAGCGGGTGTAAACTGACCACTCTGGTAAATAACACCGTAAATGCTTCCACCGCCATAGCCGCTTCTTAAGCGGTTCATTACCACGGCTCCTACCGCCAGCTGGCCTTCATAGGGCTCTCCGCCGGCTTCACACTGAATCAGCGCTCCTAAGAGCGTTACGTCATCGTAGCTTGCCGCAACGGCCGCCTTCTGGGTGGTCCCGCTGCTGGAAGTCTGTTTGGACTGCTTCTTGGCAGCCTCCTTGGCGGCTTTCTCTTCCTCCGCCTTCTTGATGGCCGCAAGCTCCTCCTCAATGGAGATCGCTTTGCCAAGCTCCAGCTCTACGGTAACATACTCCGCGCTGACATAAGCGGTGGTATCGCCACGCAGCACGGCAACCCAGCCTTCGGGGGCCGCCGTGGCGGTATCCACCTTGATCTTCTCGCCTTCCTCCAGAACGTCCACAATGGTTGTTTCCTCTGTGGCGCTGGCCTCGGCTCTCACACGCAGGCCGCCTGTGGCTGCGGTGGCATAGGTAGTTCCAAGTTCATTGGCCATGGCCTCGGCTTCGGCGTGAAACACGCAATACTCGTTCTTGACATATCCCTCTACGGTGCCGGAGCTGATCTTACTCCACTCCGCTCCCCGCTCCAGGATATCCGCGGCTGCGCCCCGGTACAGTTTGCCTACTACTTCGGCTTCTTCACTGGCCTCGGCACGGATGTTTAAGGACGTCTCTACGTTGGGCATCAGCTTTGTAGCCCAGGGGGATACCTCCTCCACCGGCTGCTCTACCGGTTGTTCCTCCACCGGTGCCGCCTCCGCTTCCGCCGGCTCCGCCGCCCGGGCTTTGGCCTCTGCAGTCAGGGCCGCTACGAGGGCTTCCGGATTGGCGCCTGCGCTTATGGCGTTTCCCGCCGCTCCCTCTGCCGGTTCCTCTACCGCGGTAACCATATCCACCACAGCTTTTTCTTTGGTTGCTACCTGTAACTCTGCTTCTTTGGTCAACGTCTCTTCGGTGTATGGGACCGCAGTAGTCCTGGCCGTTCCGGCTGTCGCCAGAATGACAAGAGCAAAGCCTGCTACCGCCGCGCTCTCAATCACCTTCCTGTTGATTTTCATGTTTACCTCCTGACAGCAAGTGATCTGGTATCACCATTCCGAATATAAGTATTACATATTCTATGCTGTTTTATTCATTTTTGTTACATTTGTTACAAACTTGTTACAGGAGCATTATAGCAAAATAATATATTCTTGTCAAGTTTTTGACTTCCATCTTTTTGGAAACGCAAGAAAAGCCCGTAAAATCTAACTCTACAGGCTTTTTCTTGTCAAATTTCCGCTATAAATTTTTACATTTTCCTAATCTTTTTTTACAACCGCTTTAAAAGTTCTTCCCGCTCCTTTTCGTAGCCGGGCTTTCCGAGCAGGGCGAACATATTCTTCTTATAACTCTCCACGCCGGGCTGGTCGAAGGGATTGACCCCCAGCACATAGCCGCTGACGCCGCAGGCAAACTCAAAGAAATAAAAGAGCTGGCCCAGATAATATTCGTTCTGCTCCGGCATGGAAACCATCAGATTCGGCACATTTCCGTCGGTGTGAGCCAGAATGGTTCCGTGCATGGCATTCTTATTGACAAACTCCATGCTCTTCCCGGCCAGATAATTCAGACCGTCCAAATCGGTGGGCTCCTCCTTTAAGAATATTTCCTCTCTGGAATCCTCCACATTCAACACCGTCTCAAAAAGAATCCGGTTTCCGTCCTGAATAAACTGTCCCATGGAATGTAGATCGGTGGTCAGATCCACGGAAGCAGGGAAAATTCCCTTCTGATCCTTGCCCTCGCTCTCGCCGTACAGCTGCTTCCACCACTCGGACACGTAGTGCAAGCTGGGCTCATAGTTGGCCAGCACCTCCACGGTCTTGCCCTTTCTCAGTAAAATATTGCGGATCGCCGCGTATTTCAGAGCGTCATTCTCCTCAAAATCTTCCTCAAGAGCCAGCTTTCTTCCCGCTGCGGCTCCCTCCATCAGCTGGTCGATGTCCGCGCCACTGACCGCGATGGGCAAAAGTCCCACGGCGGTCAGCACGGAAAATCTTCCGCCCACATCATCCGGCACCACGAAGGTCTCATAGCCCTCCTCGTCCGCCATACTCTTCAAGGCGCCTCTGGCCTTGTCGGTGGTGGCGTAGATTCTTGCCGCCGCTTCCTCTTTTCCGTACTTGGTCTCCAATAATTCCTTGAAAATACGGAAGGCAATGGCCGGCTCCGTGGTGGTGCCGGATTTGGAGATCACGTTCACGGAGAAGTCCCGGTCCCCGATAACCTCCATCAGATGCTTTAAGTAGGTGGTACTGATGCTGTTTCCCGCATAGTAAATCTCCGGCGTCTTGCGGATTTCCTTGGAAACGCTGTTGTAGAAGCTGTGACGCAGACATTCGATGGCTGCCCGCGCTCCCAGATAAGAGCCTCCGATACCGATCACCACCAGAACCTCCGAATCGCTCTGAATCTTCCTGGCTGCTTCCTTAATCCTCTCAAACTCTTCCTTATCGTAATCCACCGGCAAGTCGATCCAGCCAAGGAAATCATTCCCCGCTCCCGCCCTGGACACCAGCATGTCCTTGGCATTCTCCACGATCCTGCTCATGTAAGATACTTCTTCTTCACTGATAAATGGCGCTGCTTTCGTATAATCAAAAGTTACTTTTTTCATTTGCCTCTCTCCTATTCTATGAAATCCCGGGCTCCGACACGCTTCGCGGACCCTATCATCATATATACTATGATAGGAACCCCTTTACGGACCCTACCATCACAAATACTATTGTATCAAAGGGCTATCCGTTTATCAAGAAAAAAATTCCTGAAAAACGGCATTGAGTACCTCTTCCTCCTCCGCGCCCGGACGGGACGTTTTTGCCAGGGGTATGCCGCGCTCTTCGCCGACAGAAAATGTTTCCTGGCGCTGTCTCTCACGCCTGGGCACACTGCGCTCACCATCCACGAAAAAAGTCTCTTCACGCTGCTGTCTGGCCAATGGCGCAGCCTCCGGTTCTTCCGTTTCCTCCTCCGTCATGATCACATCAAAATACGCCTGAATGTTGCCGGTGATCATGGCAAGGCTTTTGTTCAACCGTTTCTGCTGGCGGAGCACTCTCCACAGCAAAAGCACCGCCGCTGCCGTAAAAAACAAAATCCCCCATACTGCGTACTGTGTTACAAAATCAAAAATAAGTTCCTTCATGATAACTTGTCCCCTTTCTTTTTATGAACCTCATTATAGAATGATTCTCCACCTTTTGAAAAGGGGGTAAAGACCTTTTTTCACCGCATGTTTCCCACTGTTTCGACGGCGTTTCTTCCTTATATTACTCTGCCGACACCAATCGCTCCAATGTGATCTCCGAAGCAAAATTTAAAACTGAATTTACAAGTCTTTTCTTGACTTTTTCCCAGAAGCGTATAATATATGAATAGAGTAGAATTATTGTTGCCGTGTACGCAGTGAACGGTAACGCATTGTTTACCGGCGCCCAGGCGAACCGGCAACAGGAGGATGAAATGAAAAAGATTATTCTTACCGGCGGAGGAACAGCAGGCCATGTGACACCCAACATCGCGCTTCTGCCCAGATTAAGAGAGCTTAACTACGATATCCATTATATCGGCTCTTATGACGGCATTGAAAAAAGATTAATTGAAGAGTACAATATTCCATACTATGGCATTTCCTCCGGGAAATTGCGCCGTTATTTTGATATCAAGAACTTTTCAGACCCCTTTAAGGTGATGAAAGGCTACACCCAGGCCGTCCGGCTTATCAAAAAGCTGCAGCCGGATATCATTTTCTCCAAGGGCGGCTTTGTCTCCGTCCCCGTGGTGCTGGCCGCCAAACACTGCAAGGTGCCCGCCATCATCCACGAGTCGGACCTGACGCCGGGCCTGGCCAATAAGCTGGCCATTCCCGCAGCCACCAAAGTGTGCTGTAACTTCCCGGAGACCTTGAAATATCTTCCCCCGGAAAAAGCCGTGCTCACCGGCTCCCCCATCCGGGCAGAGCTTATGAAGGGTGACCGGCTTCGAGCCCTGCGTCTATGCAATTTCACCACCGACAAAAAGGTGATTCTGGTGGTAGGCGGAAGCACCGGCTCCCAGTTTATCAATACGGCTGTCCGGGAACTGCTGCCGGAGTTATGCAAGACCTACCAGATCATCCATCTGTGCGGGAAAGGCAATCTGGACCCATCCCTGAACGACCGTCCGGGGTACGCTCAGTTTGAATACGCGAAAAAGGAACTAAGCGACTTCTTCGCCCTGGCAGACCTGGTGATTTCCAGGGCAGGCGCCAACGCCATCTGTGAGATCCTGGCCCTGCGCCTGCCCAACATATTGATCCCTCTGTCCACCAACGCCAGCCGGGGAGACCAGATCCTGAACGCCCATTCCTTTGAGCAGCAGGGCTTCAGCTATGTCATTGAGGAGGAATCCCTGACAGGGCTTACTCTGAAAAATGCCATTGAACAGGTCTTTGAGAACCGGCAGCGCTACTTAGACGCCATGGAGCAGAGCAAGCAATTGAACTCCATCGATACGATCATCAATCTCATCGAAGAGACCGCGAAAAAAGCATAACATTCCTACTTTTTCGGGTATTGAAGCAACTTGGCAAGCTCCTGTGCTTCACCCTCTCCATAGGACAACTGGTTCCAGGTCAACAGGTCCCGGTTGTCCCCGTCCTTGTATCTGGGAATCAGATGAAGATGGAAATGGAACACGGTCTGCCCGGCTACCTCCCCGTTGTTCTGCACCAGATTGAACCCGTCGCATTCAAGCTTCTCTGTCATATGCGCCGCCAGCTTCTTGGCCAGGACCATGGCCTTAGCCGCCAGGTCCTCCGGCAACTCATAGAGATTAGCGTAGTGTTCCTTCGGCAGAATCAACGCATGACCCTTAGACGCCGGGCTGATATCCAGAATCACCCGGAAATCCTCGTCCTCATAGATGGCGGCAGAGGGAATCTGCCCATCAATAATCTTACAAAATACACAATCTTCCTTCATCTTCTCACTCCTTACGCAAATTTTGTCGATTTTTAAACTCCTGTAATAATTGTATTTTCCCGCAGGAAATGCTAAACTTAAGCAAATCCCGGCAGATAATCTGCCGTTGGGGGAGGTCTTTATGTTGAACAATGAGTACTATTCACAGGTATTCCATGAAATGAAAAATTCTGTTACGCTAATTAGCAGCTATTTACAGCTTATTGAAAAAAAGCACCCGGAAATCCTAAGCTTCGACTACTGGATTACCTCCAAAAACGAGACTGCGCGGCTCCGAACCATCACCACCGAATTATCCCAGGTAAAGCTGGGAAGTCAGCTTACTCTGGAAATAGCGGATTTCAGAGACTTTATCGCCGACTGCTGCCGTGGTTTTCACTGTCTTGCCGACCAGGAGGGCGTCACCTTCGCTCTGACCCTGCCGGATACACCCCTGCCGGTATTGATTGATGCCAAGCAGCTTCGGCTGGCCATGGTAAACCTCCTGAAAAATTCCTGCGAGGCCATGAATCATCACGGCCAGGTGGCGGTGGAGGCTCTTGTGGAAGAAAGTCACATCACCGTGCGCATCACCGATTCCGGCTGCGGAATCCCGCCGGCTCTCATCGAAAAGGTCTTTGACCCCTTCGTCTCCACCAAGGAGGACGGAAGCGGACTGGGCTTAAACATCACCCGGCAGATTGTGACCGCCCACGGTGGCACCATCACCGTAGCCTCCCGGGAATGGGAGGGCTGTACCTTCACCATGACGCTGCCCTGTCAGAGTGGAAGAACGATGTCTTTTCTTTGATTTCGCCCTGCCGTCACGGCATACCCCGAATCTTTCTCATCCTCTTTAGTATATAAACTTTTTCCCGGAAAGTCAATCACCGGGCTTGCGGCAAATCTGCCGCAAGCCCGGTCTCTATCATTTTCGCCCTGCCCGGTAACGCGCCTCTCTATATAATATAACGCGTCGTCGGCATATTTTGGCTCTGTCCTTATCCCCGGCGAAGCATATATTTGTCACTGAATTCCTCCGCGTTTATCGGACGCTCGTAAAAATATCCCTGTCCGTAATCACAGGAAAGCGCGGCCATATTGTCTCTGTCCTGCTGTGTCTCTACTCCTTCCGCCACCGTAGTGATTCCCAGCTTCTTCGCGAAACGGATTACCTGTTCCAGAATGATTTGCCGGCGTTCCTCGTCATTGTGATTCGACACTTTGCGCAAGAACGCGCGGTCCAGCTTCAATTCATCGATTTTTATCTGGTACAGCATATTCAACGAGGAATATCCGCTTCCAAAGTCATCCATGGACACATGAAAACCCTTTTCGTGAAGAGCCTCTATCTGACTATTGATCTGTTCTACATCGTTTGCCGCAATACTCTCCAGCATTTCCAGAATAATCAGGGCCGGGGACACCCGGTAACGGGTTACGATCCGCTCCAGGGTATTCGGGTAGCTCCGGTCGGCAAAAAGCAATTTTGACTGATTGACAGAAACAGGTATCGGCTTTAAGCCGACATCCATCCAGGAACGAAGCTGTTCACACACCCGCTCCACCATATACAGATCTAGCTTTGCGCAAAATCCATTGTCTTCAAACAGCGGTATAAATTCGTCGGGATAGCGGTAGGAGCCGTCCGGCTTCTGCCAGCGCACCAGCGCCTCCGCACCCACCAGACTGTCGCCGGCAAGGCTCATCTTCGGCTGAAGAAACAGCTTGAACTCCCTGTTGTTCAAGGCCGTCTGCATATTGCTCTCTATACTGTTTTTCCTCCGCAGCGCTTCGTGAAGCTCCTCATCATAAAAAGCCACGTCTCTGTGATGTGTATTCTGAATGCTTTTAAGAGCCATCAAAGCCTTCTCCCGGTCCCCCTGCACCGCCACGCCCGCATAGAGGGAAATCTCATATCTGTATTCCATGCGGGAAGTTACGTCTCTGACCGATTGGATGAGGCTTCCCAGACGCTCCCTTATCCTCGCTTCCTCCGTATCGAGAAGCAGCGCGTAGAACCGGTCAGCGGTATCCCTGCAGAAAAATTCTCCTTCGCCTAAATTTCTCTCTATCACCTGTTTGAGATAACCCAGAACCTGGTCTCCATTTCTTTTGCCAAACAGCTCATTGATTCCCTTGAAATTACGGATATCCAAAGCCACTGTACTGTAATACTCCTGTTTTTTCCTGATTTGCTGAAATTCCTGGTCGAACTTTGTGGTATTTTTGGCCCCTGTCACCGGGTCGAAATACGCGATCCGCATCAAGAGAGCGGAATTTTTCCGGAAATTATAATATTGGTAGTACAACAGAATAAATATCATTACCAGAAGGAAGAAAAAGACTCCGTCAACAAGAAGGAAAATTCGTCCGAAGGAGGAAACGGAATCCCAAAGCCGGTTGGCGCAAAAAAGATACCATCCGTTGAAGCCCAGTGGTTCCATATAAAAATGACATTTCTCACCCAGATATTCAAAATCGCCATACATACTCTCCTGCCTGGAGAGTGCCTCCTTCGCGGAGGCCTTGGTATCCTCCGACAGATAAGGTCCTTCAAAAATAGAACTCACATCCTCCTTGACAAGCGTATTCTCCGAACGAACCAGAAAATCTCCCTCCGCGCCCAGGAGATGAATATACCTTTCGCCACCCATGACGGTATCGCCGTTCACAATATCCTCGAAAATTTCCAGCGTATCGCTGGCCGCAAGAGCGCCTGTCACCGCTCCGTTCCGGTAAACCGGCACACTGTAGACAAATACTTTTTGATTGTATACGTTGCTGTCAAACATTCTGGACACGGCGTTTTTCCCCTGAAGGGACTGCTCTACCGCCCTCCTGGCCTCCTCGGCGCAGGTATCCAGCGTCATCGTAAGCCAGGCGTCCTGGCCGTCCGTATACAGAATCCCATTTCCTTCCACGGAAAAATAAGCCAGGCTGACAAAAGAATTGACCTGACCTGCCTTGGCAATGCTGTCTCTCAGTTCCTCCTCACGGTCCGCGGTTCCGCTTACCTCATAAGCCCTGGACAGTGTTGTTAAGATTTGCAGATTCTTATCCAATTGCTTAAAAATACGGCTCCTATACTCCTGCGCTTCTGTTTTCATCTGCGCATGCTCCGCTTCATGCGCTGTCTGAAATACGTAGGACAGAACGCCGAAAATAGCTGCGCACAGCACAATACTGCTAACTGCCACAATGACCGTGACCTTGGCAAGCTGCCTTTTTAACGCGCTTTCCTCCATGCTTCCCTCCCGGATTACGTTTATATGCTTGAATTATACCGCAAAACAGAATCCGCGTCCATCATAATTTCTGCCCTGGCTCGTGACAGCAAATCTGACCTCTTCCCCTCCGCTTTGCCTGATACAGAGCATTATCGGCCCCCTGGTACAGCCTGCTATATGTCCATTTGTCTGAGTCGGCCGCCGATATCCCGATACAGCAGCTTGCTCCCACATCGGCATCACCCCATTTGATTTGAGACACCTCCCAAATCAGATCAACTGCGTAACGCTCTAATAAACGCAGGTCCTCCGTTGTAAGCAGTACCATAAATTCATCACCGCCCATACGCCCGACTCTCGCGCCGGCAGGGGCTTTTTTCAGTATGATTCCCGCAACTTCTTTCAAAACATGATCCCCTGCGGGATGGCCAAAATTGTCGTTAATCCCCTTGAAATCGTCCATATCCAGGATTAAAGCAGCCAGTATTTCACCCTGACGCAATTCCTTCAGCTTCCGATGGCCATAACGCTCAATGGCTGTTTTATTCAAAAGCCCCGTAAAAAGGTCCATCCTGGTTTCCTGTTCCAGCTTGCTGATGCGTTCTTTTTGCAGCGTGATATCCAAAAGTGTACCAATTCCCGATATAGGTTCGTTCCGGTCATTCATCTGTGTGATCACCCGAAGGTCAAACCAACCCTTTTTGCCTGTTTTCAGCGGCAGAAACAGCTCATGCTTCTGAAAAATAACGCCCTTTCTGACGTCTTCCAGACATTTTAGAATCAATTCCTTTTGGTCCTGGGCTAATGTTTTCCGCTCCTGAATATAACTGCTGAACTTTGGAATGTCCTCAGATTCATCAAACCAGTCCCGCCACTCTTTGGAAAAATAAATCCGGTCCTTTTCGATATTCCATTCGAAGGTCATATAATTTTCTTTTTCCAGGATAAGCTCATACTGTTCCAGAGACAAACGGAAATTTTTCCGCATTTCCGTCAGTTCATTCTGAATATCATCAATCAGTCTGGCCTGGGACAGTTCAATGCGCAGATGGTGATAACGCACAAAATATATGAGGCCGCACAGCAGTGTGGTGATTGTAAAGTTAATCACTTCCCCCGAGCTGAAGGTACTGTACAAAAACAACACGAATATGAGATAATGAATACCCAGATTCAACAGCGCATAGACAGGTTTCATGATCAAAAGCGCAAACATGATCGCCATGGCGGTAATGACTGTGATATTCCCAACCGCGCCGGCCGAAAGATGAAGGAAGAGGATTACAGCCATTTTGAAAAAATGCTGATCAACGCGGAACTTGTCATCGTAAACGAAACCAGCAAAAGCATTTTAAACCGGCTTCCGGTAACAATCAATCAGGAATGTACCATAGAAATTCCTGATGGTGTTGAGATAGAATTAAATACGGTAAACGGGTCTTATGAGATTACCGGAAACACATCCGTCAAGGAACATACCCTGCTGTCGATTAACGGCTCTCTTACGATTCATCCGGGAACAGAGGCGGTTCTGACAAAATATGAGAAGATTTCCGTCAACGGTTCTGTAAAGTGTCCCAAAAGCCTGGAAGGATATTTGAGTAAAATATCGGTCAACGGCTCCGTTTCCACTTATCCGGATGACTGTGTGCTTCTGGATAAAACCTTTGTCATGGATAAGTATTTTCCCCTGCGGGCCAGGGAGGGAGGCCGATATTATGCGGAAAATATGGTGGTCATCCAAGATCCGGATGTAGACCTTCAAAAGTTGGCACAAAAGCAGGTACAGTTTGTCACGAAGCAACTGCTTGTTCCGGAATGTAAAGTGGAGGACTGCGTCGCTCTGTTTGACGAGCAAGTCGATTTTGTGGTAGTGCCGGAAGGAATGAAACTGATTTACGGGGATGCCGTCTTAAATGGGCAGCTGCTGGAAAAAGAAGGCGGGAACCTCTATGTATACGGCTCCGTAAAACTGGACGAAAACTGTGATCCGGATGCCTTGAGAAATTCTCTTGAGAAACTCATCGTAAAAGGTACTGTCATATTAAGAAAAAGCCAGGAAGAAGCTTTCCAAAAATTAAATGCGGAATATGACCGGCTGGAAATCAGTTGGGAAGGAAGGATTCTGGAGAACAAGGTCAGTGTCCGTGTGGATAAAAGCCTTCTTGAAAATTCGCCGGAGGGCGTCCGCGTAAGAAATGCGGCAACGATAAAAATAGCTGAAGATGTAACTCCGGATCTGATTTTGGATAAGCTTTCCATTGCCAACTGCGCAAAGGTGTCCTGCAGCGAGGCACAGGAAGGTGCCATTGCGGCAATCGCTGAAAATGTAGCAAAGATTGGAGAATCCGGTGACGATAATCTTCCCGGTATCTTCGACTCCTTCAAAGATCTGCTCTCCACCAAGCTGATCAACGCAGAACACTATGTGATGTAGGAGGAGCTATAGGAAACGTCATAAATGTTTTCTTTATGACGTTTCCTGCGCCGATTTTTGCTTCGTGTAAACGCAGAAATTTCCTTGCAAAAATCGTGCGCATCCCCCTATAAGCCTGTCCGGTACTCCGTCCCCGTCCGGACAGGTTTTTTCCGATACAGTAAAATAGCCAGCAGAAATCCACAGACCAGACCGCCCACATGGGCCAGGTTGTCCACCCCGGTGGCCGTAAACCCGTAATACAGGCTTAAAACCGCCATAAAAATCAACCGTCTGGCCGTCAGATTCTCCAGCCGTCCGCGATTTCTCACCACAATATAGATCAAGGCCCCGATAACGCCGAAAATAGCGCCGGACGCGCCGCCGGATACGGCATAATCCCCGGTCCTCACCATATAGATCAGAGAGAGCGCGCTGCCGCCCAGCCCGGATAAGAGATACAGAACCACATACTTTACATGGCCCAGGACCCGCTCCAGGTTATCCCCCAGGAAAAACAGAATCAACATATTATTGGCCACATGTCGGATACCGAAGTGCACAAACATGCAGGTGATCAGCCGGTACCATTCGCCGTCCACCAGCACGGCGTCCGGAAACATGGCTCCATGACCGTACATGAAGCTTCCGCTCTCGGTATCTCCCATAAGATCCAGCACCAGAAATACCAGCACATTCAAAGCAACAATCACTTTATTGCATATATCATAAGGCCTCTTATTCATTTCGTTCCCTCCGGATAAAAATGATCTCTGTTCACGACACCGGTAACGCCCTTCGCAAAACCGGCCTGTAAACAATCACTAAAAATCTCCTGCTTTTTAAGCATAACACATTTTTATCCCAAGTTCACTATATAAAATAAATGATGAAAGCGTCAAAAGGTATTTTGACGCTTATGATACACGAATTGCTACGCGCTAACGCACTCCCGCAATTCTAAAACACCTCAAATCCGCTCATTTTTCTTCGAAAAATGGCTACTTTTCGGTGTTTTGCGCGCCCCAAGGTCATACTTGCCTGCGCAAGCGCAGCCCGCATGACCT
>CALWLN010000043.1 GCA_944381535.1 uncultured Lachnospiraceae bacterium
TTTTTTCCGCCTTTTAGGGCAAAAGCCGGAATTATGCATAACGCAGATAATTCAGGGACTACAGGAAGAGCCGGCGGAACAGTGGGATTCCAAGGTTTCTTAGTGTTGTAAACTTTCAACTGTCAAGTCATGTAACATCCCATAAATAATATTACTCAGCTTCGCAAACTGCCCCAGCGTCAGCGCCTCCCCCCGGATACCGGGCGAAAGGCCCAGTTCCTCAATGGCCCGAGTTATCACTTCCTTTGAAAGCTTCAATTCCCCGGAATTGTTAAGCCCGTTGGCCAGGGTCTTTCTCCGCTGGTTAAAGGAGGCTCGAATCAGTCGAAACATCAGCCTCTCATCCTCCACCTCCACGGTTGGCTTCTCATGACGGACAAGCCGGATGACGGCGCTTCCCACCTTTGGCCTGGGCATAAAACAGTTGGGGGGCACATTTGCCACAATCTCCGGCCTGGCGTAATACTGCACCGCCAGGGACAGCGCCCCATAATCCTTGGTTCCCGGCCCCACCTGCATACGGTCCGCCACCTCCTTCTGCACCATCACCGTAATGCTGTCGATGGGCACATGGCTCTCAAAGAGACCCATGATAATGGGCGTGGTAATGTAGTAGGGCAGATTTGCCACCACCTTGATGGGCTTTCCGTCATTCTTCTCCCGGGCGATCCGGTTGATATCCACCTTCAAAATATCTTCGTTAAGAACCTCCACATTGCCATACTCACTTAAGGTATCCGCCAAAATGGGAATCAGCGTCTTGTCAATTTCCACCGCCAGCACCTGACGGGCATTCTCGCACAAATACTGGGTCATGGTACCTATCCCCGGCCCGATCTCCAGCACAAAATCCTCCCGGGTAATCTCTGCCGCCCGGATAATCTTATCCAGCACATGGGTGTCAATTAAAAAGTTCTGCCCGAATTTTTTCTGGAAATTAAAATTATATTTCTGTAAAACCGCTATGGTATTCTGTGGATTTCCCAGTGTTGCCATATGCTCCCCTTTCATTTCAAATTAACCGGCCTCTGCCGTTCCATGGTATGTAGAGAGGATTTAACCCGGTCCATACAGCTCCATGCCATTTGAGGCGGATTTAACCCAGCCCGTACAACTCCATGGCATTCCGGTAGGTAATCTCCTCCACCGTTTCCGGTGCCATCCCCTTCATTTCAGCAATGGCATCCACCACGTAGGGCAGATTCAACGAGGAATTCCGCTTCCCCCGGTTGGGCTCCGGCGCAAGGTATGGACAGTCCGTCTCTATCAAAATCCGCTCTATGGGAATCTCCGCCACCGCTTCCTTCAGCTTCCGGGCATTTTTAAAGGTCACCACACCGCCCACGCCGATATAGTAGCCCAGTTTCACATACTCTAAAGCCAGTTCCTTCGAATAGGAGAAGCAATGAATGACCCCCGGTATCCCCAAAGCCCGCTCCTTCATGATTTCCAGGGTATCCGCCGCAGCGTCACGGGAATGAATGATCACCGGCAGCTGTACCTCTCTGGCCAGTTCCAGCTGCCGCCGGAACCAGACCTTCTGCTGCTCCTGAATTTCCGGCTCCTTATCCCAATAATAGTCCAGCCCGATTTCTCCGATGGCCACCACCTTCTCGCGCTTCGCCGTTTTCCGGAGCCACGCCATTCTTTCCTCATTGAGACAGGATATGTCGCTGGGGTGTACCCCGATGGCCGCATAGACAAAATCATACCGCTCTGCCAGGGCAATGGCCCGCTTACTGCTCTCTATACTGGAACCCACATTTACAATTTTCGTTATCCGATTTTGCTCCATAGAAGAAAGCAGTTCGTCTCTGTCTTCCCCGAACTGCTTATCATCATAATGGGCATGACTGTCAAATATCATATCAGCTGATCTCCGCGCCGGAGGGCATTTTCTTCTCCGGCACCATCAAGGACAACTGGCCCTTGTCATCCTCGGCGCACAGAAGCATTCCCTCGGACAGCACGCCCGCCAGCTTGGCCGGTTTTAAGTTCACCAGCACCATCACCTTCTTGCCCACCATCTCCTGAGCGGTGTAATGGGCCTTAATACCCGATACGATCTGCTTCACCTGGCTGCCGATACGCACCTGGGAGCAGAGAAGCTTCTTGGACTTTGGAACTTCCTCACAGGCGATGATCTCACCCACCTGGAACTGCATTTTCATGAAATCCTCGTAGGTAATCTCTTCCTTTGCCTCAATGTCAATCCCTTCCTCCAGGGACTCCCCGGCCGACTCTTTATCCGCTTCAGCCTTGCCAAGGGCGCGCTGCTCCGCCTCAAACTCCCTCTTCTGGGCTTCCCGGATGGCCTCAACCTTAGGCATGATCTCCTTCACATCCAGACGGGCAAAGAGGATTTCCGGCTTCTCCGTCACCTTGTTTCCGTCCGGATACAGGCCGAAGCGGTTCAGCTCCTCAAAGGAACGTAACTCCGTATTCAGCTGAGATACAATTTTCTCCGCTGTCTCCGGCAGGAAGCAGGACAACAGACTGGCCCCGATGGTAATGGCCTCCGTCAGATTATAGAGTACCTCGCTGAGCCGTTCCCGCTGGCTTTCATCCTTGGCCAGCGCCCAGGGCATGGTCTCGTCAATGTATTTGTTGCAGCGGCGGAACAGGTTAAACACCTCCGTGATGGCGTCCGCTACCCGCAGACCGGCCATCTTCTCCGCCACCTTGTCCCGCGCGGAGGTTGCCACCTCTTTCAGACCCTCGTCTGCCTCCCCGGCAACGCCCGTCCGCTTCACAACGCCGTCAAAATACTTGTTGCTCATGGAAATGGTACGGCTCACCAGATTGCCCAGAATATTGGCAAGGTCCGAATTAAAACGCTCCACCACCAGCTCCCAGGTGATGATTCCGTCGTTTTCAAAGGGCATTTCATGCAATACAAAATAGCGGGTGGCGTCCACGCCGAACAGATTTTTCATATCGTCCGCATAGATGACATTTCCCTTGGATTTGCTCATCTTCTCGCCCCCCTGCAGCAGCCAGGGATGCCCGAAGATCTGCTTGGGCAGGGGCAGTTCCAGCGCCATCAGGAAGATGGGCCAGTAAATGGTGTGGAAACGGATAATATCCTTTCCAATCAAATGCAGATCCGCCGGCCAGTTTTTCCGAAACTGCTCCGTGGAATTGCCGTCGCAGTCATAGCCGATACCGGTAATATAGTTGGTCAGTGCGTCCAGCCACACATAAATCACATGTTTAGGGTCAAAATCCACCGGGATTCCCCAGGAGAAGGATGTTCTGGATACGCACAGATCCTGTAATCCCGGCAGCAAGAAGTTGTTCATCATCTCATTTTTCCGGGACACGGGCTGGATAAATTCCGGATGGCTGTTGATATGCTCAATGAGCCTGTCCGCATATTTGCTCATTTTGAAGAAATACGCTTCCTCCTTGGCGTGCACCACCTCACGGCCGCAGTCCGGGCACTTCCCGTCCACAAGCTGGGACTCGGTGAAAAAGGACTCGCAGGGAGTGCAGTAAAGCCCCTCGTAATAGCCCTTGTAAATATCTCCCTGGTCGTAAAGCTTCTTAAAAATTTTCTGCACCTGCCGCTCATGGTCGGGGTCCGTGGTGCGGATAAATTTGTCGTAGGAGGAATTCATCATATCCCAGATGTCCTTCACCTGTCCGGCCACCCTGTCCACATATTCCTTGGGGCTGACGCCGGCCTCCTGAGCCTTCAACTCAATCTTCTGGCCATGCTCATCCGTTCCTGTCTGGAAAAACACGTCGTAGCCCTCCAGCCGCTTGTATCTGGCGATACTGTCCGCCAGCACGATTTCGTAGGTGTTCCCGATGTGGGGTTTACCGGATGTATAGGCAATGGCCGTTGTCATATAAAACTTTTTTTTGCATTTATCGCACATTCAAAATCCCTCCTGATTCCAAAAACTACCTATTATTATACGTGTTTGGGCCAATCTTTTCAACCGTTATATGCTTTTAACTCAAAAAGACAGCCCTTTATGCTTCCTGTTCACTCCGTTCATAAGCCGTTTAATCCCATTTTACTGAATTAATAACGACTTTAATGTCATCTCCAAGATCATCTGCTATGTAACCGTGATAAATACATTCCCTGGTTTTCTGAAAGGCGTAATAATTCCTGCCTTTTTTTGCATATAGACGTCCCTTTACAATTTTTGCGCGATCCAACAGATATTGCGCCTCTTCATCCGATAAATCCATGGGGCTGGCAACTTTTCCTTTGCCATAAGCATTTTCTCTGTCTTTCTTATGCTTTTTATTTTCTTCGTAAATTCTGAGACCGACAATATCCTGGTATAGAAAAAGATGCTTTTCATCAGAAATATTTTTAATGGTTACAGACTCTTGATTGATTGCGCCTTCGATTTTGTCCATTTTTAAACCTTCCTCGGTCTCAATACTGACTAATATCTCATCTTTGGCAGTAGCGCATAGGAAAGACTCTCTTTCCTTATAGACAAACGGACTTTCCGGCAAAAGAAGGGCTTTTCCTCTGTTCTTCAACAGACCTAAAAAATACGTTCTTTCTTCTCTATTCTTTATCCTCTGTGCTATCTTAAAAAGAGTGCTGCCGGGACAAATTTCTGTCCGCTTATCAATTTCAATCCCAATGATTCGCCCCACATTGTGGCATTTTACGGATTCCAGTTCTTTGCATATCAATATAAATTTTTCTATGGCTTCCATTGCCTGTTTTTCTTCATAAATCCGGAATTGAAAAGCCAGATCGTTGATTGCTACTATCATAGGTACCTCTCTTCACAGCAATTCCAGCAATGCATTGTCCCACTCATCCAGAAATCCTTCCGGCCAGACATCAATGCGCCCGTCCGTATCTATTGCCGGAGTGATCACCTTGTGCCTGTAATCCTCGTCCTGCTCTTTATAAAAAAAGAAAATTCCTGCGTCATGATGATTCAATTTCTTTTTCTTTACAGCCAATCGTATTCCATTGATTACATGGTCGCTGTGTGTTTCCACGACAATCTGAACGCCCCCGGCACAAGCCTGTGCAATCAACTCTCCAAGCCATCTTTGTCCTGCCGGATGAATGTGCGCTTCCGGATTCTCCAGCAGCAGAAGTTCTCCCGGAACTGCCGATAAAAGAGCTATTACCACGGGCAGAACATAGGTAATACCAAAACCTACATTGACACTTTTATAGGCATTGGTCCGCTCCTTGCCCTCCCGAAACTCATATTTCAGCTCTGCACTGCGTAGCCCTGTGTTCACAGAAATCTGCGGCAAAATTCCCGGCGCGATCAGAGACAGCCAGCACCTTACCTGTTCCGCCAGAGAATGGTCCTCTATGGCATTGAAAATCACCTGCTCATTTTCTATCCTTTGATTTCCATATACATTCAAAAAATGAATGGCATACTCTCCTGTATTTCCAAACTCTCTCTGCTGCAGTTCCTTTTCATCCGCCATCCGGTATAGGTCCTTTGGTTCAATTCGATAAGCGGAAAGGTATCGGAAACGGTTTCCAAACAAAACGCTTTGCTCCGCAATTTCTCCCGGATAAAGCTGATTCTCCAAAAGATCGGAATCCGCGTCATATAAAAAAGAGCCTTTCACACGATTGTCTTTGCCCTCTACCGCAATGCCAATTTCTTCCGTTTCCGCACGTTCATATAAAATATCGCTGCCGTTCCCCAGCTTTACGTACCTTCCATTGAGTTTGAGCCCCGACAGCTTATTTTCCATATAGGACTGTCTGAGTAGAAGAAAGCTTTGAATCACAGACGATTTTCCCATGCCATTTAGACCCATCAATACATTCAGCGGCCGCAAATTCATTTCCAGCTTTCCAAAGCACTTAAAATTATCTAATTCCAATTTCTCAATCATAGAAACTCCTTTATCAACTTTCTGCCCCTGTTAATTCGTCTGATACAATCCGATTTTTTCCCGGATTTTATGGAGGAAACAAATTCCTTCTCATGAAATAATTCCTCATACTTTTTCAGAAATTTCTCCCGGTTGTCTAAAAGCCGGTTCAGTTGGCTTTCCTCCAATTCTGTAAAGCATACGGAAAAAAGTTCAAATAACGCCTTATTGATCGGGCCGCGTCTTCCCTCCTCATTGATTTTTCGAAATGCATTCCTCCCAAATAATTCCTTTGAATATTTCATCACCTTATAGAAATTCTTTCTTATACGCTCAAGGTCCGCTTCTTCATAATCATTCACGCGCTTCATTGCCAGAACTAAAAACGCGTCAATATCGTCCTTATATTCCGTGTTATAATCCAGTTCCGTAAACGCCATAAAACGGATAATATATTCCTGGTCCATCATCCGGCCCGGTTTTACCGCATATAAAGTAGCCTCCAAAAACGCCTGGCTGTCGGCAAGCTCCTGCGCCAGCGTTGTGGCTTTCCCGTGATACATGGCATTCCTTATTTCCTGCGGCGTTAATGACAGGCCTCCGGTGTTGATTCTCTCAAAAATATTATAGACGACCGCCTCCGGTGTACCGTACTGTACGGAGTAAGCAACAATCTGCGCCTCCTTAATCCGGCGGATATACTGCCGGGGCAGCTTATCAAAGGTATATCCCTCAAACTCCGTAAGATACTGTAAGCCCGTAAGCTTCTTTTTCGATTCTCCAACAAGGTAATTCTGAATCGAACAGAGTCTCTGCAAACCATCGATTACCTTCCATTCTCCTTCCGTTGCCGCATCAAAATAGAAGCTTGGAACGGGAATACGAAGCATCAGGGATTCTATGAGCCGGCTTTGTTTTTCATCATCCCACAGATTCTTTTTCCTCTGGAACACAGGCTCCAGATTGATTTCATGATTTTCGAGCCTGTCCATCAAATTTGAAATCGTCCATGTTTCCTGTCTAATATTCACCAGTGCCGGAATAAACTGATTTGTCTCCAATCCCTGCGCAGCATAGTCCTCTCCCTCATCAAAAGGCACCACCATAATCCCTTGATCGGCCAGCTCGCGCACCACCTGTCCAACCATAATTTCTTCCTTTGCAAAAGACGGTATGCCCTCCGTCAATATATCCAAAAAAAGCGCATAGCTAATCTGATTGCCATTTTCAGACGCCCATTTTTTAATTTCCTCGATTCTCTTATTTTGCACAACACTCAGCTTATCCATCCGCGGACATCCTCCTATTTGCCAGGATATATTCATCTTTACTATGTTCAGAATACCTTTTTTCCCGGAATACGTCAAGAACTACAATACAATATTATTACGGCAAAAGTTCTTTCTGATTTTGGGTCTGTGTCTATTTTATCTCATCTCAAAACAAAAAGCCCTCATCCCCCTCTGAACTCATGGGTTTGAGAGCCTTTTTCATATCGTCATCCAACTTCACGGACCCGTCTGAAGCTAAAATATCTCCAAATGCTCCAGCAAAATTTTCAATCCGATGAGAATGAGAATCGCCCCGCCGAACAGTTCCGCCTTCTTCTTATATCTGCTGCCAAAAATATTTCCGATAAATACCCCCGCCGCAGCTATGACAAAGGTGGTGCAGCCGATAATGGCGATGGCCTCAAAAATATTCACCTTCAGGAAAGCGAAGGTAATCCCCACCGCCAATGCGTCAATACTGGTGGCGATGGCCAGAAGCAAAAGCTCCTTTACATCCAGCTTACCGTCCATCTTCACCTCGTCATCCTCTTTCTCCTTTATAGCCTCAAAAATCATTTTCCCACCCAGAAAGGCCAGCAATACAAAGGCAATCCAGTGATCCACGCTGGTGATATACCGCTCAAACTGTTTTCCCAAAAACCATCCCACCAGCGGCATCAGCGCCTGGAAGCCACCGAAAAACAGGGCGATGATCAGACAGTGCTTCTTGTTGACCTTGCGCATATTCAAGCCCTTGCAAACCGCCGCCGCAAAAGCGTCCATGGAAAGTCCTACCCCGATCAGAAAAATCTCAACAATACCCATTTTTTATTCCTTCCTTTGTAGTCATAAATTTTTGCACGGAGGGACTTTTGTCTTCGATGAAAAAATATTTCCTGAACAAGACAAAAAACTCATGTATGCCGAAGCATACATGAGTCTCATTCTTTAAGATTTGCCAGGTCTTTACGGCTTACGCCTGACCAGCTTGTTGACAAATCACGCTGCGCGCGAATTACTCCCTCACGGAATCTTTTTCCACTATACTAAAAGAATGGTTTTTTGTCAACTTAATTAAACAAAAATCTCATAATTCTCAATGTCCAGACCTTCCCAAACTTCTCCCGGTACTGAGAGAGGCTGGCATATCCCGCCACCCTGTTATCCACCTCCGCCACAAATAACGGATGATTATCCACATTGTGGGCGTAAACCCACTGCAGTCACTCCTCCAGATTCTTAGGCTCCAACTTCCAAATCCTCTGTCAATTTTTCAAAACAGTAACCCTTGATTTTTTCCAACACATGAATTATAATTTGTGTATTACAAATTTAAATAACAGGGATACTATACTTACCGAAGGAGCTGACAGACGGTGCCCTCCGTTCCGAGTATCATGGAAAGAGGGTGGTTCAAATGGTTGTAACAGTTCAGATATTTGAACTGTTACAGTCCTCCGCCCATTGAAAATCGCTTCGCGATGGGGCGGAGGATTCCACGCAACAAGTTTTCGCACGGTCAGCGCAGTAAATGCGCAGACCTGCCTAAACTGTTACCAATGGTGACATTCCGACTTATTCACCTTTACCATCATGTTATGTACCATTATTTCACTGGTTATCAGTCTGAAGCGAAAAAAATAACCGTCCTGCTCCCGGCTAAAGGCTCGACGGTTATCTTTTAACTAAAACTTTTACCGAGCGGATAGGCTTTTTCTATCGTGTCAGCTCCTTCGGTAAGTATATTATATTCCATCCAACCTGTTTTTTCAAGCCCCTAAGTATCACTTTTCACAGAAATCATGCAGGAGGACGTTACGGTTGGCTCTGTGCCCGGTAACGCATTTCCGGTACTGACGCAGGAACAACAAAGGAGGACAACATTATGGGAAAACCAGGCAGACCCAAAGGCGATAACAACAAGGACCAGCTCTTCTCCATGCGGTTGGATGAGCGCACCATGAGGCGTCTAAACGCCTACTGCGAGAAGATGAATCAGCTCCGCTCCACGGCGGTTCGGGACGCCATCAACCGCATGCTGGAGGAGGAAGAAGAAAATGAAACACATATTAATGATTGACGACGACATCTCCATCGGCGATATGCTGACGGAAGTCCTCACCCGGGAGGGCTACCGGATGACCCGGGCCTACTCCGGCACGGAGGCTCTTCTTGTGCTGTCCTCCGTAAGACCGGATCTGGTGCTTTTAGACCTTATGCTCCCCGGCTTAAACGGCGAGGAGATTCTTCCAAAAATTTCGGGTATTCCGGTGATCATCATCAGCGCCAAGGTGGATGTGGAAAATAAAGTGGACCTGCTTCTTGGCGGAGCCGCTGACTACCTCACCAAGCCCTTTGACACCCGGGAGCTGTTGGCCAGAATCGCCGTACAGCTTCGCAAAGCCGCCGAGACTGGCACCGCCAGCCGGCTCACTTTTGAGGACATCACACTGGATACCCAGGCCCGCACCGTCACTGTGAACGGGCAGCCGGTGCGGCTGACCCGGACGGAGTATGCCATTTTAAAGCTGTTAATGCAGAACCCTTCCCAGGTGCTTCCCAAATCCCTGCTTCTGGACCGGTTAAGCCAGGACACGCCCGACTGCATGGAAAGTTCCCTGAAGGTTCACATCAGCAATCTGCGCAGGAAGCTGAAGGACGCAGGGGGGAAGGATTACATTGAAGCGGTCTGGGGCATTGGTTTTAAAATGAGGGAATAAATCTTAACCTTTTCTTTACCCTTTCCTTAACCGCTTTCTTAACCTTTCCCCGTTAGGATAAGGTTATCAAAGGTAAGGAGGTAAAAATAAAATGGACTACTGTCTGACAACCAATGCTTTAAGCAAACAATACAGACATTTTAAAGCGCTGAACAATCTTTCCATGCACGTGCCCAAGGGCTCCATCTACGGCTTCGTGGGCAAAAACGGCGCCGGAAAGACCACGCTCATCCGGCTGATCTGCGGGCTCCAGGAGCCCACTGCCGGAGATTATACCCTCTACGGCATCAAAAATACCGATAAGAGGATTGCCAAATCCAGACGCCGCATGGGCGCCGTAGTGGAGACCCCCTCCATCTACCAGGACATGACCGCGGAGGATAATTTAAAGGAACAGTACCGGATTCTGGGGCTTCCCTCCTTTGATGGAATTTCCGAGCTCTTAGAACTGGTGGGTCTTTCCGACACCGTGAAAAAGAAAGCCAAGAATTTTTCCTTAGGCATGCGCCAGCGACTGGGAATCGCCATCGCGCTCTGTGGAGACCCGGATTTTCTGGTACTGGATGAGCCGGTCAACGGTCTGGACCCCCAGGGTATCATCGAAATGCGGGAACTGATTTTAAAGCTAAATAAAGAGCGGCAGATTACGGTACTTATTTCCAGCCATATTTTAGATGAGTTGTCCCGACTTGCCACCCACTACGGCTTTATCGACGGCGGCCGCATGGTGAAGGAAATCAGCGCCAAAGACCTGGAAGCCGCCTGCAGAAAATGCGTCCGCCTCACCGTAACGGACACCAAAGCGCTCTCCCGGGTGCTGGACGCCATGGAGCTGGATTACAAGATTCTCTCCGGCACCCAGGCCGATATCTACGATAAGGTCAGCATTACGCCCCTCTCCCTGGCCCTGGCAAAGGAAAGCTGTGAAATTCTATCCATGCAGGAGCGGGACGAGAGCCTGGAAAGCTATTACATCAATCTGGTGGGAGGTGGCAGTCATGCGTAAGCTGTTGAGCGCGAATTTCGCGCGTCTGAAAAAATCAAAGGTATTTTGGCTCTGTATGGGATTTATGTTTTTCTTTGCCCTTTTTCGTGTCTGGAACCAGTACCGTGACAAGGCGGAATTCTCCGTCTCTTTGAACGAAAGCCTGTTTAATCACGCTATTATGATTGGTATTCTCTGCGCCGTATTCGTAAGCCTCTTTGTGGGCACGGAGTACAGCGATGGAACCATCCGCAACAAGCTGGTTATCGGGCACAGCCGTACTTCTGTCTATCTGTCCAATCTGATTACCAGCATTGCGGCGGCACTGTTGATGGTAGCAGCCTACACACTTCCAATCTTAGCACTGGGAATCCCTCTGATTGGTTCCCTGACAGCCCCAGCTCCCCTGATAGCGGCAACGGCTCTTGGCTGTATTCTGATGACGGCTGCCTTCTGCTCCCTGTGCATGCTTCTTGGCATGAACTGCCAAACCAAAGCCACTGTGGCCGTTATCACCATTCTGGCTTCCTTCGTACTGCTGATGGCCGCCTCGCTCATCGCCGCCAGGCTGGACGCCCCGGAATACTATTCAAATTATGTCATTACCGAGGAAAGCCCTTCCGTCACAGAGGAAATGCCCAACCCGGATTACTTAAGAGGCACCAAACGGCTGGTATATGAGACTATTTTAGACATTCTTCCCACCGGGCAGGGAATCCAATACGCCTCCATGCAAGGCGCGCATTTGTGGCAAATGCCTCTGTACTCCGCCGGGATTATCCTCATTTCCACCGGCGCAGGAATTGCTATATTCCGAAAAAAGGATATAAAATAAAGGAGTTTATTTTATGGAACCCTGGTTATGGGCCCTGGTGGGCCTCCTCACACTGGCTCTTTTCATTTTACTGATAAAGCTGTATCTCCTGAGAAAATCCGCAAGGGAGCTACAGGAGGCTTTCGCCGAGCGGCTCACAACCGACACAAACACCCTCATCGACATTTCCAGCGGGGATAGCCGCATGCGGGCCCTGGCCCGGGATATGAACCTTCAGCTTCGAAAGCTCCGGGCACAGCGCCACCGGTTCGTACAGGGGGATCTGGAATTAAAAGAAGCCATTACCAACATTTCCCACGACTTGAGAACCCCCTTGACGGCCATCTGCGGTTACCTGGACCTCCTTCGGCAAGAGGAAAAATCCGCGACCGCCGCCCGCTACCTTGCTGTCATTGAGGACCGCACCGAAACCTTAAAGCAGCTGACAGAGGAACTTTTCCGCTACTCCATTGTCACCTCCACCGTGGGGGATACTCCCAGGGAGGAGGTTGTCCTCAATCACGCTCTGGAAGAGAGCCTTTCCGGTTATTATGCCGCTTTGAAGGGGTGTCATATCACCCCTTCCATTTCCATGCCGGAGGAACCTGTTGTCCGGCTCCTTAACAAAAATGCCCTGGCCCGGATTTTCGGCAATATCTTAAGCAACGCCATCAAGTACAGCGACGGCGACCTTGGGATTACCCTGACCGGGGACGGCGCAATCACATTTTCCAACCACGCTTCCACCTTAAACGACGTCCAGGTGGCCCGGCTCTTCGACCGGTACTACACCGTGGAAACCGCTCAGAATTCCACCGGCTTAGGCCTTTCCATCGCCCGGGTCCTCACCGAGCAGATGGGCGGCTCCATCACGGCAGACTACCGGGATGGCATATTAAGTATCCGGCTGGAATTTCCGTAACTTATTTCCTTCTGTAAAATCCCATTAGAAAGCGCTGATTTTTTGATCTCGCTGTGATAGAAATAATTGACGACCGCGGGTGGAGCATGAAAGGGACGGCTCATACTGTCATCGTTGGTCACATAGTCAAGACCGATTCCGGCGGCGTACTCCTTCAGCTCCGCGTCAAGAGCTTCCCAATAGCTGCGGTCATTTCGGTTCTTTTCACTTCAATTTCCCGAATCATACAGCTATCCCTTTTTCAAAAAACTTTTCTGTGCGCCCTGCGTCACAGTATCCGTAGCCCTTAGCTCTCCGAGCAAAAGCGCGGACTCCGGATCATGCAGCTTATAGTTTTCAAATGCCTTGCGTGGATTTTTATTTGCGTAGCAGTATTTACAGCCGTTCATGCAGGTATCGTACGCGCCAATATCACGGCTCTCTATGCAATGGCAGCCTTCCCTCATTCCCTTGTGCTTCAGATTCTTGAATTCGATTCCATTTGCCCGCCCAAGAATGTCAAGGGTCATACAGCCGGACTTATGGATACCATAGCGGGTGTAATCGCCGTTTGTGCCGCAGGTCTGAAGATGAATCCCATACTTTTTCCCAATCGCTCCCAGTCCCCCGGCAAGCATTTCTTTATCCTGTTCCGTCAGAGGGATAAGCTCCGGCATGTTTGTCTCCAGCTTCTTATACATCTCCACAAAGCTGAAAATACACCGGTCGATATATGGCGCAAGCACACCTGCCATTTTTTCAAAGGTCTGTAAATGGGTTTTGACTGTGTACTTTTCGGTTAACAGCACAGGGTCATACCGCCAGGCGATCCGCTCTCTGCCCACCTGCTTTGACAATTCCATAAGGGTCCCCATACTGTCCTCAATAGACGGAACGCCCGGCTCAATCTCTTTTCCATAGGCGGTGATCGTGTAATGAAAATAGGTATGGAATTTGTCCGTAATCTCGTGAAGTCGCGGTAAAATCGGCTTGTAGTTCTTGGAGCAAAACACGACGCAGTCCACCTTATCGGGCGTCAGCTCGTAGCGGGTCACTTTATTTGGGAAAAGAGGGTTGCGGGAAAGCACATAGCCCTCCGAAAAACGACGCAGAAGCCAATCCGTATAATATTGTACCGTATCGGTTCGTCCACCTGTATTGAGTATCATTCCCGCGCCTCATCTTTCCCACATTCAATTTGATTGAATTTTTCTTTCATGCAATGGGAAAACAGCGTTGTCAAACGCACCAGCTCCCCAATCTCCTCTATGGGCAATTCAGCCATAGCGTCTATCTCGGCATTGGCGGCGGGTGGGATTATTTTTTGTGTGTACGCAATACCCGCTTTTGTAAAACGGACGATTTTGTTCCTGCGGTCTGTCTGTGATTCTTCCAGTGACACATACCCTTTTTTCAGAAATTTCTTGATAATGGCGCTAACCGTCTGCTTGGTAGCGGAAAGCCGTTCGCATATATCCGATTGCAGACAGCCGTCAGGCGCAAACCAGATGATGTCCAATACAAACAGCTCTTTTGCTGTCAGGCCGTGTTTCCTGGCATACATTTCATAAGCCGCAAACTGTATATCCCTCAATTTGCAGTATTCATTGACGAGCGCTCTTACTTCTTCCCGTTTCATCTGTAACCTCCTTGCAATATTGGACGGTCTAATATTTGACTATATTGTAGCAGAAACACTGTCCCCTGTCAATGGGCTGTGCGGCATGTAATTTCATTATTATTTTACAATGGTATAACTGGTGCTTCTTGCTTTTCCATTCTGCTTTAACAGGTTGCTTTTTACCAGCTTTTTCAGAATTCTGACAGCAGTAGAAGAACTCACTCCAAGCAATCCCATTATATCATTTCTTGTAACAGCCCCATGCGTCCGGGCGTATTCCAATACTTTTTCCTCTCTGTCACTGGTTGGCACACCAACAGAAGCGTTTGCCAACGGTTCTGACGAAAGTGCCGGATCATCGCCCTTTTCATATTTTGCGTTAATATTCGGCAGTATGATCTTAAAGGCATTTTTCGTGGTTTCAATCACGGGCTTTTCCACCATGCCTTCGTATGCCTTCATAATTTTTCCCATTCCAGTACCATAAGCCTCAATCAAACGCAACCGGTAGAATACATTCGCAAGTTCCTGATTTCGGCATACGGAAATACCTACCATAATATCTTCCAGATCAATTCCCGGCATCAACCCGCCAATGGACACAAATTCAATCCGGTCAGCATAAATACTGATAAGCGCACTGGCGCTAAAGGAATAATCTCTGTGGACCAGTAAATTCAACAATACTTCCCTGACGGCAATTTCAGGGTAGTCCCTGACGTCGATCCTCAATAATTTTTCTATGGTCGCACGGGTCTGATTTCGGAAGTCAATAAAATTATACACTTCGTTCATCTGCCGCAGCAGCGACCCGGTAAATTCCCGGCGGTCCTTAAAAACCGTCTGGTCTTTTCCCTGAAAAACAGCGACCTTAATCGTATGAATGCATTGGTCGGACAGGAGCAGCCCCAAATTGCTGTAAAGGTTATCCTGATCGACCAACTTCAAAGTACGCATTTGCTGCGGGCCAAATTCTATGTTCCGAAGCTCAAATTCCTTTTTTGTGGCTTCAAATGTAAGTTCCTGGTTCAGAGAACGCATCGCTTCAAAGCGGTCCCCATCCGTTTCCTTAATCATATGTCGGATTGCCGTGTCAGTGGCCGGAACCGAGGAGTAACCTTGCCTGACATATACGCCCTCTGGACGCATCCCTTTTTTTGCAAGATAATATGGGCGGTCCGTTCCTCTCTGAATATCCACAGCAACGATTTCTTTTCCGTCTTCTTCGATGGTTTTGTAGTGCAGGAACATCGTTACATCGGGCTTGATTGCATCTCGTACCATATTGCTTATTTGCAAAGATACACCGTCAGGATCGTCCACTCCGACTACCGTGCCGTCATCCTGAACGCCAATATACAGTTTTCCGCCGTTACAGTTAGCAAAAGCAATGATTTCCTTTTTGATTTCGTCCACAACAACTTCTTTCAGTTATATGGTCTCACTTTCCCGAAAAAGCATACCGCCATCTCCTTCATTGTCATTGATGGTTCTATTATAGCAAATCGATTCAATCGTGTCAAATCACCTGAACCGATTTTGACACGATTATGACACGATTGATACAAAGACGGAATCATAACAAGAACAGTCTACCCGGAAGTCCCTCCGAGAGTGGAATATTCTTTGAGCGAATTGGGCGAATCCATGCGTCCTATCATCAGGGCGATGGAGCAGTGGGGTATGGATTATAAAGCGCAGAATGGCTAATAATAAAGGTTATATAAAAGCGGTAGAGATTGATTTCTCTACCGCTTGCTTGTTATACCTTCACACCTCAAGGGATCCAACGGCGATACAGGCGCCGCTCTTGCGGTCAAAGAGCATAATGTTATCTCCGGCCACGTCCAGATGAACCCTGGTCCCGATGGTAAATAATTCGCTTCCAAAGACAACGCCGGTCAGCAGGAAGTCATCCACCCGAACCTTGATAGTGGACTCCATGCCGGTGGGCATGGCGCCGTAAATCTCTCCGTCCAGATGTCCCTCATCCGCAATGGCAACAGCCTCCGGGCGGATACCCAGCACAAAATCCTGGTCCGTGATCACCGGGTCCTCCTTAAAGGAGGCGTCGTCCTCCACCACCCTGGCGATGTGGTAGCGGAAATTCTCATCCTTGTTGCCTTTTTCCACATAATCCTTGACCGCGTCTCTCTCCTTCTGGGCCGCAGTCCTGGCGGAAGATGCGGCCTCCCGCTTCCGAAACCAGCTATTTAAGTCCAGCCGGGCCAGGGGACGGAAGGTGGCCTGCCTGCCGCCCAGAATTTGAAGAGCCATGGAACCATCAGCCTGCTGCTCCCCTTTGGCCTCCACAAAATTGATGGAGGGATTCCCCACAAAGTCCGCCACAAACAGGTTGTTGGGCCGGTTGTAGACCGTCAGCGGGGCGTCGTACTGCTGCAGCACACCGTTTTCGATAAGGCATATCTGGGTGGCAAGGGTCATGGCCTCCATCTGGTCGTGGGTGACGTAGACAAAAGTGGAACCGGTCTCCACATGGAGCCGCTGCAATTCATAGCGCATTTCCAGCCGGAGCTTGGCATCCAGATTGGACAGGGGCTCATCCATAAAGAGCACCGCAGGCTCGGGAGCCAGGGTACGGGCGATGGCCACACGCTGCTGCTGGCCCCCGGACAGTTCGGCGGGATAGCGGTCCATAAACATGCCGATTTTCACGATACGGGAAACCCGGCGGACGGTGAGGTCAATCTCCTCCTTTGTCATTTTCCGTGTTTTTGTGACCACCCGGCCATCCTTCACCAGCCGGAACTCCTCGTCAAGCATTCCCCCGGTGGAGACGGCGGCCTTTTTGGCTGCCGTTACCTTTGCCTTAAGGGCTGCGATTTCAGAGGAGAAGTCGGACTTCTGCTCCGCATGGTAATCAAACAGCTGCTTTGCGGTGTAAAGGGAAACGGTGAAGGCGTCCATCAGCTTTAAGTGGGCTTTCTTCTCGTCCAGCCTGCCGCTTTTATCCCGGCATTCCGTTAGAACCTTTGCCACCTCGCCGGGATTCTCAAGTATCTCAGCCATACGGGCTGCGTTTTTGGCCTCAAAATCGATTTTGGGCATGGGCTCCTTCACATTTTTCAGACCGAAGGCGATATTATCATACACCGTCATATTGGGCCAAAGGGCGTAATTTTGAAACAGGAAGCCCACCTTGCGCTTGTTGGCGGGAATATTAATACCCAGACTGCTGTCGAAGACCACCTTGTCCCCGATGGTGATCCGCCCCGAGGTGGGGCTTTCCAGTCCGGCGATCATGCGCAGCGTCGTGGTCTTGCCGCAGCCGGAGGGTCCCAGCAGGGTGACAAAAGCATTGTCCTTGATGACTAAATCCAGGTCGTCTACGGCATAAAATTTGCCCCAGCGCTTGGTTACATGTTCTAATTTGATTTCTGGCATAATTAACCTCCTATTCCTTTATCCAGGCTGGCCCCGGTAACCTTGTTGACGATGGCGTTGCAGATTAAGATGGTGGCGATCAATATCAGATTGATACCGCTTGAAAAAGCGTACAGTCCCATCTCGTCGAAGTAATCCAGTGTGGTGGACAGGATAAAGCCCTGGGTACACAGCAGGATAAACAAAGACAGCTCGCGCAGGCATGTCATGAAGGGCAGCAGGTAGCCGCTGATAATGGATGTCTTCTGAATCGGGATGATAATGTGGGTCATCCGCTTGATCCAGGGTATATTTTGAATGATGGCGGCCTCCTCAATCTCGCCGGAGAGCTGCAGCATGGAGTTCAGCGAGCTTCGGCTGGCGAAGGGAATATATTTGATGGTGCCGACAATGATCAACAGCGTGTATGTATTAAACAGGTTCACGTATTCGTTGGAAAATAAGATGAAGAAAGCCACGCCTATCGCGATGGAAGGCATTAAATAGGGCAAAAAGGCCATGGCGTTTACATAGTTTGCCGCTTTACTTCGTCTGTTTTTGGATACGGCGTATCCAATCAAGGTTCCTATGGTACCTGCCAGCAGGGCGCAGGTGACGCTGACCAGGATGGTGCCCAGGAAGGCTCCCCGGATGGTCTCGTTATACAGAATCCCTTTCTGGCCATACAGGGCGCTGGTGTTGGTGGCCGTGACCCACCACTTGGTGGTCAGATTGGCGGTGTCCCCCGTGTACAGGAAGGAGTAATCCCCCGGATTGGGCAAAAAGGTCTCAAAGGCAAAGGACACAATGGGGAAAATGCTGGTAAAAAAGGTTACAATGGCCAGCACCAAAGCAACGGCATATTTTCCAAGCTTTCCCAAATGAATCTTAGAGGTCTGGCCCGACTTGCCGGTGACGGTGGTATAGTTTTTGCGGCTTTGCAGGGAAAACTGGTTCAGCAGCATGATACCCACACCGAAAATCATCATGACAATGGCCAGGATACTGGCCTCGCCGGCGTACTTGGAGTTCATGGACACATACTTGGTGGACAGGGTTGTAAGTCCCAGATAATGAGGCACCGGGTAGGAGCCCATGGAACTGCCGAACACCAACAGGATAGTGGACAGGATAGCGGGCTTCACCATGGGCAGCGTGATCTTGCTCATGGTTTTCCATTTTGGCGTGTCCAGAATGGTGGCCGCCTCCTCCAGGTTAGCGTCCATGTTGCGGAAAATGCCGCCAATCAGTATGTAGGCAAAGGGTGCGTAATGAAGTCCCAAAACCACCAGACTGGGGAACAGGCCCTTGCACCACCAGAGGGGCATTTCAATTCCCAGGGTAGCCGCAAGCAGGCCATTGGAGGTGCCGGTGACGGCGTTGGAGTCAAATACATTCTGCCACACCACAGCCAGAGTCCACTGGGGCATGATGTAGGGAAAAATGAAAATGCCGCTTAAATACTTTCTCCAGGCCATGTCCGTGCGGGTCACCAGGAAGGCGAACAGGCCGCCGAACAGAATGGCTACCACACAGGTTCCCACGGCCAGAAGGACGGTGTTCAGAAGGGGCGACCACAGGTTGGTCCTGGCCAGATTGCTGGTAAAAAGGTCTATGTAGTTCACCAGGGTATAGCCTTCCGCCTTCCCGGTGAGGTGGGCGTCAATGGTTCCCGGATGAATTTTAAAGGTATCCTTCACGATGGCCACAATGGGGGCCACGGTGCTTATGGTAAAAACAATGCCCATCAGCAGCAGTATGACGTTGTGAGGCTTGGAAAAAAAGGTTTTTACCTTATTTCTGAAAATCGTGGCTCTGCTGGCGCGCAGAGCGGAAGTTTGGTTCATAACAACCCTCCTCTTCGTGTGAAAAGAAACAGGCAGCTCCGGAGACAGTCTTACGGCCCCGGGGCTGCCTTGTTTTGTATCTTATGAAAGCCAGCCGGGGCCATGTCTATAGCCGGGGATTGCTTTTCTTTGTGGTAACGGATTACTCGGCGCTGTACTTATCCAGCATTTCAATCCAGCTTCCAACGGTAAAGGAAACGGAAGCACAGTAGGAGGGATCCTCAATTACCAAGTCGCCTTCGCCTGCCCACCAGTCATAGCCGGCGTCATTTAAAGCTGCAAATTCCACCGTGGTACCGTCCTCGCTCATACCACCGGTCTGGTGCTGGAAGATTTCCTCGTTTTCCGCATATACGGCAGGATTGGAGGAATAGCCGCCAATGTCCTTGCCCCAGGCGGAAAATCCGTCGGCGGTGCAGGTCAGATAAGCGATAAAGGCGCATGCGGTCCAGGGAAGAGGGCTGTTCTCGGTGACAAACAGGTAGTGGCTGTAGCCAAAACCGCCCATGCCGGTGTAACCGTCGTTGTAAGCCGCCACAGTGACATTGTTTCTGGAGACAGAGGCGGATTCCTCAACGGCACGGAGTTTGGAGTAAACCAACAGTCCGAACTGGTCGGTGGCGGACTGGTCCACCAGGGTGTTGCAGATGGGGCCATCGTCAGTCTGGGCGTTGTAGCTGCCAACCCACAGCTTGATCCAGGCCAGGGCGTACTTGCCGTTCTCACCCAGGCCCAGGCTCTCGGCCTCGGACTCCATCTCGTCGATGGTAGGCTGGAAGTAGGCCTGCTCCTCGGCGGACAGGGCGTCAAAGGCGTCCTTCAGCCAGACGGCGTAGGTGTCCTGGGTGAGCATGTACAGGAAGTTCTTGCCCACCAGCTCGGAGTCGATGTCCATGTACAGGCCGTGGGCGTCCTCACCCACAAAGTCCCAGCAGTTGTCAAAGGTCTTGGAGCCGGTGTTGTTGTAC